>DCUH01000133.1:123727-144627 GCA_002327765.1 bacterium UBA2219 | reverse complement strand
ATCAACTGCGCGGCGATTCCCGAGAACATGCTGGAGGCGACGCTGTTCGGCTACGAGCGCGGCGCGTTCACCGGCGCCAGCAATGCCCACGCCGGCAAGTTCGAGCAGGCCAACGGCGGCACGCTGCTGCTGGACGAGATTTCCGAGATGCCGCTGGGTCTCCAGGCGAAGCTCCTGCGCGTGCTGCAGGAGCGCCGCTTCGAGCGGCTCGGCGAGAACCGGTCCGTCCCCGCGGACGTGCGGATCATCGCCGCCACGAACGCGGACCTCGAAAGGATGGTGGCCGAAGGCTCCTTCCGGGAGGACCTCTACTACCGGCTGAACGTGATCCCGATCTACCTCCCGCCGCTGCGCGACCGCCGCGAGGACATCCCTTCGCTGACGGAGCATTTCCTGGAGCGGTTCAACCGGGAGCACGCCAAGAGCGTGGCCTTCTCCCGGGAGGCGCTCGACCTGCTGCTCGATTACCGGTGGACCGGGAACGTGCGGGAGCTGGAGAACCTCGTGGAGCGCGCGGTGGTCATGGCCAAGGGGCCGGTGATCCACGCGCAGGACCTTCCCCGCGCGATCCGGCTGCCCGCCGCGCCCCCGGAAGCCCCTGGCGCATCCTCCCCCGGCCCGCAGCCCGGCCTCCCGTCGGCGCCCGCCGGGGCGGCCCCCCCGTTCCGGGCGCCCTCCCCCGGGCAGCGCGCCCGGGGAGAGTACCTGAAGGAGCTGGAGCGCGAGGAGCTGCGCCGCGCCCTCGAGGGGACGGGGTGGGTGATCGCCCGCGCCGCGAAGGTGCTGGGCTGGACGCCCCGGCAGGTCGCCTACAAGATGAAGAAGTTCGGCCTCGCCTCCCCCTGGAAATAGCGCCTGGTTTTGTAGATAACTCTACATTTATGTCGTAATCGCCAGGCCGCCCGCGGGGCGCCGTTCCGCGGTCGCCGTCCCGTATTCCTTCCTGGAACCGCCGGGTTCCCCCCGCCTTTCTGCCTCGCCGCGTTCATGGCACGGCCGATGCTCTTGTCTTCCCCGACGCATCTAGTCGAAAAACCCAAGGGGGAGAGAAACCATGGCGAGCAGCAATGCGACCAGAAGATTCCGGAAGATGGCGGGCATCGCCCTGTCGGCGATCGGGCTGTGCGGTTTCGCCGCGTCCGCCGCGACGGCCACGCCCTCCACGCAGGTCTGGATCCCGTCCACGGACGTTCAGCCGTACAAGACGGTCCACCTGAATTTCGACACCTACCTGCGCGACGGGGCCAACGACGACGGAAGCCGGACGGGCCCCTCGTACGTCGTCGGCCCCACCGTCGGGATCCTCCCGTATCAGAAGATCCAGGCGGAGATCGGCTTCGACGTGATCTCCGCGGGGGGGGATGCGGACAACCACCCGCTCTACTTCCACGCGAAGCTGGGGACTCCCGAGGACGCCCTCTTCAAGCTCTCCCCCGCCCTCGCGGTCGGCGGCTACAACTTCGGCACGAAGAGCGGCGATGCCCGAAACGGCGAACTCACCACGAAGCAGGACATCGTGTACGCCCTCGCGGCGAAGACGGTCCCGGTCATCGGCCGGCTCTCCGCGGGCTACTACGTCGGCAACAGGAAGGCGCTGCTGGACCAGAACGGCGCCTCGGATGAAAAGGGGCTGCTGCTGTCGTGGGACCGCGTCATGACCGAGATCTCCGACAAGCTGTGGCTGGCGGTCGACTACCAGGGCGGCGACTCCGCCCTCGGGGCCTTGAGCTTCGGCGCCTCCTGGGCCTTCGCGAAGAACGTGAGCGTGCTGCTCGGCTACGACATCTATAACGAGAAGCTGACCGGCGGGCAGAACACCGTCACCCTGCAGGTCGACATCAACTTCCCGTGACGCGTGTGGCGCGGTACGGCAACCGGATGACGGGCGAACGATAAAAGGAGAATCGGCATGGACAAACTGCTGACGACACGGATGGTCCGGATCACGGGGCTCGCGGCGCTGATCCTCGCGGCCGTCGCGGCCCTCCCCGCCCTCGCGGCGGAAGGGGCGGCCGCCGCGGGCGACGCGGCCCCGGCCTTCACGAAGGAGATGGCGGACGCCATCGCAAACCAGAAGATCGCCATGGACACCCTCTGGGTGATGATCGCGGCGTTCCTGGTCTTCTTCATGAACCTGGGCTTCGCCCTCGTGGAGTCCGGCTTCTGCCGGGCGAAGAACACCGTGAACATCCTCTTCAAGAACTTCGTGGTGTTCGCGGTCTCCTCGATGGCATTCCTTTTCCTGGGCTTCGGTCTCATGTTCGGCGACGGCAACCCGGTCGTGGGTCTTTCCGGGCTGTTCTTCGCGTCTGGCGCCGATAACAGCCCCGCGACGGGCGACGCCTACAAGGGCGTCTACCACGCCCTCAACTGGACGGGCGTGCCGTTCTGGGCGAAGTTCTTCTTCCAGCTCGTGTTCGCCGGCACCGCCGCGACGATCGTCTCCGGCGCCGTCGCCGAGCGGATCAAGTTCAAGTCGTTCCTCATCTTCACGATCTTCCTGGTAGGGGTGATCTATCCCGTCGGCGGGCACCTGATCTGGGGAGGCGGATGGCTCGCCGGCAAGGGGTTCCTCGACTTCGCGGGCTCGACGGTGGTCCACTCCGTCGGCGGCTGGGCCGCCCTGGCCGGCGTCGTCGTCCTCGGTCCCCGCATAGGAAAATTCGGCCCGGGAGGCAGAGTGAACGCCCTCCCCGGCCACAACATGACCTCCGCCGCCATCGGCGTTCTGGTCCTGTGGTTCGGCTGGTTCGGCTTCAACCCCGGCTCCACGATGGCCGCGGACGGCCCCTCCATCGCCCATGTGGCCACCACCACGAACGTCGCGGCGGCGGCGGCGACCGTCAGCTCCATGATCGCGGCCTGGCTGTTCCTCGGGAAACCCGATTTCGGCATGACGCTGAACGGCTGCCTCGCGGGGCTCGTCGCCATCACCGCGCCATGCGCCTTCGTGAGCGTCGCCAGCTCCCTGGTCATCGGGCTCGTCGCGGGCGTCCTGGTGGTGCTGGCGGTCTTCTTCTTCGACCGGATGGGGATCGACGACCCGGTCGGCGCCACCGCCGTCCACCTTGCCAACGGCGTGTTCGGCACCGTCGCGCTGGGGCTCTTCGCCGACCCCTCCGTCTGCCCGGCGGCGGCAGTGGCCAAGAAGGGGCTCTTCCTCGGCGGCGGCATGGCGCAGCTCGGGCCGCAGCTCCTGGGCGCGGGGCTGATCGCCGCGTGCGTCTTCGCCCTGTCGCTGGGTTTCTGGTACGCGACCAAGGCGCTCACGGGGGGCATCCGCGTGAGCGAGGAAGAGGAGATCGAGGGGCTGGATTACAACGAGCACGGAAACTCCGCCTATCCCAATTTCCAGCTCGTCGAACGGAGGTAGCGGGCCATGAAGAAGATCGAAGCGATCATCAAGCCGTTCAAGCTCGACGAGGTGAAGACCGCGCTCGGCGAGATCGGGGTCACCGGGATGAGCGTCCACGAGGTGAAAGGGTTCGGGCGCCAGAAGGGGCACACGGAGGTCTACCGGGGGGCGGAGTACGTGGTGGAGTTCATCCCGAAGGTCATGGTCGAGGTGGCCGTCCCCGCGGAAACGGTCCCCGCGGTGGTCGAGCGGATCCTCACCGCCGCGCGCACCGGCAAGATCGGCGACGGGAAGATCTTCATCTACGATCTGGAGGACGTCGTCCGGATCCGGACGGGCGAACGGGGCAGGGAGGCGCTATAGGGCCGGCGCCGGTCCCTTCCGGGGGCGAGCGAGGCGCCATCCCCCCCCCCGCCAAGCGCACTCCCGGAAGGATGCCGGTCCCGGCCCGCGGCGGTTGCCGTATACTACGGGGATGGATCCCAAGGGACCCGTTTCCGCCTCCCTTTTCTTCTCCTGCTCGGCCGACGCGTTCGCCCCCGACGTGTGCTTCGCGGCCACCGAGCTCCTCGAGCGGTTCGGCGTCAAGGTCGGCGCGCCGCTGTCCCAGACCTGCTGCGGCCAGCCGGCGTTCTTCACCGGAAACCGGAAGGAGGCCCGGGCCGTCGCGCGCAAGCTCCTGCGCTCCTTCCCCGACGACGGGTACATCGTCACCCCCTCCGGTTCCTGCGCGGCGATGGTCCACGACGGCTTCCCCGTCCTCTTCCGCGACGAACCGCGGACGCTGGCGGCGGCCCGCGCCTTCGCCGAGCGCACCTACGAGCTCTCCCGCTTCCTGGTGGACGTCCTCGGGGTGACCGACCCGAAATCCCCCTTCACCGGCACGGTGACGTACCACGAATCGTGCCGCCTTCCGAAGGGGCCCAAGGCCGGCGCGGCCGATCCCCCCCGGACGCTGCTTCGCTCCATCCCCGGGGTCGCGCTCGTCGAGATGGAGGAGGCGGGGAGGTGCTGCGGATTCGGCGGCGTCTTCTCCGTCCGCCACCCGCAGATCTCGTGCGCGATGACGGAGCGGAAGATCGAGCGGATCCTGGCCACCGGCGCCGAATATGTCGCCACGGCGGACATGGGGTGCCTGCTGAACATCGGGGGGATGATCTCCCGGTACGGCTACCCGGTGAAGGCGCTCCACCTCGCCCAGGTCCTGGCGGGCGCGCCCCGGGTGGAGGAAGAGGAGGGCCCGCCCTGATGGAGCCCGATTCCCGGGCGTTCGAGCGGAACGCGCTCAAGGCCCTCTCCGACAAGGAACTGCAGGACGCCCTTGAGAACGCGGTCGGCCGCATCGAAGCGCGCCGCGCCGCCGCCGTCGCGTCCTTCGACGGTTTCGAGGCGGCCCGGGAGCGGGCCTCGGGGCTTCGGCGGGAAACGCTGTCGCGCCTGGGCGACCACCTCGCCCGGTTCATCGAAGAGGCGGAAAAGAGGGGCGCGGTCGTCCACGTGGCTCGCGACGCCGCCCAGGCGCGGGGAATCGTTGCCCGCGTCGCAAGGGAGGAGGGGGTCGCGCTGGCCGTCCGGTCGAAGTCGACGGCCGCGGAGGAGATCTCCCTCGACGACGCCCTGCGGGAGGCGGGGGTCGAGGAGGTGGAGACCGACCTCGGGGGGTACGTCGCCCGCCTCGCCGGGGAGCCGCCGTCCCACATCCTGTCGTCCGCCTTCCACATGACGCGGGAGGCCGTCTCGCGGGTGTTCGAGGGGAAGCTCGGCGAGCCGCCGGCCGCCGACGCCGCGACGCTTTCGGCGATCGCGCGGAAGCGCCTTGAGGAGAGCTTCTCCCGGGCCGGGATGGGCGTGTCCGGGGCGAACTTCCTGGTCGCCGAGACGGGATCGGTCGTCCTGCTGTCGAACGACGGGAACGCCCGCGCGGGGGCGCTGCTGCCCCGCGTGCATCTGGTCGTGGCGGGGATCGAGAAGGTGGTCCCGCGCATGGCCGACCTGCCGGTCTTCCTGCGGCTTTTGTCCCGCAGCGCCTCGGGGCAGCCGCTCCCCTCCTACGTGTCGATCCTCACCGGGCCCCGCAGGGACGGCGACGCGGAAGGGCCGCAGCGGCTGCACGTGCTGCTGATCGACTGCGGGCGCAGCGCCATCCTCGAAGGCAAGTACCGCGACGCGCTCAAATGCATCCGGTGCGGCGCCTGCCTTTCCGCCTGCCCCGTGTACGGCTGCGTGGGCGGGCGCCCGTACGGCTGGGTGTACCCCGGCCCCATCGGCGCGGTCCTCACGCCGCTGCTGGCCGGCCTGTCCGAGGCCGCTGCCCTGCCCGACGCCAGCACCCTGTGCGGCGCGTGCTCCGACGCCTGCCCCGTGAAGGTCCCGCTGTCCGCCTTCCTGCTCGAGCTCCGCTCGGACACCCGGTTCCAGGGCCTCAAAGCCCCCGCCGAAATCGCGTGGGCCAAGGGGTACGCGTCGGTCATGAAGCGGGCGGGCGTCCTCGAGGCGCTGGAGCGGATTCTCGGCGAGCTTTCCCGCCTCGTCAGCAAGGGGCACCCCCTGAGCGGAATGCCGTATCCCTTCGCCGGCTGGACGGAACGGCGCGACTTCCCCTCCGTCGCGAGGCGGCCGTTCCGGAAGCTTTGGAAGATCCGCAGGGGGGCGCGGGAATGACCGGCGACGACGAACGGGCCCTGTTGCTCCTGCGCCTCCGATCCGCGACGGAGGAATGCCCCTGCGCCCCGGCGCCGCCCGCCGGCGGCGACGCGCCCGCACCCGTCGCCGCGGAGGACCGGGCCGCCCGCTTCGCCGAGGCGTTCGAGGCCGCAGGCGGCCTGCTCTTCGCGGGACCGGCGGAATCGGTGCTGCACGACCTGGGCGAGACGCTGCGCGCGGAGGGCGTCACCGCCCTCTTCTCCCCGGAAGGCGACGCGGCGGCCCGGCGGGTCGCGGAAGCGCTGGCGCCCTTCGGCCCGTTCACGCTGGTTTCGTGCGCGGAGGTCCGGGAGGGAGGCGGCGCGGCGGCGGCCGCGGCGGCGGGCTTCCGGACGGCGGAGGCGGGCATCGCGGAGACGGGGACCGTGATCGAGACCAGCGCGGACGGGAAGACCCATCTGCCGGGACTGCTCCCGAAGGTGCACGTCTCCCTGCTTTCGGCCTCGTCCCTGCACACGGGGCTGGAGGACGCGCTGGCGGCCCTCGGGCCGGACCCGCCGAGGAACGTCACCTTCTGCTCGGGGCCGTCGCGGACCGCCGACGTCGGGCAGGTCTTCGCCCCGGGCGTCTTCGGCCCGGTCAAGACGATCGTCCTGCTCCTCACCAGCCCATGAACCGGATCACGAACAGCCACCCGGTGATCGTGACCGCGGAGGCGGCGGTGGACGTGATGACGATGGTCCCCGCCAGGTCCGGGTCCCCCGACATCTGTGCCGCCATCACGTAGGTGACGACCGCCGTGGGGCAGCCGAGCATGACGATCCCCACCAGCAGGTCCTCCCCGGACACGCCCAGCCACCGGTAGAACGCCAGGGCGATACCGGTCAGGACCACCAGCTTCAGGAAGGCGGCGAGCGCGGCGGGGGCGAACCCCTTCCGCGCCCGGTCGATGGAGAAGGATCCCCCGAGGCACAGGAGCGACAGCGGCAGCGTCGCGGGGGTCAGGAGCTTGAGCGTCCGGCGCGCCATGTCGGGGACCGGGAGTTTGAACAGGCTCCATGCGATGGCGACCATGCAGCCGATGATCGCCGGGTTGCTCACGAGCTGGCGCACGACCCGCCGCGTCGTGTCGAGCCCCTTCCCTTTTCCCATCCCGTGGGGGAGGATCAGCGCGAGGACGGAGAGCGCGTTCAGGAAGGGCACGCCGAAGCCGAGGAGGATGCCCGCTTTGCGCAGCCCGGCCTGCCCCGCCAGGTTGAAGACGATCGGCAGCCCGACGTAGGCGAAGTTCGCCCGGATCGTCCCCTGGATGAAGGAGCCGCGCTCGGAAGGGGTCATCCCGCGGGACAGGACGATAGCGAGCGCGAACACCGCGATGATGGCGGCGTATCCCCCGACCACCAGCGGCCCGCGGAACGCCTCGCGGAACTCGGTGGCGCTGATCTCGTGGAACAGCAGCGCGGGGAGAAGGATGTAGTACACGAGGGAGTTCGCCGAGTCGATGAACCCCTCCTTCAGGAACCCGTACCGCCGCAGGAGCGCGCCCAGCGCGATCAGCAGGAACACGGGGAAAACGGAAAGCAGGATGTCCACGGGCCGCCCCTTTTCCTAAAAAACCGAAAACGGGCGCCCCTTCCGCCGCCGGGTCCGCCCGCCTTTCCGAAAGCCCCCGGGCCGGGCGGCGAAAGCCGCCGGCGGCCGGTCAGGCGTCGATCAGTCCTTTCCGTGCTCCGCGACGAGGTACTCGAGGATCTTCGCCGCCTCGGCGTCGGAGATCCAGCCGGCCTTCTTGTTTTGCATGTCCTTCACGATCGCGGCCCATCCTTCGCGGGTTTCCCGGCGATCCCCCGCGGCCCGGTCGATGTCGTGGCAGACGCCGCACTTCCTCCCGAAGGAAACCTTCCCCTGCGCGATCTCCGCCGCGGTCGCTCCCGCGGCCGGAGCGGCCGCCGGCTCGGAAGCCTGTGCTCCGGGGGGCGCGGCGGGAACCGCCGGCCCGGGCGCGGGAGGCTCGGGCTTCGAACAGCCGGCCGCCGCCGCGAGCGCCAGGAGGGAGAGGACGAGAAACACCGCCGGCCGCCTGCGCAATTCCTTTCTCCCTCCCAAAGAAGTCGGTGAATGCCCATCTTACTACCCGCCCCCGGGGCGGCTCAATCATTTCCTGTTTTTTATGCAAACGGGTAGTATCTCTTGGGAAAGGCCGACGGGGAGGCCCGGGATGGTTCGTTTCGAAAACGTTGGGAAGGTGCGGCGCAACGCGGAGGGGAAGGACGCGGCGGTGCTCTCCGGGATCTCCTTCGAGGCGCGCCAGGGAGAGGCCACCGTCATCGTCGGCCCCTCGGGCGGCGGGAAAAGCTCCCTGATCCGGCTGATCAACCGCCTGGATGACCCCACCGAAGGGCGCATCCTCCTCGATGGGGAGGAGCTGGCGGGGATCGACCCGCTCGAGCTGCGCCGCCGGATCGGGATGGTGCAGCAGAAGCCCTTCATGTTCGAGGGGACGGTCCTCCACAACCTGCAGCGCCCCTTCTTCTACCGGAACGCGCCGCTTCCCGCACCCGGAAGCGCAGAGGTTTCCCGCGCCCTGGAATCGAGCCGCCTCCCAGCGGAGCTCCTGGACCGGGACGCCCGGACCCTCTCGGGGGGCGAGCAGCAGCGGGTGAGCCTCGCCCGGGTCCTGATCGGCCGGCCCCAGGTCCTGCTGCTGGACGAGCCGACCAGCGCGCTGGACCGCCCCACCTCCGACCGGCTGGCGGAGACGTTCCGGGACATCTGCCGCTCCGAGCGGCTGGCCGTCGTCCTGGTGACGCACGACCTGCGCCTCTCCGAAAAGGTCGCCGACCGACTCATCTACCTGGAGGGGGGCCGGATCCTGGAGGAAGGGGCGGGGACCGCGATGCTCCTTCAGCCGCGCTCCGAGGAGTTCCGGCGGTTCCTGGAGGGAACGGAAAAGGGAGAGGAAGAGGAGCGACCCCATGGATAAACAGGACATCGTCCCCCTCGAGCTGATCCACCTCGCGTGGGCCTACGGCCTGATCCTGCTGACGGTGGCGCTCTCGCGCCTGCGGGGGATCGGCCAGGGGAAGCAGTTGTTATGGGCTTCGTTCCGCATGGTGGTCCAGCTCATAGCGGTCGGGTACCTCCTGCACCTGGTCTTCGCCGTCCGCTCCCCTCTCCTCGTGCTGCTCATGCTCCTCACGATGGGTGCCTTCTCCCTGCAGGTGATGGGCGCCCGCATCAAGAGGAAGATGCCCCACTTCTACCGCGTGGCTGGGAGCTCAATCCTCGTCGGCTGCGGCGCCGTCACCTTCTATTTCTGCCTCCTCGTGGTCGAGTACACCCCCTGGTACGACCCGCGCTACCTGATCCCGCTGGCGGGGATGATCATCGGCAACTCCATGAACGGCGCCAGCCTGGCCGCGGAGCGCCTCTCCTCCGAGATGCACGACCGGCGCGAGGAGATCGAGACGGCGATCTGCCTGGGAGCCACCGGGCGGCAGGCCTCCGAGCCGGCGGTGCGGACCGCCTTCCGCGCCTGCCTGATCCCGACCATGAACACCATGGCCGCCACCGGCATCGTCGCCCTGCCGGGCATGATGACCGGCCAGATCCTCTCCGGGACCGAGCCGATCATCGCGGTGCGCTACCAGATCGCCATCATGTGCGCCATCACGGGCGCCGTGGCGATCACGTCCCTTCTCCTGCTGGTCCAGGGGTACCGGCACTACTTCACCGCGGCGCACCAGCTCAAGGACGTCGGGGGCTCCCGGTAGAGGACCCGGGGAGCACGGGCGCTGATGGAAGGCGCCGCCGTGTCCCGGTCACGGGATCCGCGGCCCGGCGAAGCTCCCCGGCTCCGTCGCCGATTGCAGCAGCAGGATGACCCTGTTTTCGCCGCCTAGGACGACCAGGTCGCTCAGGCCGTCTCCATCGAGGTCCCCGGCCGCGACCCGCCAGGCGGGCAGCGGCATATCGATGCTCCCGGCAGAGAGGAACGAGCCGGACCCGTCCTGGTGAAGGATGTAAAGGCGGGATTCCACGCGGCTCGGAGAGCCCTCGGGGTAGCTCCCGGCAATCGCCAGGTCGGGCCGCCCATCCCCGTCCAGATCCGCCGCCGCGGCGCCATTGGCTCCTCGAAGATCCGCCGGCAGGCTGTCCGTCCCCTGGAAAAGACCCGCGGGAGACCGGATCAGCGCCCCCACGTGGATACGGTATTCCGTGCTCTGGGGAACCAGGAACTCGACGAGGTCGACGAGGCCGTCGCCGTTCAGGTCCGTCGATGCAAGCAGGTTCGAAAACAGGCCTGTCCGGTCGGAGGGCAGCTGTTCCCAGGGCAGGAGGATGCCGCCGGCGGATTGGTAGACGACCCCCAGCGCCGTGTCGCTGATGCCTTGGACGGTCGAAACGGCGACCCTCACCACAATGTCCGTCCGGCCGTTGCCATCGAGATCGCCCGCGCAGACCGCCACGGCGTTTCCCGGCAACGGAAGCGGCGCCGGCGGGAGGAAATCACCGGGCCGCGCCGCGTCCTGCAGCAGGATCGTCGCGCCTTCGGTCCCCGGCAGGTGCGTGGCGACGACCAGGTCCGGCAGCCCATCCCCGTTCATGTCCCCGATGACGATGCCGGCGGGATCGGAAGAGGTCTGAAGAAGCAGGCGGGGCGATCGGAAGACGCCCCCGCCCGCCGGGTCCTGCGTCAGCATCCATACGAAGCCGTCGGCCGAGCCGGCGGCGGACGATCCCGCGTCGGCGACCACGAGATCCGTCTTCCCGTCGCCGTTGATGTCCCCCGCCGCAATTTTCCAGGGATAAGCGCCTGCGATATACGTCTGCGGCGCCGCGAAGGAGCCGGGCGCAGTCTGTCTGCGGACCACGAGATGCCCTTCGCGCTGCGACGGCCCGGATGCCAGCTGTGCGATCGTGACGATGTCCCGCCGGCCGTCGCCGTCGATGTCGGCGACCAGAACATCCGTGGGCACCCAGATCGGATAGAGATTGTCGAAGCTTCCCCCGCCGCCGCATGACGGCAACGCCAGGAGGAGCGCCAACGCCGCCAAGGCATGATTCGGCCGCTTCGTCCGCATACGCCGCCCCTGGTACGGCGCCCGGAGGAACCATGGTCCGGGCTGTCCGGCCTCTATTCGGATTATATCCGTCCCGGCCGGGAGAGCGCGAGACGGCTTGATCGTAATACCTTGATTCCATGATGAAACCTTTCCATGTCAATCCTGTATAATTCTTGGATGATCCGCGTCCGCCTTCCTCAGAAGCAAAAGGAGCTCGAGGTCCCGGGGCCCCGCCGAGTGATGGACCTCCTCGCCGACGCGGGGGTTCGGCCGTCCACGGTGATCGTCACGCAGGGAAAGAAGCTCCTCACCAAGGACATGCGCGTGGAGGACGGGGAGACGATCGACGTCATCTCCGTCGTCTCGGGGGGCTGACCCGGCCATGAAGTGCAAGCGCTGCCGGAAGGCCGCGGCCGCGATCGAGCTGCCGAGCCACCACTCCGCCTTCTGCCCCGAATGCTTCTTCGTCTTCTTCAAGCGGCAGGTCCGGGAAGGGATCCGGAAGCACCGGCTCCTTTCGCCCGGGGACCGGGTGCTGGTGTGCGTCTCCGGCGGCAAGGACAGCCTGGTGCTGTGGGACGTCCTCATGGAAATGGGGTACGAGACGGAAGGGCTCTACATCGACCTGGGGATCGAGGGCTACTCGGAGCGCTCGCGGGAGAAGGTGGAGGCGTACGCGCGGGAGAGGGGGAAGCGCCCCGTCGTCGTCGAGCTGGCGAAGGAAGGGATCCCGATCCCGGAGGCGGCCCGGTGCATCCGGATGCAGGAGTGCTCCATCTGCGGCACCGTGAAGAGGTACTTCTTCAACCGGGTCGCGGCGGAAGGGGGCTTCGACGTCGTGGCGACGGGCCACAACCTGGACGACGAGTGCGCGCGGCTGCTGGGGAACCTGCTCCACTGGCAGCGGGACCACCTGGCGCGCCAGCACCCGTACCTTCCGGAGTCGGGCGCGGGGCTGGTGAGGAAGGTGAAGCCGCTGTGGCGCGTTTCCGAGCTCGAGACCGCCGCGTACGGCTTCCTCAAGGGGATCGACTACGTGACCGAGGAGTGCCCGATGAGCGTGCACGCGACCTCCCTGGTGTACAAGGAGGCGCTGTCGCTGATCGAGGAAAGCATGCCCGGCTCGCGCATCGTCTTCTACCAGGGGTTCCTCGACGAGGGGAACCCGCTCCGGCGGGCGGCGGAGTCCGGGGCGGCGGACGGCGGGGAGGCGGACGGCGGGACGGAGGGCGGAGAGGCGCCCCACCCCTGCGCGGCGTGCGGCGCTCCCACGTACGCGGAGACCTGCACCTATTGCCGGCTGAAGGAGCTCGTCCGGAAGCGGCGGGAGGGACGCTCGAAGGAGGCGGCCGGATGACCGGAAACGCAAGAGAAGGGGGAAGCGGGGACGGGCGAGAAAGCGGCGGGCGGATCCGCCGGGGACCGTTTCAGGAAGGCGAGGACGTCCTCCTCATCTCCCCCAAGCAGGAAGAGCACCTGATCACCCTGGCCCCGGGAAAGGTCTTCGGCACCCACAAGGGGAATCTCCTGCACGACGACCTGATCGGCAGGGAGGACGGCTGCCGCGCCTGGACGGCGATGGGCGACGAGTACCGCGCCTTCCGCCCCACCTACATCCAGTTCATCATGAACCAGAAGCGGCACGCCCAGATCATCTACCCGAAGGACACGGGGCCGATCCTGATGTGGGCGGACATCTTCCCCGGGGCGACCGTAATCGAGGCCGGCATCGGCTGGGGCGCCCTGTCGATCAAGCTCCTGGAGGCGGTCGGCCCGCAGGGCCGCGTGATCTCCTACGAGGTGCGGGAGGACTTCGCCGCGAGCGGGGCGAAGACGGTGCGCCGGTACCTCGGCGATTGCCCGAACCACGAGGTCAAAGTCCGCGACATCTACCAGGGGATCGACGAGCGGGAAGTCGACCGGATCGTCCTCGACCTGCCCGAGCCGTGGCAGGCGGTCCACCACGCGCGGGAAGCGCTCCTCCCCGGCGGGATCCTGCTGGCCTATCTCCCCTCGACGATCCAGGTGAAGCAGCTGTGCGACCGTCTCGCCGAGGAGGGCGGCTTCTCGGACCCCGAGACCTTCGAGGTGATCCAGCGCCCCTGGCACGTGAAGGGGATGTCCGTCCGCCCCGTCCAGTGGATGTTCTCGCACTCCGCATTCCTGGTCGTTACCCGCAGAACCGGGACGTAGATGAGTTCTCCGCCAAAACGGGGACAGAGATGAACCGGGGGATGATTTTCGGCGGATTCGGCTAAGGGCGGGAATTCAGCAGATACCTGGCGGAGTTTTCCTTCATCCCGATCCAGCGGGCCAGCTGGGCGATCGAAATATCCATCTCGTCCCTGCATTTTTTCAGCACGGCCTTCCGCACCCTGACCACGGTGTAATCCCTGTCACCGGAAAGCACCCGGGGCACCGGCACCCCGTGCCAGGCGGCGATGCGAATCAGATGATCGGAAAATATCTCGTGGAGCCCGGTGGCCTCCGTCGGCAGGGCTTTCACGGATTCCGCATGGCCATCGTCGCCCTGCGTGCACGAAAACTCCGCAGGTCCTTCGGCCGCCGCGTCCAGGAATTTCCGGTAGCTTCGAACCCACCCCGAACCCGTCCGGGGAATACCGCCGAACTCCGCGCGCAGGAGACCGGTATCCTGCCATTCCGGGCCGCTGCCGCGCACGACCCGCCGGTGGCCGGTCCAGGGATACTCCTCCAGGGCGTCGACCGAAGGTACGATTCCCGAACGCAGCGGGTTGAGGTGGATGTACCGCACGACCTCCCGGCAATACCCGTCGTTCGACACGACCGGCGATTTGTACCGGTTCTGGAACAGGTGGCCGACCCGTCCGTGCCGCTCGTTGAAATAGCGCGAATACCCGGTCAACAGGCACTGCATGAACGATGCAAGGCAACCTCTATCGGTTTGAACCAACAGGTGAAAATGGTTCGGCATGAGGGTCCAGGCGGAGCAGCGGACATGCCATTTCGCCAGGTTGACGCCCACCCGGCCGAGAAAAGCTTCTCGATCGGAATCGTCGAGGAAGATATCCCGTTTTTCGATCCCGCGGGCGTACACATGATGCAACGCCCCCGGGAAATCGATCCTTGGCCCTCTTGGCATGCCCGTAGTCCATTCAAGCAACGAGCCAATCGGAGGAGGAATCTTGGGAGAGAGGCATATCCGGAAAGCGAGGCGATTCCTGCGGCGAAACCTCGCCGTGCGAAAGCGGACAGTTCCTCATGTGTGTCCCGCTTCTGCGGGAGAACTCATCTACGTCCCGGTTCTGCGGTCCGGAACCACTCGAACGTCTTCTTCAGCCCTTCCTGGAAGGAAACCCGGGGATGATAACGGAGGAGGTCCCGCGCGCGCGAGATGTCCGCCAGCGAGTCCCGCACGTCGCCGGGTCGCTGGGGCTCGAACTTCGGAAGGACACGCCTGCCGGCTTCCGCATAGACGATCTCGAGGATATCCAGGAGCGAGATCCGCTCCCCGCAGGCGATGTTGAACACCTTGCCGCAGGCCTCCTTCGGGGCCGAGCAGGCCGCGAGGTTCGCCTGGACCACGTTGTCGATATAGGTGAAGTCGCGGGTCTGGAGGCCGTCGCCATAGATGACGGGCGGCACTCCGCGCAGGACGGAGGAGATGAACCGGGGGATGACCGCCGCGTACGTCGACGCGGGGTCCTGCCGCGGGCCGAACACGTTGAAGTAGCGCAGGCAGATGGTTTCCAGGCCGTAGATCTCGTGGAAGATGCGCATGTAATGCTCGCCGGCCAGCTTCTGCGCGGCATACGGCGATTTCGGGTTGGTGGGCATCGTCTCGCGCTTGGGCAGCTCCGGGGTATCGCCGTAGGCGGAGGACGACGCGGCAAACAGGACGCGCCGGACCCCGGCGTCCCGGGCGGCGACCAGCAGGTTCAACGTCCCGGCCACGTTGATCTCGTTGGAGAGGACCGGGTCAGCGACCGAGCGGGGGACCGAGGGAAGCGCCCCCTGGTGGAGGACGAAATTCATGCCTTTCACGGCGGCGCGCACGGTTTCGAGATCCCGGAGATCCCCCTCGACCAGCTCGAAACGGTCCTTGTGCACGTCGGGGATGCCGGCGAGGTTTTCCCTTTTCCCCGTGAGGAAATTGTCCAGGACCCGGACCGTGTGGCCTTCCGTCAGCAGGGCCCTCGTCAGGTTCGACCCGATGAACCCCGCCCCGCCCGTTACCAGGTATCGCATGCAATCCTCTTCGGCTTCATGTCTGTCCCGCTTCTGCGGGAGAACTCATCTACGTCCCGGTTCTGCGGTTCCGCGCCTTACAGCTTCACGACCTTCTTGCCGTTCAGCCCCTTCATGGCGTTGCGGGTGTCGACGACGACCTTCGCCTCGCGCCAGACCAGCTTGTAGTCGAAGGCGGAGTGGTCGGTGACGACCAGGACGCAGTCGGCCTTCCGCAGGGTCGCGGCGGAGAACGGGGAGGCCTTGAGGTCGATCACGCCGTCGCGCACTTCGGGCACGTACGGGTCGCAGTACGAAAGGACCGCGCCCTTCCTCTGGAGGAGGTGGAGGATGTCGAGGGCGGGAGATTCCCGCACGTCGCTGATGTTCTTCTTGTAGGCCACGCCGAGGACGAGCACCTTCGAGCCGTTGATCGGCTTGCGGAAGCGATTCAGCGCCTCGCCGACGCGGTCGACCGTGTAGTGGGGCATCTGCCCGTTCACCACGCCGGCCAGCTCGATGAAGCGCGACTCGAAGCCGAACTGCTTCGCCTTCCAGGAGAGGTAGAACGGGTCCAGCGGGATACAGTGGCCGCCGATGCCCGGGCCGGGATAGAAGGGCATGAAGCCGAAGGGCTTGCTCTTCGCGGCCTCGATGACCTCCCAGATGTCGATTCCCATCTGGTTGGCCATCAAAGCGATCTCGTTGACCAGCCCGATGTTCACGGAACGGAAAGTGTTCTCCAGCAGCTTGACCATCTCGGCCGCCGCGGCGTTGGAGACGGGGTGGACCTTCTCCATCACGCCGCCGTATAGCGCCGCCGCCATCTTCCCGCAGCGCGGGGTGACGCCGCCGACCACCTTCGGGATGTTCCTCGTCGTGTACTTCTCGTTGCCCGGATCGACCCGCTCGGGCGAGAAGGCGAGGAAGATGTCCCGCCCGACCTTGAACCCCTTCCCCTCGATCATGGGGGCCAGGATCTCCTCGGTCGTGCCGGGGTAGGTCGTGCTTTCGAGGACGATCAGCATGTCCCTGTGCAGGTAGTCGACGATGTGCTCCATCGCGCCGACGATGTAGGAGAGGTCGGGGTCCTTCGTCTTGCGCAGCGGCGTGGGGACGCAGATGTTGACCGTGTCGGCCATCGCCACGGCGGAGAAGTCGGTCGTGGCGGCGAACTTTCCCGAGGCGACCGCCTTCTTCACCGTCTCGGAGGGGATGTCGCCGATGTACGACTTCCCGGCCTTCAGGGCGCGGACCTTGGAGCCGTCCACGTCGATGCCGATCACGTCGATGCCTGCGCCGGCGTACTCCATGGCCAGCGGCAGGCCGACGTAGCCGAGCCCGATGACGACGGCGGTGAAATTCCTGGTTTTCAGGCGGGAGTAAAGGTCCTTGCTTCCGGTCCGGCGAGTGGCCATGTCCCTGTCGCTCCTGAATGGAAAAGGGGTATATACCTTTACGGTATATACCCCCTTCTATCGGAACGAACCAAGGAAAAATTAAGCCGTTTTCAGTTTCTTGAGCTCCGACAGCAGTTCCGGGACCGCCTTGAAGAGGTCGCCCACCAGGCCGTAGTCCGCCACTTGGAAGATCGGCGCCTCCTCGTCCTNNGCCCGACCTGCCAGTCGTTCGGCGCCCAGCCCGCATCCACCGCGGCGCGCGAGGCCCCGATCGCGGCGGAAAGCTCGTCGGCCAGCTGCTCGACCATCTTGAAGCCCTCGGCCGTCTTGAAGCCCCGGCCCGCGGAAACGACCACCCGCGCCTCGGTCAGCTCCGGCCGGTCCGATTTCGTCTCCTGCCGGCCCACGAAGGCCGTGCCGGCCGGGTCCGCGGCGAGCGCCACCTTCTCCACCGGCGCCGGCGCCCCGCCGTTCTCCGCGGGGTCGAAGGCGGTCTGCCTCACCGTGAACAGCCAGGGCGCCTTCGCGAGCTCCACGATGCCGATCGCGTTCCCCGCGTACATCGGCCTCTTCACCCGCAGCGCGTCCCCTTCCTTCTCCAGCCCGACGATGTCGCTCGCCAGCGGGGCGTCCAGGAGCGCCGACACCCGCGGCATGAAGTCCTTCCCGAAGGTCGACGCCGGGGCGAGGACCGAACCGTACCCCTTCTCCTTCACCAGCTGCGCCACCGCCTGCGCGTAGGTGACCGCGAGGTACTTCGCGAAGGCCGCGCCCTCCCCGAGGAGAACCTTCCGCACGCCGGTCCCCGCGACGCTTCCCGCCACCGGCTCGCACTTCTCGCCGAGGACGAGCGCGTCGACCGCGCCGCCGGTCAGCCCGGCCAGCGTCTTCGCCGCGGTGATCACTGACAGCGTGTTCTTCTTGAAAACCCCTTCCTGCTGCTCTACGACTACGAGTATGTCTGCCATGGGAGGTTCCTTCTAAAGGACTTTGGCTTCGTTTTTGAGTTTCGCCACCAGCGTCGGGACGTCCGGCACCTTGCCGCCGCCGGCGCGCTGCTTCGGCGCGACCAGCTTGAGGACCTTCACCCGGGGGCTGAGGTCCACCCCGAACGAGTCGACGGGCACCACCTTCAATTCCTTCTTCTTCGCCTTCATGATGCCGGGGAGGGAGGCGTACCGGGGCTCGTTGAGCCGGAGGTCGACCGTCACCACCGCGGGAAGCGCCACCTCGATCGTCTCCAGGCCGCCGTCCACCTCGCGGGTCACGTTGGCCTTCTTGCCGTCGCCCGCGAACTCCACCTTGGAGGCGAACGTCGCCTGCGGCCAGCCGAGGACCACGGAGAGGATCTGTCCGATCTGGTTGTTGTCGTCGTCCACCGACTGCTTGCCCATGAGTACGATGTCGGGCTTCTCGCCCTCGATCACCTTGGCCAACACCTTGCCCACCGCCAGGGAGTCGAGGTTCTCCGGCGCCTCCACCAGGATCCCGCGGTCCGCGCCCATCGCCAGGGCGTTGCGCACCTGCTGGTCTCCCCCCTTGGGGCCGACGGTCGCGATGACCACCTCGCCCCCCTGCTTCTCCTTGATCCGCAGCGCCTCTTCCACCGCGATCTCGCAGAAAGGATTCACTACCATCTTGATGTTGTCCAGGATGACCCCGCTGCCGTCCCCCTTGATCTTCACCTTCTCGTCAGGGTTCGGTACGGGTTTGATCGGGACCAGAACCTTCACGCTGCACCTCCGGTAAAATCAGGTTTCAGGCGTCCAAGTTAGCGGGAAATTAGACCAAAAGCAAGAATGAATGAACGTTCACTCTGTAAGGACGCGTGGGGAAAGGGGAATTAACCGCAGAACCGGGACGTAGATGAGTTCTCCGCCAGTAAGGGGACAGAGATGGGGACCACGGCAACGTGGAGAGCTAACAGGCGAAAGTACCGCAGAACGGGGACGTAGATGAGAAGTCCTGTATATCAGGCAGTCAGACCCCCAGGCTTTTGTGACTTCTCATCTACGTCCCCGTTCTGCGGTCCCCTCATCTCTGTCCCGGTTCTGGCGGAGAACTCATCTACGTCCCGGTTTTAGCGGTTTGCGTACCACCGCTCGTAGAAGGTGAGGTAGTCGCCGGAGAGGACCGCGCGCCACCACGCCTCGTTGTCCAGGTACCAGCGGACCGTGGCCTCGAGCCCCTCCTCGAAGGGGACCTGCGGGGAGACGCCCAGCTCGGCGCGGATCTTCGCGTCGTCGATTGCGTAGCGGCGATCATGGCCGGGACGGTCGGGGACGAACTTCATGGACGAGGCGTCCCTGCCCATCGCCGCGATGAGCAGCTTCGTGATCTCGATGTTGGTCCGCTCGTTCCCGCCGCCCACGTTGTAGACCTGCCCCGGCTTGCCGTGCAGCAGCACGGCCAGGACGGCGCGCGAGTGGTCGTCCACGTGGATCCAGTCGCGGACGTTCATGCCGTCCCCGTAGACCGGCACCTGCTTCCCCTCGTGGAGCAGCGTCACGAAGAAGGGGATGAGCTTCTCCGGGAACTGGTACGGGCCGTAGTTGTTGGAGCAGCGGGTGACGAGGGTCGGGAGGCCGTACGTCTTGAAGTAGGCGCGGGCGAGCAGGTCGGCCGCCGTCTTGCTGGCAGCGTAGGGGGAGTTGGGCTGGAGCGGCGAATCCTCCGAGAATCTCCCCGCCGGGCCCAGCGAGCCGTACACCTCGTCCGTGGAGATCTGCAGGTAGCGCGCGACGCCGAGCTTGCGCGACACGTCCATCAGCGTCTGCGTCCCGAGGATGTTCGTCCGCAGGAACAGCGACGGGTCGTCGATGCTGCGGTCCACGTGGGTCTCCGCGGCGAAGTTGATCACCGCGTCCGGCTTCTCCTGCGAGAAGATCCGCCCGATCGCGCCCGCGTCGCAGATGTCGGCCCGGTGGAAGCGGAACCGGGGGGCCTGCGCCACATCCTCGAGGTTGGCCAGGTTCCCGGCATAGGTGAGCTTGTCGACGACGACGACTTCCCAGTCCGCGTGCGCCTTCATCGCGTAGCGGACGAAGTTCGAGCCGATGAAGCCGGCGGCCCCCGTGATCAGCACCTTCATGCGTTCGGCCTTTCCGCGGGGAGGGACGAAAGGAACTCCTCCGCCGCTGCGTCCCACGGCCGCGGGGAGACCCCCGTGATCCCGCGGTATTTTTCCTTGCTCAGGACGGAGTACGCCGGGCGGGGCGCCGGGTACGGCAGGTCGCATGTCGCGGCCGGGTGGAGCTCGGCCGCCGCCAGCCCGCACCTCTCCAGCACGAACCGGGCGAGGTCGTACCAGGTCGTCCGCCCCTCGTTGGAGAAGTGGACGGTCCCGCGCGCGCCCGCACGGACCAGCCGGAGCACCCCATCGGCGAGGTCCTTCGTCAGGGTCGGGCAGCCGGTCTGGTCCGAGGCGACTCTGAGCGCCGCGCCCTGGCGCGCCTTGTCGAGAATCGTGAGGATGAAGTTCTTCCCCCCCGGCCCGTATAGCCACTGCGTGCGGACGAGGAGATGGTCGCAGCCCGACTCCCGCAGCGCTTCTTCCGCGGCCAGCTTGCTCTTCCCGTAGACGGAAAGAGGGTTGACCGGGTCGTCCTCGCGGTACGGACGGCCGAGCGTCCCGTCGAACACGTAGTCGGAGCCGAAGGTCACCACGAGCGCCCCGCTCTCCCGGCAGGCGACGCCGACGTTGCGCGTGCCCGCCTCGTTGACGGCGAACGCGGCCTCCGCATCGCTCTCCGCGCGGTCCACCGCGGTGTAGGCGGCGCAGTGGATCACGATGTCCGGGCGGTACGCCCCGACCGCCCCGCGGCAGGAGTCCGGGCTCGTCACGTCGAGCTCCGCGATGTCGGTCTCCCGGACGTCGTAGCCGCCCGGGAGGAACACCTTCCGGATCTCCCTGCCGAGGAGGCCGTGTCCCCCCGTGATCAAAACGCGGCTCATTCGCGGTCCCCACTCCCCCTGCGGGGGATTTTCAGGGTATCGTAGCAGAAACGCGGCCCCGGATCCGGCATTCTTCCCCGGAGGGCGCGTAGATCCCTGGCGCAACGGAGGAACGTGCGATGCTGGTCATCCCCACCGAGATCCCCGACGTGCTCCTCGTGGAGCCGACCGTCCACGGGGACGACCGCGGCTTCTTCTACGAAAGCTTCAACCAGAAGGCGTGGGAGAAGGCCACGGGGCTGCGCACCGTTTTCGTGCAGGACAACCATTCCCGCT
>DCUH01000133.1:0-123655 GCA_002327765.1 bacterium UBA2219 | reverse complement strand
TCGGCGGAAAACAAGCGCCAGCTCTGGATGCCGGAAGGCTTCGCCCACGGGTTCGTCGTGCTGTCGGACGTCGCCGAATTCCAATACAAGACCACCGATTACTATCACCCGGAATCCGAACGGGTCATCCTCTGGAACGACGCGGAACTCGCGATCGGCTGGCCGATCGACGGGGCCCCGATCCTGGCGAAAAAGGACGCGGCCGCGCCGCCCTTCCGCGAGGCGGAAACGTTCGGATGAACCCCCGTCGGGGCGAAGCTCCCGGCCCCGCCCCGCCGTTCAGGACGCCGCGCCCGGCGACTGCCCCCCCCGGCCGATGGAAAAGTAGGCGACGCCGATTTCCTTCATCTTCCGGGGATCGTAGATGTTGCGGCCGTCGAACAGGACCGGCTGCTTCATCAGGTTCTTCATCAGCCCGAAATCGGGCTTGCGGAACTCCATCCATTCCGTGGCGACGATCAGCGCCTCGGCGCCCTGGAGCGCCCCGTAGGACGACTGGGCGTATTCGACCCGGTCGCCGTACCTCCTGCGCGCCCCCTCCATCGCCTCGGGGTCGTATACGGCCACCTTCGCGCCGCCTTTCAGCAGCTCGTCGATGATGTAGAAGACGGGCGCCTCCCGCGTGTCGTCGGTGTTCGGCTTGAAGGCGATCCCCCAAACGGCGATCTTCCGACCCCCCAGGTCCCCGCCGAAGTACTGCGCCACCTTCCCGAAGAAACGCTTGCGCATGTCCTGGTTGATGTCCTCCACCGCCCGCAGGACGGTCAAGGGGGCCCCCGCGTCCTCCGCGGTCCTCAGCAGCGCCTTCACGTCCTTCGGGAGGCACGAGCCGCCGTATCCCAGCCCGGGGAAGAGGAACTTCTTCCCGATGCGCGAGTCGGAGCCGATCCCCTCGCGGATCTTGTCGATGTCCGCCCCCACGGCCTCGCAGAAGTTGGCCAGGTCGTTCATGTAGGAGATCTTCAGCGCGAGGAAGGCGTTCGCTGCGTACTTGGTGACCTCGGCGCTGCGCTCGTCCATCACGAAGACCGCGCTCCCCGGCTGGAGGAACGGCTCGTACAGGTCCTTCATGACCAGGACCGCCCGCTCGCTGCCCGACCCGATCACCACGCGCTCCGGCCGCAGGAAATCCTCGACCGCGAACCCCTCCCGGAGGAATTCCGGGTTCGAGACCACGTCGAAATCGAAATCCGGCCCGGAATATTTCCGGATCTCCGCCCGGACCTTCTCGCTCGTCCCGACCGGCACGGTCGACTTGTCGACGATCACCTTGTATTCCGGGTTGCGCATGCGGGAAAAGATCTTCCCCAGCTCCCCGGCCACCCTCAGCACGTATTGCAGGTCCGCCGAGCCGTCCTCGCCGGGAGGCGTCGGCAGGCAAAGGAAGATCACGTCGGCCTTCGCGGCCTTTTCGAGATCCCCCGAAAAGGAGATGCGCCCCTTCTTCTGGTTCCGCGCGTAGACCTCTTCCAGCCCCGGCTCGTAGATGGTCACTTCGCCGCGGGTCAGCCGCTCAACGATCGACGGGTTCGCGTCGATGCACAGAACCTCGTTCCCGCGCTCGGCCAGGCACACGCCGGTGACCAGCCCCACGTAGCCGGTGCCCACGATCGATACGTTCATCCGGATTCCCCCATGTTTGCCGATATATTACACATTCAGACTGATCGGCTAAGGATATCGCAAACTTTAAACAAGAAGGAAGTCGAAGAGGGCGAAAACGGGCGGCTCCGCGGTATACTCCGGGGGATGCCCCGCCTCCTCCAATGCCCGCGCGGCCCCAGGGCCGGGAAAACGGCCGGTTTCCTCCTCCTTGCGGCGGCGTGCGCCCTCCTCCTGCCGGGAACGGTCCGCGCGCTGGGCGGCCCGTGGCCGATCGCCGTCACCGTGGAAGGCGAGGTGAGGCGCCCCGGCGCCTACACCCTTCCCCACGACGCGACCCTTTCCTCCCTGGTGCTCGCCGCGGGCGGGTTCACCGACGGCGCGGACCCGCGCGGGGCGGCGCTCATCCGTCTTTCCGCCCGGGCGGCCGGGAAGGCGGAGCTCGACAACGCGGCCGCGACGCTCGCCCTCGATACCGGCGGCTCCGGGGCGGCGGGCGACGCGCTGCGCCCCGTCGTCGCCCTCCTCATGGGGTTGAGCCCCGCCGGGAGGGTCCCCGTGCGGATGACGCACCCGCGGCTCCTGAAGAACAGCCCGGACGACCTGCGGCTGGAGGAGGGCGACGCGCTCCGCATCCCCGCGAGGGACGATACCGTCGCGATTGCAGGGGCGGTCGGCGGAGCGGCGCGGGAGGCTCCAGCCCGCGTGCCGTTCTCCCCGGGGCTGCGGCTCGCGGAATACGTCCGCCGGGCCGGCGGGTACGCCGGCGACGCGGACCGCGGCGCGGTCTACCTGCTGCGGGCGGACGGAACGACGGCGCTCCTGACCCCCGGCTTCGTCTCCTGGAACCGCGCCGCGGCCCGCTGGGAGGTGACGGCGCTCGCCCGGTCCATTCCCGAGATCGGCCCGGGCGACGCGATCGTCGTGCCGCGCCCCACGCTCCCCGGCCTTCCGCGCAGGACCGCGCGCCGGGTCCCCGGGGTCCTGATGCGCGCCGCGGAGATCACCGGTACCCCCGTGGTCCTTCCGGGGGCGCCCGGGACCGGGGGCGGCGCGCCCGTCGAAGGCGCGCCCGCGAGCCCACCGTGACGCCGGCCCTCTCCGCCCGCGTCGCCGGGATCCGCGACCGGTTGCCGGGCCGCGCCGCACGGGACGCGCGGCCCGCATGTCGGCCCGATGCCCGGAGCGGCCGCGCCCCCACCCGCCGCGCCCGCGCCTTCCTGCTCCTGGCCGCCGCCCTCGCCGCGCTGCTGCTCGCCGCCGCGCCGGCCGCCCCTCCCGCCCGCGCGGGCGACGAGCCGTTCACCTCCCCGTCCAACTACGGCCTGACCGGCCTCTACGAGATCCCCAACGCCCGGGTGATGCAGCAGAACCGCTACCGGTTCGGCATCACGGAGGTCCACCCTTACCGCTATTACAGGGTCACATTGGGGCTGTTCGACCGCCTCGAGGTGAACGGGCGGATCACGGAAACAAGTGGCATTCCCGGGTTCGACAGCGACACCGGATCAGGGTACGGCGACTTCAAGGACAAGGCCTTCGACCTGAAGCTGCAGCTGGTGAAGGAAGGGATTTACCTACCCGCCCTCGCCATCGCGATCTCCGACCCGCAGGGAACGCGCATCTACCCCTCGCAGTCGATCGTTGCCAGCAAGCAGCTCTACCCGTTCGACTTCACCATCGGGTTGGGGAACGGACGGTTGGGCAAGCAGCCGCTTCCCGAGCAGATCGACGGGTTCAAGGTGGAAATGTTCACCAGCCCGAATTCGTGGTGGCGGGACGCGCAGCTCTTCGGGGGGGTCCAGTTCGCCGCCACCGACTGGATCACCCTGTCGGTGGAATACAGCCCGGTCCGGTACGAGCGGCAGACCCGTGACCCCGCGCAACCAAAATACTTCACGGAGCCGGTCCGCTCGAAGATCAACGCCGGCGTGCGCCTGAAACCCTTTAGCTGGCTGGAGGTCGACGCCAGCTGGCAGCGGGGGGAGGAGCTCGGCCTCGGCGCCACGGTCTCCTTCGACATCGGGCGGCCGATCCTGCCCATCTACGACCCGCCCTACAAGGAACCGGACGCGGAACGGCAGAACCCGCTGGCCGAACGGATCGCCGCCGCGCTTCTCGCATCCGGCTTCAGTGACGTCGGGGTGGACGGGGACGACTACTTCCTGCGCGTCGACGCGGAGAACAACCGGTATTTCTACACCCCCGACGCCGTCGCGGCCGCCGTCGATTCCATCGCCCCGATGGTCCCCTCCCGGTACGAATACGTCCGCATCCGCATCAAGGAAAACGGCATTCCGATGGTCGAGTTCATCACGACGACCGCGGCCCTCGAGATGCTCCGCGAGGGGCGCATGCCCCGAAGCCGTTTCTTCGAGGTCTCCTCGTTCCGGACGGAAACCATCGGGGACCCGATCCGGAACACGACCAGCCGCCGCCGGTACGGCTGGGAGATCAAGCCGGCGCTGGACGCCTACCTGAACCAAGCATCGCGTTTCATAAGCTTCCGGGGCGGCGCCATCGCGAACCTGAACCTCTTTCCATGGAGGGGCGGTACTGCCGTCATGGGGCTGGAGGCGTACCCGTTCAACGACGTCAGCAGCACCGTGGAGCCGCTCTCCAACCCGGTGCGCAGTGATGTCGGCCAATACAAAGAGCAGGATTTCGCGCTGGGCAGGCTCCTGTTCGACCAGATCGTGAAGACGGATTCCCCGATTTTCGCGCGCGTCACCGCGGGGATGCTCGAGATTCAGTACGCCGGCTTCGACGCCGAAATCGCGGTTCCTTTCTTCAGGGGGCGGCTGATCGGAAGCGCGGGGGGAAGCGCCGTCCGGAAGCGCTCTCCGGACGATCCGTTCCGGCTCACCGGAGACAACTGGTACAAGACGGCCTTCCTCTGCGGGCGGCTGAACGTCCCGGAGGCCGACCTCTGGTTCGACGTCAAGGGCGGCCGGTTCCTGGCGGGCGATTACGGGGCCCGGTTCTCGATGTCGAAGTTCATCCGCGGGGTGACCCTGACCGCGTGGTACACCACCACCGACACCTCCGACTTCACCGATTCGCTCAACCGGGGGTACAACGACAAGGGGATCTCCGTCACGATCCCGATCCGGCTCTTCCTGGGGCGGGATTCGCGGACCGCCTACCGGATCAGCCTCTCTCCATGGACGCGGGACGCCGGGCAGGACATCGACCACTACCACCCGCTGGCCGACTTCATCGGGCGCAACACGGATATACTGCTTGACAAGGACACCCGGGACTTGTACAAGGGAATCAGGTAACATTTCGATCCATAAGGGGATTATCATGACGATCTGCCGGTCCCGCATCCCCGTGAAGATCTTTGCGGCGCTGCTGTCGCTTGCCTGCTTCCTTTCCTTCGAAATCATGGCGGTGGCGCCCGTGCTGGCGGCCGATCCCGCGCCGGCTCCCAAGCCCGCGCTCAAATCTTCCCCCTGGGAAACCTGGCCGAGAGGGCCCGCGACCTCCGGGGTGCCCACCGGCCCGGCGACCGCCGGGGAAGCCGCGGGCGAGAAGACCTCCTCCGGCATCTCCAGGGG
The DNA here is from genome assembly GCA_002327765.1 of bacterium UBA2219. Classification (GTDB taxonomy): domain Bacteria; phylum Desulfobacterota; class Deferrimicrobia; order Deferrimicrobiales; family Deferrimicrobiaceae; genus UBA2219. The sequence continues at coordinate 118,490 of DCUH01000133.1, read as the reverse complement.
GACGTGGGGCTGGATCGCGGGCGGGGTCGCGGCGGCGGCGCTCATCGCCGTGGCGGCGGGAGGCGGGGGCGGCTCCTCCTCCTCTCCGGCCCACACTACCAGCCCATGACCGGGGCCCGGCCGGCTTGAAGGCCCTGTTGCGGCAAGACGCCGTGATCCTCGCGATCGCGGCGTTTCTTTTTTCACCCGGCGCGTTCCGCGCCGAAGCCGGCCCGCCGCCGGACACGCTCGCCGTTCATTCGATCCTCGACGCCGCCGAAACGCTCTTCCGGACGATGAAGACGAAGGATTACCCCGCGACTTGGCGCGTCCTTACCGGGAAATCGCGCGAAACGATCATCTCGGAAACCGACGACGCGATCCGCAGGACCGGCGCCCCGCCGTTCCCGAAGGAGCGGATTCGGGAGGATTTCGCCGCGGGGGGGCCGATCTCGCGGGAATACTGGGAGGCGTTCCTCCGCAGGTTCGATCCCGACGACGCGCTCGAGAAAAGCCGCTGGCAGATGGGGGCCTGGGAGAAGGACCGGGCGGAGGTGCTGATCACCCGCCAGGGGGCGGACCGGCCGGCGGTGCTGAGAATGTTCCGGGAAGGGGACGGCTGGAAGGCGGGGCTGGTGGAGACGTTCTGGGGGCACTGAGCGGGAACCGCGAAAACCCGGGTTCCGCTTACCTCATCACGGCCTCGACGATCTTCCGGGCGTCGAGGTAATATCCTTTCTCCAGCGATCGGCTCGCGGGCGCCGGGGTGTCCGGCAGGGTGACCCGCCGGATGAGGTTTTTCCCGCCGCAGAGACCGTTTTCCGCGATGAGGGCGGCCACCTCGGCGGCCAGGCCGCACGTCTTCCAGCCGCCGTCCACGATCACCGCGCGGCCCGTCTTCCCCACCGACGCAAGGATCAGCGCAACATCCAGCGGCTTGACCGTCCGCAGGTCGACGACCTCGGCGTCGACGCCTTCCCGCTCGAGAATCGCGGCGGCTTTCATCGATTCCGCGACCATGTAGGACGACGCGACCAGCGACACGTCCTTCCCCTCCCTCCGCACGATCCCCCTCCCGATCGGAACGACGTAGGGCTCCGCGGGGACCACGCCCTCGACGTCGTACAGCCACCGGTCGTCGATGAAGACCACGGGGCCGTCGTCGCGGATCGCGGCGGTCATCAGCCCCTTCGCGTCGAATGGAGTGGCGGGCATCACCACCTTGAGGCCGGGGACGTGGGAAAACGTCGCGTGAAGGGACTGCGAGTGCTGGGCGGCCTGCTCCCCCCCGCGGTTGACGACTCCCCAGAAGACCACCGGGACCGGGGTCCGGGAGCCGTTCATGTAGGACCAGTTGGCCGCCTCGTTGACGATGGGGTCGAAGGCGTACAGCATGAAATCCACCCTCGGGTGGACGACCACCGCGCGCATCCCGACGATGGAGGCCCCGACGGCGGCTCCGGTCATCGCGTTCTCCGACACCGGCGTGTCGATCACCCGGAGCTTCCCGAACCGCTTCAACAGGCCCTGGGCCGTGTTCCCGACGTACCAGGGACTCTTGACCCCCTGCCCGAGGAGGAGGACGGAATCGTCCCGTTCCATCGACTGGTGGAGCGCCTCGTTGATCGCGAGGCTATAGGTCAACTTCCGGCCCTTCGCGGTCATGTCGGCTCAGTAATCCCCTCTCCCGGAAACGGGCTGCGCCGGGCGAAATCGTGCGCCTCGCGGACTTCCGCTTCCGCCTCGGCGCGGATCTCCGCCAGCTCCTCCCGCGATGCGACCCGGTTCCTCAGGATGTGACGCTCTATCCTCCGGATAGGATCCTTCCGCCGCCACTTCTCCACCTCGGCCGGCGGGCGGATGTCGGTGTGCGTCCCCTGGATGTTGTCGTCCGGTCCGACGTGGCCCCGCATGCGGTACGTCAGGCACTCCAGGAAGACCGGCCCCTTTCCCTTCCGGCACATGGACACCGCTTTCCGCGCGGCCTCGTGGACCGCGAGGGCGTCGTTCCCGTCGACGCGGCGGCTCGTCACGCCGAACGGGATTCCCAGCTCGAAGATCTTCCGGCTGACGCGGATCTCGTCGATGGGCAGGTGCGTGGAATAGAGGTTGTTCTCGCAGACGAACAGGAGCGGCAGCCTCTCCAGCGCGGCGAAGTTCAGCGACTCGCACAGGACCCCCTCGCCGCTGGCGCCGTCACCGAAGAAGCTGACGGCGACCCGGCCGTCGCCGCGGATCTTCGAGGCGAGCGCGGCCCCCAGCGCCAGGGAGACCGTCCCCGCCACGATGGGCGCGGAACCCATCATGCCGACGGAGGGGTCCACGAGGTGCATGGAGCCGCCCCACCCCCGGGAGCAGCCCGTTTCCCTGCAATACACCTCGGCCACCAGCTCCCTCATGCCGCCGCCCTTCGCGAGATAATGCCCGTGGGAACGGTGGTTGCCGAAGATGTAATCCTCCTTCGACAGGGCCGCGCAGACCCCGGCGGCCACCGCCTCCTGACCGGTGTAAAGGTGGACCGGGCACAGGATCTCCCGGGCGAGGATCGGCTCGACGAAGCTCTCCTCGCAGACGCGGATGCGGACCATCGCGCGGTAGAGGTCTTTCGGGGACACCCTCAATCCGCGGTCACCTCCGTCCTTCATGCGAGCCCGTAAAAGGAACGCACCATGCGGATGACGTATTCGATCTCTTCGTCGTCGAGCTCCACGTTCATCGGAAGGGAGCATACCTCGCGGCTCAGGGCCTCCGTTTCCGGGAAGCCGCGGTCCGGAAGGCCCAGCGCCTCGTGCCGGTAGTACGGCTTCCGGAACTGCGTGAGCACCTCGATGCCGTTGGCCTTCAGGTATTCAGAGAACTCGTTCCCACGCGTCGAGCGGACCGTGTAGTTCTGGTAGACATGATCGAATCCGGGGCGGTCGTAATGCGGCAGCATCAGGCCCGGGATGCCGCTCAAGCCGCGCCGGTACATCTCCGCGACGGCCTTCCGCCGGACGATCCAGGCCGGCAGATGCCGCAGTTTCACGTCAAGGAACGCCGCCTGGAGGTTGTCCAGGAGGCAGGTGAAGCCGTGGCCGTGGTATTCCCCCGTGTCCCGGTCCTCCCCGTTGTACCGCATCCGCCGGGCGAACAGCGCAACTTCGGGGTCGTCCGTCGTGACCGCCCCGCCGTCCCCGTACCCGCCCAGGATCTTGAACGGGTAGAAGCTCCAGCAGCCAGTGAGGCCGAAGGAGCCCGCCATCTTCCCGTCAATGCTGCTGCCCAGGCTCTGGCACGCGTCTTCCACGACCTTCAGCCCGTGCTTCTCCGCGATCCGCAGGATGCGGGGCATGTCGGCCATGTACCCGCTCAGATGGACGGCGATGATCGCCCGGGTCCTCGGGGTCAGGGACTCCTCGACCCGGTCGACGTCGATGTTGAAATCCTTCCCCACATCGACCAGCACGGGCGTCGCGCCCACGTTCACCACCGCGGAGCAGGTCGCCACGAACGTGTGCGCCGGGACGACGACCTCGTCCCCGGGACCGATCCCCGCCGCCCGCAGCGACATGTGAAGCGCGTCGTAGCCGCTGTTCAGCCCCACGGCGTATTTCGTCCCCACGAACCGCGCCAGGTTCTCCTCGAAGCTCCGAAGGTGCCCGCGGTCGATCAGCTCCCCCCTCGCCATGCAGTCGAAATAGGCGGCGTCGAGCTCGTCCTTGATCATCCGGTAGACTTTCGCCGGTTCCACGAACCGCACTTTTCTCATCCCGCTTCCTCTCCCTTGAGCTCCCGGAATCGGGAAACCGCCTCCGGGATCCGCTCCTCCACGATATTACCGAATGCCACGCGGAGGTAGCGCGACATTTCCGGCCCGAAGATCTCCCCCGGCAGCGTGACCAGCCCCGCTTTCTCTATGAGGCTCCGCGCGACGGACCATCCCGACGCGCCCCGGTAGGGGTGCCGGATCCACGCGAAGAAAGCGCCGCTGGCGACCAGCGCGAAGGGGTTCCCCGGCGCCGTGAACTCCTCCCGGAAGCGGTCGTGCCGCCGCTCCATCATCCGGCGGTTGGACGCGACCCATTCGTCGAGGCGGTCGAGGCCGTACCCCAGCGCGATCTGGGTCGGCGTCGGCTGGCAGATCGCCATGGTGTCGTGGGCCTTCATCGCCTGGTGGAGGAACCGCTCCGACCCGATCAGCAGGCCGGCCCGGTAGCCGGTCATCGCGTACGTCTTGCCGAACGACATGATGTGGACGAAGTGGTCCCGCCAGTCGGGGCGCCCGAACAGCCCGTGGGGACGTGCGCCGCCGGCGATGAAGTCGGCGTAGGTCTCGTCGACCACCAGCGCGACCCCGGCCCGTTTCGCCGTTTCGAAAAGCCGGTCGAGGAGCTCCGGAGGAATCACGACACCCGTCGGGTTGCTGGGCGTCACGAGGAGGATCGCCCGGGTGCGGGGAGTGATCAGCGCCTCGATCGCCTCCGCGTCGGGCAGGCCGCCGGACTCCTCCCGGAACGGCGCGTAGACGCGGCGGATCCCCATCATCCCGAGCGCCATGTCGTAGTCGAAGTAGAACGGGACCTGCAGGATGACCTCGTCCCCCGCGGCGCACAGAGCGACCATGGCCAGCCAGAACGCCTGGCTGGCGCCGACGGTCAGGCAGACGCTGTCCGCCGAAAGGGACGCGCCGTACATCCGCCGGTACCGCCGGCAGACCGCCTCCCGGACCTCGGGGAGCCCCTCGTCGGAGGTATACAGGGCGGTTTCCGGTTCGTGCAGCCGCGCCGTCAGCGCCTCGACCATCTCCCGGGCCGGCGGGTAATCGGGCACCGCCTGGCAGAGGTCGATGTACGGCTTCCCGCAGGGCGCCGCGTCCCCGACGACCGAGCGCTTGATCTCCACGATCGGCGGGAAGATGACCTTCTCGATGTGGGGATTGATGGAGAAACGCATCCGCTTCCGCCCTTCAATCCTCCGGGATCCCGACCGGGCCGCCCCCCGCGCGGCCGGAAACAATCGTCAGGATCGTGCGGAAAATGATCTGGATGTCGATCCACATGTTGCGCTCCCGGACGTATTTCATCTGCAGCCGGAGCTTCCCGGGCCGGATGAGCCGCTCGTACGCCTCGTCCGCGTCGGCGATCCCGGAAGACTCGATGATCTCCCCCTCGTTGTGGTACTTGATGGAGGCCCAGTCGGTGATTCCGGGACGGACCGTCAGTATAACCTTTTCCTCGTCGGTGTACCGGTCGACGTACTTCTGCACCTCCGGGCGGGGGCCGACCAGGCTCATGTCCCCCAAAAGCACGTTGATCAACTGGGAGAACTCGTCCAGCTTGCACCGCCGGATGAACCGCCCGGTGCGGGTGACCCGCGGGTCGGCCCCGCTGGTCGACGAGGCGCCCTTCGACTCGGCGTCGGCCACCATGCTTCGGAACTTGTAGATTCGGAAGGGGCGGCCGCCCAGCCCCACCCGGACCCCGCGATAGAAGACCGGCCCGGGAGAATCGAGCTTGATCGCCGCGGCGAGGAGGAGCAGGAAAGGGGCCAGGATCGACAGGCCCATCGCGGAAAAAACGACGTCGAACAGCCGTTTGCCCACGCCGTCACCCCGGGGCCGTCGCCAGGCAGTAGAGGACCTTGTGCCTCGTATCGGGACGGTCGCCGGAAAGGGGGACCGGCTCCTGTCGAGGGACCATGCCGGGAAGGACTTCCGGCGGCATGGGAACGAGGGACCCGAAAACGAGCTTTTTGAAGAACTTCTTTCCCGCCATGGTCTTCGGCATGAGCCCCCGGTCCACGATGAATTTTTTCACCGGCCGGAGCATCCTCTGGCGAAGCGAGAGACCGTCCACGGGCGTGTTGCCGAAGAACGCTGTCGCGAAGCCGTGCCGGGCGAAAACGTCCCTCAGCTCGGGGACGCCGTAATAGGCGACGCTGTGCGGGCTGGGGTTGAAGTCGTACAGGTCCTTGTTCGCCGTGGCGATCAGCACCTTCCCGCCGGGATGCAGCACGCGGCGGCATTCCGAGACGAACCGCTCGGCGGAAGGAATGTAATAGATCGCCTCGAACAGGACCACGACGTCGAACGAACCGTCGCCAAACGGCATCTCCTGGGCGTCGAACCGCCGGAACGCGACCCGCCCGCCGTAATGGGCGCGGGCGATCTCCAGGATCCTTTCCGAATAATCGCCGGCGCAGTAGCTTTTCGCCAGCCCGGCCAGGTACCCCGCGCCCTGCCCGGTCCCGCAGGCCGCCTCGAGGACGTCCTTCCCCCGGCAATGCTCCCCGGCCCAGTAATAGCGCTGGCAGATCCGGTCGACCTGTTCGGCGGTTACGTCGTCCCCCGTCAACTCCGTCACGGACAGGAAATCGACCTCCATCAGAGGCGCTCCGCCTTGACGAGCTCGAACGTGAAGATCCACGCCATGAGCCGGACCAGCGGGATCCTCGTGAGAACGCGGTCGATCCGGTTCAGCACGGGCAGCAGCGCCCTCGCGTGGGGCGCCAGGATGCTCGTGATGTGCCAGTAGCGGACCTCCCCCAGCGTGAAGAAGCGGCGGGCGTATTCGAGGTCCCCGAGGTCGAGGATGTGGTTCTTCTCCCATTCGGTCCGCATGTCCGGCGTCAGGCGCCGATACAGCCTGATCGCGGGGTTGTAATCGAGCGCCTCGACGGCGAGGATGCGGCCGCCCGGCGCCAGGATCCTTTCGAGCTCCGGGAAGGCGCGGGAGAGATCGAGGTGGTGGAGCATCCCGTTGCAGAGGACGCGGTCGACAGAGCCCGCCGGAAGCCGCGTGTCCTCGGCGTCCGCCTGAAGGAACCTCGTGTTCCCGGCAACCCCCTCCCGTTCGGCGTCCTGCCGGGCGTTCGACACGGAAACCGGGCTGATGTCTATCCCCACGGAGAGGGCCGCCCCGGCCTTGGCGGCCTTGATCGCGTACGCCCCGTTGCCGCAGGCGTAATCGAGGAAGATCCCCCCTCGCGCCTCCCGGGCGATCCACCCGTCCAGGTACTCCTTGGAAAGCTCCGTGGTCGAGTAATACTTCTTGTTCCCGTAGAGCTTGTCGAACGTGTCCTTGTCGAGCGCCTGCTCCTTCTGCCGGTCCCTGTGCTTGTCGTGGAATACGAGCTCGATCCGTTTCCTCTCGTCGAGCCCCGCCATCCACTCCTCGTCGCGCACGGCCTCCACGGCCCGCAGCGCCTCGAGGAAGACCTGGACATCCTCCCCGGAACGGTGCGCGCCCGCCGCGCCCTCCCTCGCCCCGCTCATCGCCTCCACTCCTCCGTCATGCGCTGCAGGTGCCCGGCCATTTCGCCGTAGACCCGCTCCGCCTGGAACGACCTGTCGTACAGATCCTTCGCATTGCCCGCCATCCGGCGCAGCTCATTCCTGTCATCGTACAGGCGGACGAGGGCTTCGGCCAGCGATTCCGGATTCCCCTCCTCGTACGTCACGCCGCACCGGTTCCCGGATAGCAGCCTCTGGAGGACCCCGGTAAGGCTCGAGACGACGGGCAGCCCCGCGGACAGGTACTCGATCGGCTTGTTCGGGAGGTTCCAGGTGTAGTTCTTCTTGTTCAGGAACGCAACGAGGCCCGCCGAGGAGATCCTCATCAGGGAGTAGATCTCCGCACGGTTCACCCACCCCGGGAAAAGGATCCCGGGACAGCCGGCGGCGTATTTCCTGTAATGATCGAGCTTCTCCCCGTTCCCGCAGAGGACGAACCGGAACCGGCGCGGGCCGCGCGACAGGATCCTCGCGGCGTCGATGACCGTACCGAAATCCGACTGGCGGCCGATCGCCCCGAAGTAGCAGAGGTTGAAGTCTTCCGCGGAGACGCCGGCGGCCTCCCACCGCTTCGACGCCTCCTCCACCTCTTCCCGCGGCGGGGCGTGGGCAACGTAGCCCATCGGGAACACCCTGTCCAGGCCGCTCTTTTCCCGGCCGGCGTAGCCCAGCCCCCAGTCCAGGAACTCCGGGGTCAGGCCGAACAGCGCCGTCGCTTTCGAGCAAACCTCCCGGACGTCCCGGAACAGCGGCGAAAGCAGCAGCTTCATCGTGGACCGGCCCCACGGGGGGACGATTTCCGCGATCAGGTCCGGCCACAGGTCCCGGATGTCGACGGCCACGGGAACGCGGTTCCTCTCTCCGTACCGGACCGCCTCGACGCAAAGCTCCACGGTGGGAAGGGAGCACACGATCACGTCCGGCCGCGGTTCGCTCCCCTGCCGCTCCCGGAATTTCCGCGCCACCTCCCGGTGGTCCAGGTAGCGCGCGACGGAAACGTTCCTGTCGTAGCCTCTCCCGTGGAGCAACCGGATGCGGCACCGGGCGCCGGCCTCCCTTTCCGCATCCGTCGGGCAACGATGCCGTTTCCGCACGTGGTCGAAGGCGGAGGTCCACCAGAGGACCTCGTCCCCCCGCCGGGCCAGGACGTCGGAAAGGATGCCGGTCCGCAACAGGCGGGGGTTGTCGTCGTCGATGGGCAGCGGCTCCCCCACCGTGATCAGCCAGACCCTCACTCCGTCCCCCCGCCGGTTCCGTGCCCTCCCGAAGCGAGCGCTCCCTTTTTCGCTTCGAGAACTTCCGTCAACCGGGCGTTCCCGAAGTCCTCGTCGGGCTGGAGATACATCCCCTCGCCCCATTCGTTCCACGCGTTGATGAAAACGATCCCTTCCCGGGACGAACGAACGGACAGCGAAAGCAGCTTCTTCAGGTATCCGCCGAACGATTCCGGGGAAAACCCTTTGATGATCCTGGCGCGCCCCCCGTACCTCGGCGTGTTGTCGAAATCGACGAACGCGCACGGGAACACCGGCATTCCCTGCTTATGTGAATTTTCCGTCTGCACCAGCAATTTGTCCCACACGTCCCCGTAATCGAACATGGACACCCTGTTGAAAAACCGGTCCTGGACCCGATAAAGGATCTTCTTCACGGGCAACGGCAGCGCCCTGACCCGGGCGGACCAGTAGCTCGCATCCATTTTCCCGGCGCGGTTTCCGGAAAAGATATCCGCCGGGGAGAACAGCGCCAGCGCCGGCTGGAGCAGGGTGAGGGAATCGAAATGCCTCGCATGGCCCCACCCGGGCCTCCATCCCGTCACCAGGGCCGAGACGTGGAGCCCGGTCCCGCTGGCCTTCAGGCAATGCTCCCGCAGACCGTCCAGGTATCCGGCCAGGTCGGGAATCTCCTCCGGGACGTAGATCTGGAAAAGCGGCTTCCCGTCGACGCGGATATACCGGGCGTCGACGAAGGCGCGGTGAAGGAATTCGTAATGCGCGCGGCGGCTCCCGCAATCCTTTTCGTAGGTCTGCTCGATCAGCACGTCCAGGGAACCGGCCCGGTTCCTCCACGACCTCGTCCACGAATGGTTCGCCCAGCAAAGGCTGAATTTTACGTCCAGGCCCCGGTTCCCGAGCACGAGGTCCAGCGGTTTCCCGAGGGGACGCTTCTTCTCGTACCAGTAATGGTAGAAGACGAAACCGTCGATCCCGTGGGACCGCGCCAGGCGGAACTGCGCCTCGATCTGCCCCTCTTCCGTCAGATCGAAGTAGCCCCCGGCCGGGACCTTGGGCTGAAGGTGCCCCGGGAACAGCGGCTTCGCGTTTCGGACGATCTCCCATTCCGTGAATCCCTTGCCCCACCACATGTTGTTGTAATGGCATTCGTGGAATTGAGGGAGAAAAAAGGTGTAGATCCGGATGACGCGTCCCCCTTCAGGACTTCGACGTGTGCACCGTGCCGGGCGGCACGACGCCCCGGACGACGCTGTTGGCCCCGATCACCGCGCCGTCGCCGATGTCGGCCCCCGCAAGGATCACCACGGACTCGGCGATCCAGACGTTGTCGCCGATGCGGATCGGCCCCTTGCTCACGAGCTCCCTCTGCGTCGGGGGGACGGCGGCGTGGTTCTTCAGCTCGCTGCCGCACCGGCCATGATCGTGATCGATGATCAGGACCTTGCTCGCGCACAGAAGATTCCTGCCGATCGTCACCTCGTTGACGGCGCCGATGTGGTTGAAATCGCCGAAGCTGCAGTTTTCCCCGATCGATATCTTGGGCCGGTCGCCCGCAGGGTACGCGCCGCTCGAATAACATTCCAGGCGGCAAAGGTTGCCGAAGCTCACGTTGTTCCCGAGGTGTATCTTCTTCGAGTTCATGAATTTCGGGTTCGCCCCGAAGGCCACGCGCTTCGAGCTGCCGGGTGCGAACGCGTTCAGGTACGAATAGAACCGGCCCCTCGCCCTGCAGCCGAAAGCCCGCATCGCCCGCATGATGGTGTTGACGGCGCTTTCGCCGCTGAAGTCCCTTTTCATTATGCATATTCCCTTGAAAACAATTTATTGGAATACGACATGATGAATATCATGAACAGGAGCGCGAACGGCCCCTGGGAGAACATGCCGGAGTAGAACAGGTAGAATATTAATATTATCACCAGGAAATACACGGGCAGTGTCGCCGCGAAATCGCATTTCTTCAAAAGGGAAGACAGGATCTTGAACAGGAGCCCGTGGACCATGCCGACGATCACGGCGCCCGGCATGCCGAAATTCCTCCAGATGTCCCCCACCAGGCCGACGGGCGTCACGTAGAAGGAAAACTGGTGCTCCGTCCCCACGTATTCCGCGCCGACCAGCGCCCCCAGGCGGGAATATTTCAGGTACAGGGGATTCCCGTACAGCGAGACGTCGCTGAACGCGTACTCCTCCGCCATGCGGACCGGGTCGAGAACGATCCGGTCGAACACGATCGGAAAGAACGTCTGGGACAAGCGGACCAGGTCGAAATCGACGATGTTGTGCTGCAGCAGGGTGACGACGCCCCCGATCACGCCGACGCAGAAGATGAAGACCAGCAGATAGGAAAATTTCAGCAGGTAGCCGGACCGGGACGTGATGAGAATAAAGAAAATCGCGAGGAACAGGTAGAGGAATACGGGCCCCCTGTCCAGGTTGACGACCGCCCCAAGGACCGCCACCGGCAGGAACAGAAGGAGGCTGTGATCCTTCCTCCCGACATGGAATTTCTTGAAAGCCAGTTTCACCAGCAGAGCATAGGGCATCAATATGCGTCTCGAGATCTCGAGAAGCGCGGTCAATACGCGGCTCGTATCGTCATACCCGATGATCCGGTATTCCCAGGCCTCGATTTCCGACCCGAGCATCATGATCTTCTTGTAGCCGCCGCTCACGTAATACAGGACGATGAAGATCGACCCCAGGTATCCCATGACCGTGGCGACCCGGTCCGCGATCGCCCTTTTTCCCAGCACGCGGCCTTCCACGTAGCCGCTCGAATAGGACGTTTCCCTTTTGTAGTACGACGCAATCGCCGACAGCAGGAAGCCGGAAGCCACGTACGAAAGTATGTACAGCATCGCGAACCGGAAATGGGTGCGGGTGCCGGGCTCTTTGAGGTCGATCTCGTCCTGGAGAACCAGCACCGCGAACGGGAAAATGTAGATGATCAGGTAGACCGCGACGAACCAGGAAAACACGCTGATCCGGGAGGAAAACGATCTGGATGCGCCGGCTTCCATTCAAACCGCCGCCTTCGCCGTCTTTTGCCCGACGATGACCTGGTGATACGGCAGCACCTTCGCCCAGAACCGGGTCTTCAACGAGAACCCGTCGAAAATGCGCTCCAGGAGGTCCCGGTCGAACACGTGGTGATGCATGCTGCGGTTGTTCAGGTTGTCGCGGCATAATCCCGCGAACTCCTCCGTCGTCGCGGCGATGTTCTTCGGGTAGACGGAAAAATCCGTCCTCTCGACCACTTCCGGAACGTGGGTCTGGTCGTCCTCCCCGACGTTCTCCTCGAAGTCCTTCAGGAGGTGGTCGAACCGCGTCACGTCCCTCCCCCGGTCGAACGTCCTGGCGGGATCCGGGAGGACCAGGAGCAGGACCCCGTCCCCCTTCAGGATCCTCAGCCATTCCGACACGGCCTTCAACGGGTTGGCGAAATGCTCCAGATTGTGGCAGGAAAGGACGAAATCGTACGACCCCTCCGGGAGGATCGACAGGTTCGACCCCTCGCAGACGTACTGCATGCCGATGGTCCGCCCTTCCGGCGCGAAGGTGAACCCCGACGCGAGCGTACCCTCCCAGATCGTCCGGTCGCTGAAGTTGCACACGTCGACCCGCCTTGCGGCGGAATAGACCGGCATGAACCCCGTGGCCTTGAAGGGGTTGCTGGGGCCCCCGATCTCGATCCCGTGCGCGCCGGCGAAATGGGGGCGGATCCTCCTCCACAAAAACAGCCGGAAACGGCCCTGGTCCGCCAGCTTGCCCAGCGTCGTCATGACCTTCACGCGCGGTCGGCCCCTTGTCCCCTCCGGCGCAGAAAGCCCGCCAGCGCCTCGTGCTCTTCCCGGCGGAGGACGAATTTCCACAAAAGGTAAAGCGTCGATCCGGCGACCGCCAGGAACAGCGGAAACGCCGCCGATCCCCCCGAAGGGAGGATCCGGTCCCGGAAGACCCACGCGGCCCAGGGCAGCGCGGGGACCAGCGGAAGGAGCAGCCCCTCCCGCACGAACCGGCCCGCCCGGGCCGGGATCTGGTCCGTCCTGGGGAAATTGTACAGGATATGGAAAACCAGCCCAACCACCGCCCCGAGGATGGTGCCGACCGCCACGCCGCGGGCGCCGAACCGCAACCCGAGGAAAACGCTGGAGAGGAGGTTCGTGAACCCTTCCAGCAGCGGGCTGGCGATGACCAGCCGCTGCTGCCCGGTCCCGATCAGCAGGGAGACGTACGGCACGGCGGACAGCCGGATCAGGTTCCCCACGACGAGCAACTGGAGAAGCGGCAGCGTCTGCGGGATCCATTTCGGGCCGACGTAGTATTTCAGCAGGAAGTCCCCGAAGACGAACAGCGGCAGCCCCGAGGCCAGCAGGAGCAGCACGCCGTAGCGGGTGCTGTTCAGGAGCATGCGGCGGAGGCGGTCCCCGTCGGTGTCGACCTGGAGGACGGCGCCCACCGGGATCAGCACGTTGAAGACGGCGCCCTGCAGGCCGCTGATGAAGGTGACGAGGCCCGAGGCGATCGCGAACGCGGCGACGGCCCCGAAATCGAGCCTCCCGACGATCACCAGGCTCAGGCCGGAAACCATCAGCGAGGCCAGGCTCCAGACGGTGAGACTGAAGCAGTAGTCCCAAAGGTCGGCCCACGCCGACCTGCCGGCCAGCCCCGGGCGGATGTCGCAGTCCCCGTTCCAGCGCCTGTGCACGAGGTACTGGAACGCGTACGTGCAGAAGTTCACCCCGGCGAAGACCTTCGCCATGGACAGCAGGGTCGGGGAGAAGATGCAGACGAGGTAGATCCCGACCCCCGTGGCGAGGCGGCTCACCACCTGGATCACCGCGGGGATCCCGTTGCTCTGGCGGCCTATGAAGATCCCCATGAAGACGGAGAACGGAAGGCCCAGCGCCAGGGAGGTCCCGACCCAGGCCAGGGAGCCCTGCGCTTCCCGGCGGACCGCGGCGGGGATCCTCGGGAAAAATTCGGGGAGGAAGGCCGAAAGCAGGAGCATCGCCAGGATCCCCGCCGCCGCGCTGGCCGACAGGACCGCCCAGGCCGTGGACACCAGCTCGTCGCGGCGGCCGGTCTCGCCGGTTTCGTCGTAGCGGGCCACGAACCGGCCGACGGCCGTCTGGATCCCGAAATTCAATAGCGCAGTGTAGGCCCCGATCTGGAGGATGAGGGCCCACGTGGCGTAGACTTCCGCCGACAGGGCGCGCACGAGGACGGGCGGCAGGACGATGGCGAGCAGTGCGGCGGAGGCCCCGCTCGCGACGTTCGCCAGGGCGTTGCGGACCATGAGCCGCCCGCTGAGGGGCCGGCTCACGGGAGGGGCACCCGGCGCGGAGCGGAGGCCGGCCTTCCTTCCCGTTCCGGCGGCATGGGAAGGGGATCTTCCCCGGTCAACCCGCCCTCTTCCACGGGCGTTCGCCGAACAGCACGTACAACGAGGAGAGCAGGAGCGCCAGCCCCGTCGCGAGCAGGACGATCGACGCCCTCTGGGGCCTGGACTTGCGCTCCGGGGGGACCGCCTGGTCGATCACCTGGATGACGACCGCCTCTTTCGCCTCGTCCAGCTTCGCCAGCTCGAACTGCTTCGCGAGGAGCACGTAGAGTGTTTCGTTGTATTTCAGCTGCCGCATCTTCCGGAGATATTCCAAGCCCATCTCCGGGACGCGGCCCGAGGACATGAGGGGGTCGAAGCCGCTCCCCTTTTTCGTCTCCACCTTCTCCAGCTCCAAGCGCAGCCCCCGGAGCTCCTCCTCGACCCGCTGCAGGTCGGGATTCCGGGAGGTCGCGAACGACCGCAGGACCTTGGCCTGGACCTCCTTCATCGCGATGCTCGCCCGCAGCTGCGCGATGCTTTCGATGATGGCGCCCGCCTGCGCGTCGATCTGGAACATGCCGGTCCGCTGCTGGAACTCCTTGATCTCTTCCTCGGAGCGGGAAAGCGCATCCCTCGTCCGCGCGAGCTGCTCCTCGAAGAACAGGCGCCGCTGGCCGGCCTCCGAGATCGACAGCCCGCCCGTCAGGGACCGGAGTTCCTCCACGAAGGCGTTGGCGAGCTCCGCCGCCCGTTTCGGGTCCTTGTCCTGCACGGAGAGGACGATGATCCCCGTCTTCCGCTCCTCCCGGGCCTTGAGCAGGTCGAGGAGCTCCCTCCGGGCGTCCTGCCGGTACTTCTTCCCGTATAGCTTCAGCAGGTCGAACCGGTCGACCAGCCGGTCCAGGACCGTGCGGGATTTCATCATGGACACGTACAGCTCGCCCGTCGACTTGACGCTGACGCCCGCGGCCCCCGTCGCGAGGGCGATCAACCCCCCTCCCTGGCCCATGAGCTGCGCCGCGAGGTTGCCCCCCTTGTCCTGGGGAGGGTAGATCCTCGTTTCCGCCTCGTAATAGACGGGCAGGAACAGGGAGACCAGGGCGGCGATCACCGCGGTCGCGGCGGCGACACGAAGGATGAGCCATTTCCTCCGGGACAGGGCGCGGAACACCGCACCCCAGTCGATTTCTTCCTCGCGGATGGTCGTGTCGGGGTCCATTCTACGCTCCCGTGTCGATGCCTCTCACAACGCTGCGATCACGACGCCGGCCGCCATCGTCGCCTGGAACAGGATCTGGAAGACGTCCTTAGTGTTGCGGAGCCACGCGATCCGGTCGATCTTCTCGGGCACCACGATGGTGTCCCCGGATTCCAGTATCGGCTTGCCGTCCGCCGAGGAGAACGAAGACCCGGGGAGCAGGAAGAAACGGCCGCTGTCGGGACGGACCGCGGACCCGTTCGATTTCAGGATGTAGACGCGCTCCTTGTCGCCGGAGTCCATGAACCCGCCGGCCATCGTGATGTAATCCTCGACCCCCTTGCTCTTGTCGAAAACGAACGTCGCCTGGTTGAACACGGCGCCCAACGCGTGGACGCACCGGGGATTCTGGGGCACGTACAGGACGTCCCCGTTTTCGAGCTCGATGTCGTTCATGGTGTTTTTCATCTTTTCCGGCGAGGACACCTCCAGCACCATCCTCCCCCGGGCCTTGAAGGTCCGCAGCTTCTCCACCAGCGCCTGGACCCGCCGGACCTCCAGTTCCTTCGCCCCCAGCTCCTCGCCGGAGGCCGCGGTCGCCGCGGAAGCGGCGCTCTGTGCCATCAGGTCCCGTTCCAGCCGCGCGATGGACTCGTCGAGCATCCTCTGCTGGGTCTCCCGCACGCTGACCCTCGTGAACACGGCGCCCCGGACGTAGGCGCTCGACGTGTAGCCGCCGGCCCTCTCGATCAGGGAGGAGAGCCGCTCCCCCTTCCGCGCGGTGTAGGTGCCGGGGAACCGGACCTCCCCCAGGACCGAGACCTGCGTGTACGTGCCCCACTCGGGGATGGTCCGGACGAACAGGTGGTCGTTTTCCTGCAGCGGCAGGTTCGACCGGGCATCCCCGGCCATCGCATTTTCCAGGTCGAGGTTGACCTTCTCCACCCGCGGCCCCTGCTCGGAAAGGTACAGGCGGGCCAGCTCCGCCTCCTTCAGGTACGCGTAATATTTCGCCCCGCCGGACAGGCCGACCAGGTCCTTCACCGTCATGCCGGGGGTGAACCCGTAATCGCCCTCCCGGAGAACGGCCCCCGTCACGCGGACGGTACGCTGGTCCTTGACGATCTGGAAGACCTTGAGGATGTCGCCGGAACGGAGGTCGACCTCCCTTTCCTTCCATTCGGCGAGGTCGGATTCGAACACGATCTGGCGGTTGCTCTCCACGATCCGCTCGATCTGCAGCCGGCCCCGGAACGCCAGGGCGTTCAGCCCCCCCGCCAGCTCGATGAGCTGCGAAACGGTCCGCTCCCCCTTCAGCTCGTACAGCCCCGGGCGGCTCACGCTGCCCGCGATCGCGGCGACCGGGCCGACGGGGGGGATGAAGATCACGTCCTCCGGCAGGAGCCTCGGATCGCCGGACTTGTCCCCGTGCCGCAGCAGGTCGTACATGTCGAAGTGGGAAACCGTCATCCCGTCCCTGCGGATCTGGATGTCGCGCATGGACCCGGCCTTGGACGGCCCGCCGGCCTGCATCATGGCGTGCACCAGCGTCGAAAGCGACGACACCGTGTAGGCGCCCGGCATCCGGGCGTTGCCCACGACGTACACGGTCATCGTGCGAAGCGCCCCGAGGGTTACGTTCATCTCGAACCCGGTGAACACCCTCGAATACTCCTTGTGGAGCGTTTCCTTCGCCTGCGCGAAGCTCAGCCCTCCGAGGGAGACGACGCCGACCTTCGGCAGCCGGACCGTGCCGTCCCGCTCGATCCGCCGGATCCATGCCCCTTCGACCTTGCCCCAGACCCGTATCTTCACCTCGTCCTCTGGGCCCAGCACGTAGTCGGGCCCCACGGGGAGATTGGCCGTCGTGAGGAAGCCGGAACGGCCCTGCTCGAAGAGGTCGAGCCCGAAATGCTTCAGGTCCATGGAAATGGAATACGGGCTCGCGATCCCCAGGAGCCGGAACGCATCGGCGATCCGGTCCCGCGGGCCGACGAGGTAGCCGGCGGTCGCGGCGGGCGCCACGTTGTCGGAGGAGGGGGCCGCGGCCTTCTGCTCGGCCGATTCCGGAGGCTTCGCCGGCGCCGCCGCCCCCGGCGGCATGACGATGCCGACCGGCACGGCCACCGTCCCGTTGGGGACGCCCGCGAGGAAATTCGTGAAAACGATCGCCGGGTCGGAAACGATCACGTCGAGCTGCGCTTTCGTGATCTCGATCTTTCCCGAAACGAACTGCTCGAACGCGGACTGGCCTTCCGGCGGCAGGGGGGGAAGCGTCGGGGCGGGCGCGGACGGCGGGCCGGGTTGATCCGCCAGGGTGTCGCCGCCCATCATCGGGTAGGGATAGCCCCCCAGGGGATAGGCGGAGGACGGATCCCCCGTCGGCTGGTAGGGGGATCTCGACCCCGTCCCCTGGTAATAGCCCCTGGCGTCCGCGTCGCCGGATTGCGCCGGGCCGAAAACCCCGCCTCCCGTCCCGAAAAGGTCCACGGCCCATGCGCCGTGGAGACCCGAAACCAGCAGAAGCACGACCGCGAACAATCCCCGGGATAAATGGCGAATCATGGTCTCTCCTTGGAGGAAGCCGGAACATTGCCGCCGGAAATTTGCCAGGACAGATCGATATAATACGCGAATTCGTCCCGCGTGCCGACCGCGGCCCCGCCCGGGTTCTTCACCCGTTCCAGCAGGACCCCCGCGCCGGCCCGGACGGAAGGGGTGAGCCAGCCCACGAACGCCGTGCGGAAACCGGTCGTCTTTTCCGTCGACGGCCCCGGGTGGTACCGGTCGGTGAAGTTCATCGTGAATTCCAGGTACGTGGACGGAAGGAGGAACCATCGCCCCTGCAGCATGAGATCCCGCGCGTCCGTGCCCATCGGGTGGCCGAGGATCCGCCCCTTGTATTCGTGCGGGGAGTAAGGGTGGGTGTACCAGATGTCGCCCTCGTGGTGGACGCGGTTGTCCGCGTACTCCGCCCGGAAATCGAGCCGGGGGGTCCCGAAGAGGGCGGGAAAGAACACCCCGCCCAAGTACGCCCACTTCTCCGGCATGGGGAGGAACTCGATCCCTTCCCCCCGGGACTGGTCCTCCCCCGCGGCCTCGAAGTAGAGCTGCACGGGAAAGGTCTTGAAGGGCAGCGTCAGCTGGACGTCGAACCCCCCGAGCTGGTTCCGGGTGTTCTCCAGGTCGCCCTCCTCTTTCCCCTTGAACGCGTCCCACCAGGCGCTGAAGCCGTCGTCGTACCCCTCCCCCCCGAAGTGCATCGCCCGGGAAGCGCCGATCTCCAGGTAACGGTTGGGCCGCAGGGCGAGACGCATACCCGAAAGCATCGTCTCCGGCACCGGCCGGTCCTTGTCCATCCGGGCCACGAACAGGTCGTACTGGAAATGCCCCAGGAAGGAGAAGAATCCCGTGATCGGGATGGGCACCGGGTTGTGGAGACGCACGCCGGGATACGGCTCCGCGTTATTCGTGAAGATCAGGGAGCCGCGGCGCCCGGGGCCGTACCAGGTCGTGATCTTCCCCGCCTGCAGGGAGGCGTACTTGTGGCCGGCCTGTGCGGAATAGCCCGCCATGCGCGCGCCGTCCTCCTCGCCGGTCCAGGCCGTCGCCTTGCCGCCGAAGGAGAGCCAGGGATACGGCTCGGAGCGGCCGAGGGCGGTGCCCCGGATCGAGTACCCGTCGGGCGTCCGCGTCGCGCCGCTGTTTTCCTCAACCCGAGGTTCCCTGGAATAGCCCGCCGACAGCTGCCCGCGGACCATGTTCGCGTGGCTCGACCGCCAGGCGACCCACCGGCCCAGATCGGCGACGGATTCCGGCACGGCCATCCCGGCCCACTGGACGTCCCCCGCGGCCGCCCGAACCGCCTGCATGTCGTAGGGGCGCGTGTTCGCCAGGAAGCCGGGCAGCAGCCCCATCGCGTTCAGCTTGTCCAGCGCGACGTAGACCTCCCGCTCCTCGACCAGGTCGAGGTCCGCGGGATGCGCCGGCGCCGCGGCGAGCGCGAGCAGCGCGAAAAGGACGGCGGCGGAAGGGAATGGAAACCTTGCTTTCAATGCAACGATTTCGAGGCGTCCTCGCCGGCGGGCGCCTTGTGGTACTCGTATCGGGGGTTGTACCCTTTCACGAGGGCGTCCAGCAGGCCGACGACGCCGACCCGTTCGCCCGCGGTCGCGGTGAGGATCAACTCGTCCAGCCGCTCGGCCCACCCCGGCGGCATCGTCTCGCTGCCGATCAGCTTCATCACCTTGGGGTGGTCGGTGCGCTCGACGTCCTCCCCCTCGATGACCAGCTCCTCGTGCAGCTTCTCGCCGGGGCGCAGGCCGGTGAAGGCGATCTCGGCGTTCACGCCCAGCTCCCTCCCGGAGAGACGGATCAGGTTCTCCGCCAGGTCGACGATCTTGATGGGCTCGCCCATCTCGAGGACGAACACCTCCCCGCCCTTCCCCATCGCCCCCGCCTGGAGGATCAGCCCCGCCGCCTCCGGGATCAGCATGAAGTAGCGGGTGGCCGCGGGATCCGTGACGGTCAGCTTCCCCGTGGTCTCCAGCTGCTTCCGGAAGATCGGGATCACGCTGCCCACGCTGCCCAGCACGTTTCCGAACCGGACCGCCACGAACACGGTGCGGCGGCCTTCGCCGTTCATGTTGTGGATGACCAGCTCCGCGAGCCGCTTCGTCGCCCCCATCACGTTCGTCGGGCGGACCGCCTTGTCGGTCGAGACGAGGACGAACCTCTCGACCTCGTACTTCGCGGACGCCTCGGCGAGGATCCGCGTCCCCAGCACGTTCGTCTTCACGGCCTCCACGGGGTGCATCTCCATCATGGGGACGTGCTTGTACGCCGCCGCGTGGTACACGATGGACGGCCGGTGGATCCGGAGCGCCTCCTCCACGCGCGAGCGGTCCCGCACGTCGCCGATCACGGGGACGGCGCTGATACCGGGGAACCTCTCCCGCATCTCCATCTCGAAGTCGAACAGCGGGCTCTCCGCGATCTCGAACATCACCAGCCGGGCGGGCGACAGGGCGGCGATCTTGCGGCACAGCTCCGAACCGATGGAGCCGGCGGCGCCGGTCACCATCACCGTCTTCCCCTTGATGTTCCGGCTCAGCAGGTCGGTGTCCAGCCGGACCGGGTCGCGCCCGAGGAGGTCCTGGAGATCCACGTTCCGGAGGTCCCTCACGCTGACCTTCCCGTCGATGAGGTCCCCGACCCCCGGGAGGATCCGGGCCCTCGCCTTCGCGTCGCGGCAGTGCTCCAGGATGTGCCGCAGACGGGACGGCGGGGCGGAGGGGATGGCGATGATGATCTCGTCGACCCGTTGGTCCTCGCAGAGGCGCGGGATGTCCCCGTGGTGCCCCAGCACCGGGACGCCGTCGATCCGGGCGCGCAGCTTCCGCGGATCGTCGTCCACGAAGCCGACCTCGATCATCCCCAGGGACGGGTTCGCCCGGATCTCCCGGACGATCATCTGCCCCGCCGATCCCGCCCCCACGATCAGGACGCGCCGGTTTGCCGGGTGAGACCGCCGCTCGAACGTCTCCCGGCTGAAGCGGATCAGGTACCGCGCCCCCATGACGAACAGGAAGGTCAGGATGCAGTCGAGGGCGTAGATCGACCTGGGAATGGAGGAGGGGGGGTACAGGAAGAAAGCGACCGCGAAGAACAGGGACGACCCGAGGGCGCACCCGCCCGCGATCGGCAGAACGTCCCGGATCCCGACGTACCGCCACCACCCGTGGAACAGGCCGAAGACGGAGAACCCAGCCGCCTTCGCCAGCAGCAGAATCGGGACCGCTTCCCGGATGACGGGGAAGTACTGGGAAGGGATGGAGAATTCGAACCGGAGGAAATACGCCCCCAGGAACGCCATGACGCAGATGACCCCGTGGAGCACCAGCTTCAGGAAAAGCCGGTACCGCAGGAAGAAATGCTCCCCGGCCACGCTCTTGGACATAACCGTTGATTTTACTCCTTAATTCCGAGAAGCTCTATCTCGA
This sequence comes from bacterium UBA2219, assembly GCA_002327765.1. GTDB lineage: Bacteria > Desulfobacterota > Deferrimicrobia > Deferrimicrobiales > Deferrimicrobiaceae > UBA2219. Next base: position 97,477 of record DCUH01000133.1, on the reverse strand, counting down.
ACTGGAGGGTCGCCCCCGGCGGGATGACGTCGCCCGCCCCCTGGTCCCCGTAGGCGATCTTCGCGGGGCAGACCAGCTTCGCCTTTCCGCCCACCTTCATCATCTGCAGCCCCTCGCTGAAGCACTTGATGACGCCGTTCAGCGGGAACTCGGCGGGGGTGCCCCGCTTGTACGAGCTGTCGAACTCCTTCCCGTCGGGAAGCGTCCCGCGGTAGTGCACCTTCACCGTGGAGGCCGGGCCCGGGGCCTTCCCGGTCCCTTCCTTCAAGGGCTGGTAAACCAGGCCGGAGGCGGTCTTAACGGCGCCCTTCTCCTTCGCTGCCTTCTCCTCGAACGATTTCCCGGTGGAGACCGCCTTGTCCGCCTGCGCCTTGCGGCGCGCCTCGTTCAGCGCCTGCACCTTCGGGCCGTACGCCTGCAGGTCCACGGCGGACGGCTTCCCCGCCACGGCGTCCGTCATCCCCTGCTTCACGAACTCCAGCTCCGCGGGCGAGAGCTGGAAGGAGGCGACCGAGCGGTTGAGGAGCATGCCGAGGGCGTAGAGCACCTTCTGGTCCTCTGTCTGGGGGGGCTCCGCGAAGGCTGGGGCGGCGAGCAGGACGATCAGGGAGAGCAGGAGGAGCTTGCGCATTGGCCTACCTCTTTCATCGGGATGTGGAAGACCTTCCGTGCAGGAAACGGTCGATCCGGACCGCGAGGGAGAACAGGAACGGCTGGAACCCGTAGAGCGCCTCGGCCAGGCGGCCGGCAACTCCATGATACATGACCCGCCCGCCCTCGAAATACCCCTTCCGGACCGCCGCGCCGAGGCGGCCGGCTTCCGGGCTCCCCATGTCCGTCGGAATCCTCTTCGAAACCCGGACGATCAGCAGCCGGAGGCCCGGACGGGAGTCCGCCATCCCCCGGAGGGCCGTCTCGTGGACCCTTTTCAGCGAACCATATATCTCGCGTCCGGGGCTGCGGACCGCCGAAAGGAAGGAGGATATGAAGATGACGCCGAACGGGCGGCCGCCCAGCTCCGGCAGCAGGGCCCGGACCAGGTCGAGCGGGACGGCCACGTCGACGGCCAGAAGACCATCCATCCCGGCGGGGTCGATCCGGTCGTCCCGAAGGCGGCTCGTCGCCGAGGCCGCGTTTACGAACAGGTCCGGCCGGAAGTCGACGGCCGCCTGCCCGAGATCGCCCGGCCCATTCCGCAGGTCCCACGCCACGCAGGAGACGGCGGAAGCCCCCGCGGCGCGGCATCGCTCCGCGGCGCGCTCCAGCCGGGACGCGTCCCGGCCCGTGAGGAGCAGCCGGTTGCCCGGGGAAAAGGCCTCGGCCACCCCCGCGCCGACGGCGGAGGACGCACCGAGCACCAGCACGTTCATGTCTGGACGCTTGTCTGAATGATCGGTTGCAGCTCGGCGACTTTATGCTCGATCCCGACCAGCCGGTACGCCTTCTCGAGCGGGATGCCCCTGGCGAATACGATCACGTACAGCGTGCAGAAGAAGATCTTCAGGTCGCACCAGAGGATGTTGCCTTCCCGGTACACCTTCGAGTAGGCGCGCTCGAGATCGAGCCGCTGGGCCGGCGTCAGCTCGAGGCGGCCGACGACCTGCGCGATCCCCGTGATGCCCGCGGGGCTGTCGAACCGTTCCTTCCAGCCGGGGAATTTCCGCAGGAGCTTGACGTTCTCGGCCGGCAGCGGGCGGTTCCCGATCAGGCTCATCCCGTGGAGCAGGACGTTCACCATCTGCGGCAGCTCCACGATCTGCAGCCGCTCCAGGACCCGGCCGATCGGCGTGTAGACCTCGCATGTGCGGGGGATGTCGAGGAAGCCGTCCCGCATGAACCGCTCCTTGAGGCGGTACTTCCGGGAGGTCGCGTCGCGCACCATGGTGCGGAACTTGTAGACCGGGATCGTCCGGCCGAACGACACCTGCCTGCGGGAGACGTAGATCACCGGCCTCCCCTCCAGCAGCAGGATCAGCAGCGCCACCAGCGCGAGCACCGGCGAGGTCGCCAGGAGGATCGACGCCGCGAGGAACATATCGAAAGCGCGCTTGACCGCGCAGGAGGCGTTCATCGAGACCGGGCCCTTCCGCATTCAGGACTTCTTCCCAGAGAAAAGCATACCCTCAAATTCCGCCAACACAATATCTTTGGACAAAATCTTTTCCGCGTACTCCCGGGCAACCCGGTTCCCTCCTGCGCCGGCCCCCGACAGCGCCGACCGCAGCGCCTCGCGGAACGACGCGGGATCCTCCGGGGGCACGAGGAGGAAGATGCCCGGATGCTCCGCCGCCAGGCGGCCGGGCTCGGAATCGGCGTCCGCCGTGACGACCGCCGTCCCCCCCGCCGCCAGGATGCCGGTCAGCTTCGACGGCATGAACGCGTCGGCGACCCCTTTCTTCTGGACGACCAGGTGGACGTCCGCGGACGAAAGCAGCGCGGGGAAGTCCTCCTCCGGCTGCGGCGGCTTGAACAGGACGTTCCGCAAGCCCATCCCGCCGGCCGTCCTCTCGAGGTCGTTCTTCGCCGAGCCGTCGCCCACCATCAGGAAGACGGCTTCCGGGCACTCTTCCTTGACCGCCGCCGCGGCCTCCAGGACCAGTTCCAGCCCCTGCTTCCTTCCCATGCTGCCGGCGTACAGGACGATCCGGCTTCCGGGCGCAAGCCCCCACTCCTTGCGGAAATCTCGCCCGCCGGCGCCCGGCCGGACCCGCTCCGTGTCCACCCAGTTCGGGAACAGCGCCGCGCGGGACCCGTCCACCCCGAGCGCGGAAAGCCGGTCGCTCATCCGCCGGGAGATGGTCGAGACCGTGTCGAACCGGCGCGTCAGCCACCCCTCGACCGCCGCGACCCATCGCTTCACCGGGCCTCCCGGCGCGAAGCCCAGGCCGAAGAACGCCTCCACCTCGAAATCCTGGACGTGCAGCCACGCCCGTGCTCCCGAAAGGCGCGCCGCCGCCAACGCCCCGGGTGCGCAGAAGAGCGTCGGCTCGACCGCGAACACCACGTCCGGGCGCCAGAACGCCTGGGCCAGCACGGCCGGGAAGCTGGAAACGGCGAATGACAGGAAATGGAAAAGGCGGGTGGGCCGCTCCGGGTTCCCGGGGACCCACAAGGGGCAGCGGAGCACGTCGACCCCGCGGATCATCTCCCTCTTGTACGCCCAGCCCCGGTATCCCGCCCCGACCTTCCACGCCGGGTAATGCGGCGGCGCCGCCACGACCCGCACTTCGTGGCCCCGCGCGGCCAGCCATTCGGCCATCTCCGCGGTGTACCTGCCGATCCCCACCGGCTCGGGGGCGTAATTCATGCCGCAGACCAGGACGCGCATCAGTCGCGCGCCGCCTCGACCACGAGGCAGTCGCCCCGGCCGGACCGGTTGGCCAGCCACAGAAGCGGGAAGAGGAACGCCCGGATGCCCACGATGAGAGGACCGACGAGCAGAGGGTTGCGCAACTGCCGCGTGGGTGCCCCGGGCCGCGCGAACGCCGCGGCGACCAGCGACTGCGCGGCCCACAGGGCCGGAGTCTCCCGCCGGGCGGACTCGACGCGGAAGCCCGTCTCCTCCAGCAGCCGCCCCAGCGTGCGCCGCGTGAAGAGCACGACGTGGAACGGCACGTGCCAGTTGATCCAGGAGCGGCCGAACACGCCCCGGAGGACGCTGTCGCCGTCGGGCACGCTGACCCACAACCGGCCGCCGGGGGCGAGGATGCCGCGCACCCGTTCGAGCATCCCCCTGGGGTCCTGCGAGTGCTCCAGGACGTTCGACAGGACGACGACGTCGTACGGTTTTTCCGGCAGGAAGTTCCGCAGCGGCATGGCGTGAACCGGGAAGCCCAGGCCCCGCGCCGCCGCCGCCGCGCCCGCGTTCGGCTCCAGCCCTTCCGCCTCCCATCCGTTGCCCCGATAGAAGAGGAGGCCGCGCCCCTCGTTGCAGCCGACGTCCAGCAGCCGCCCGCTCCCCTTCACGCCGTGGAAGAAGACATCCCCGTCGATCCGGGTCCAGAGGCGGTAGAGCCGGGAACCGTGGAACCGGAGCCGGGCGGACGTGTAGGCGGTGCCCCGCTCCCCCCCGAAGTTGTAATGGGAGGCGTAGAGGCGGTCGAGCTCTTCCTGCGAGGGGCGCGGCGTCAGCTGCTCCAGGCCACACGCGCCGCAGACGGCGAAGGAGTAATCGCCGGGAACGCCGAAACGCGTGTCGAAGAGGCCGGACTCCTGAACGGCGAGTGGGCCGCCGCAATCGAGGCACCGGGTGCGGCCATTCGACGGAAGACGGTCAGCCGTCAAGGTACTCCCGGTACTTCCTTCGCAGCGGCGAACCGGGATCGCGCAGCTCCTCGATCTTCAGACTGACCTGGTACTCGTAGAACGTGTGAAGCAGGCAGAACCGGAAGCCGATCCGGCCGTCGAGGAACCCGCCCCGGAACACGTACAGCCACAGGAACTTGAAGAGCGGGCGGAACGGCAGGTACCGGTACGCCAGCGATTTCAGGTACCGCCGGCGTTTGGGCCCCGTAGAGAAGAGCGAGGGCTCGATCTGCCCGGAAGGAGCCGCCTGCGATGCCAAAGCACGGTAAACCTCGACCGCCTCCATGCTCGAATAGGCGTTATGCCGGTCGAAATACCGCTCGATCCCCTTGTAATCCTCGTGCAGCAGATCGTTCCCCAGGCGGCCGGAGTTCCCTTCGAGCATCGCGTGCGCGTGCACCAGCCGCGATTCGTACCGAACCCGTCCCTGGCGGAACAGGCGCAGCTGCCAGCCGGGATACCATCCTCCATGACGCATCCACTTCCCCGCGAACATGTACTTCAGCGCCACGAAATAGCCGTCGAAGGCCGGATCGTTCCGCGACACGACCCGCTCGATCTCCTCTGCCAGCCCGCTTCCGACCCGCTCGTCGGCGTCGACCATCAGGATCCACTCGTGGCGGAACGGGATGTTCTCCAGCGCCCAGTTCTTGTGCGCGGCGAAATTGTCGAATTCCCTCCTGACCACCGTCGCGCCGTGTTTTTCGGCGATCTCGACCGTGCGGTCGGTGCTCAAGGAATCGTATACGATCACCTCGCCGAACGGCTTCAGGCAGGACAGGCACGCTTCCAAGTTCGATTCCTCGTTCCGGGTCGGGACGAGGACGGAGACGGGGATCTTTTCAGGCAACTCAGTCATTTAACGCATCATCGGACATGCTACCGTTTCAGATAATAAAAATAGTCGTATTTGGAAACAACTCGTTTATATTTTTACTGCGTACATGTTTATAAACATACCAACTCCAAAATTGTAGGCCAACCTCAATACACTCTTTATTGGAATAAAAGGGCCTATCAACGGAGAGAGACGCCTGTTAATGGCATCTTTGCTAATCCTATAGACGAAATTGCAATATATGTTTCCAAATCCATGCTTGGCCAGAAGCCTTGATAAACTTTCTTTCGTAAAATAGTTCAAATGAATCGGTGGACAGATATACGGGTCTCTGGTTCCAAGAAAAATCCGGACAATACTATCAAAATTCGGCAATGCGATAGCGAGTACCCCACCCGGGACAAGCAACGATGACGCCTTGCCGATCCACTTATCCACATCCAATGCATGCTCAAGCACCTGGCTCATAAGAATTGACGAGAACAATTTGGAACTTCCCGAAAAATCCTCAAAAGAAACAGCAACAGGATCCAAACCAGTCATCTTCTTTGTGATTGCCCGCTCTGTTTCCGCAAGTTCAATAGCTGTCACATCGAACCCTTTTTCCATGGCTTTTTTCGAAAAAAAACCGTATCCACTGCCGACTTCTAAAAATTTTCTACTCGAAATGTTATTTTTCGAAAGCATATCTATTATTTTACTAATCATTCTTTCAGCATCTATTACGGAATTCGGATTTCTTTTTTCTTCATCTATCACGTCATCATATTTAATTAAACAAGAAACACCTTGACTCGATTTTGAATATAAATCATATAAACTAGATGCTTCCGGCCTTGGATATGCAAAAGCAAATCTACAGCTTTTACACAACATTAAAAAATAAACATTGACCCCCGAAGATAATTTGTTCCATAAACTAACTTTTGAACCACAAATACAACAGTTTATGTTAGACATATCATTATATTCATTCATGTTCATATTTCGCTATATTTATTCTACGTGGCAAAGAAACATATTTCTTGAATCCGCTGGCTGCGGTCGTCGCACCCAGTAAGCAGGCGCACGGTGGCGAAGCTTTGCATCGCATAGGAATACTGGCTGGTCATGAACGACACGCCGACCGGGCACGGAGGAAACTCCCCGATGGCGCCGGGCATTTCCGGAAAATCGATCCCGAGCGGCTCCATGTCAAGGATCTGGAGGGACCAGCGAGGCATACATCTCGATCATCCGTGCGGCGACTTCCGGCCAGGAATATCTTTCGCGCACGAGCGCCGCGCCGTTCATCCCCATTTTCCGGGCGGCATCATCATCTTCTAAGACCGCCAGAATCTTCCGGGAAAACGCTTCCGCATTGCAGGGTGCGACCTCGCCCGCTTTCGCCTCGATGATCTCAGGCCACAGGTTCACCTTGTCCGAAACGATCACGGGCAGCCCGCACGCCATGGCTTCCAGGACCGCTATTCCGAAGTTTTCGGAATAGGACGGAAGGACAAAAACCGAGGACCCGTAGAACGCCTCCAGCTTTTCCTCCCCGAGAAGCATGCCGGTGAAGGTGGACATTTCGAATACACCTTCCTCCTTCAGCCATCCGGTGACCTTTTCCCCGTATCCATCGTCGTCAGGCCCGGCTATGAGAAGGTGGACATCCTCGCGTTTCCTTGCGACGGCGGCAAACGCGCGCGCCACGATGTTCAGCCCTTTTATGAAATTGATCCTCCCCAGGAAAAGGATGATCTTCTTCCCTTTTAATTCCGGGAACCGGGTAAAAAGAATTCCTTTGGATGGCCGGCCGCAGTATTCCTCGACGCTCAACCCGATCGGAACCACATACCCTGGAGCGCCATGGATGTAAGGCTCCGCCAGCGCCTTTTCTTCCTCCGTGATGAAATGGATCGCGGATGCGCGCCGGGTGATCCGGTCCTGGAAAAGTAATTCGGCGATTCGCTTGCGCAGTCTGTGCCTGTTGTAGATATAGGGGTCCAGCGTGCCATGGGGAGTTAAAACATATGGTATTGAAAAACGATCGCATAGCGATGCTGTTATGAATGTATGAAACATATAAGGGGTATGAATGTGAACGATATCGATGCCCGGAATTTTCTTCTTCAGAGCCATCGCCATCGGAAAGGAGGCTCCCCATCTTTTCGGGTGCTGGATCGGGAAATATCTAATATCCACTCCCTCCCGAAGAACCGGGCGGTAGGTGGGCACGTCCAAGGTGCCGGCCCCATCCTGATTTGTCGTGTAAATACTGACGTCATTGCCAAGTTCCACCTGGGCGCGCGCCATTTCCAAGCAGGCCTTGGATGGGCCGCCATATCTCAACGCGATACTTGCAATGACATGCAGGATCTTCAAGTCTAAGAAACGCGCCGTGCCGCTATCATGACCAATGAACCGTAAGGCATTTTGCTTTCCATCCGCATCCTTTGATACTGCCTTTTTCCTAAGGCGGCACGGAAGATGCCGGCGGTCACGGTAACAAGAATTTTGTTCCTGACGTATTTCAACAGGCGGCGGCCTGATGTCCTTTCGAAATTTTTGTCGCAGGAAATAATCGAAAAACCGGATTGTTTCAGCAGCAATTCGAGCCCCGCGAGACTGAAGACGAACAGGTGCTGCGGGGGGTCGTACCACTGGATCAATCCCGGAGCATGCCGATCCAGATAGTCTCCGGCCAACCCCGTATCGAAAACAAGTAAACCATCAGGCTTCAGAACCCTCCTGACCGAATTCAGAAAATCTTGGGGAGATGGAAGATGCTCCAACGTCGCCCAAGCCGTTACGGCATCGAATCGCTCTGACCAATCCTCCTGATATTCTATCCGCCCAATACGCAATCCTCTGATTCCATGTACCTCTTTCCCTTCTGAAATTGCGCTCGAAGACAGGTCGATCCCTTCAACGGAAATTCCTGATTTCAGGAGTTCCCGGACGAAAAAACCTTTCCCACAACCCACATCCAATACACGCTTATTGCCTAAGTCTTGCCCGCCATTGTTTTTCAACAAGCGGGATACGATTCCCGCTTTTACAGAAAAATCAGATTGAACCCTGTCTTCGAAATCGGCATAGATGCCGCCGGCTTCCGAAGGCAAATGAAAAACCTCATAGTACCGTTCCAGTTCCTCATTGGTCGGTTGAGGATGCAGATGAGACGATCCACACGACACACACCGCCAATAACAATACGGGAAATGGAGACTGGCCTTAATCGTTCCACTTCTGCAGATGGGACATTCGGAACCAGGTATATCTAATGGCATATTGCGAAAACCTTTATCCGCGGCAGTGTTCTTTTATCAGATCATGAACTTTTCGCCCTGCGGAGGACCAGTTCAATCTTTCGGAATATTCGTGGAACGAAGCGAGCGCCAATTCACGATAAAACTGTTTCGATGAAAAAACGCTTTCGATATATTTACAATATGCCTCGGGGCCTTCGCTCATATCGAATGTCTGGCCGTTTTTCCCGTTCCGGATTACCGTAGGTATTCCTCCTGTTCTCGAAGCCAGAGTGGGAAGCCCAAAAGAATTTGCCTCGGCAAGGACAACTGCACAACACTCCGCTCGTGCAGGCAAAATCAAAAAATGCGATTCGGCCATCAACTGATCAAAACATATTTCTCCTGATTTAGTCCTTTTGGAAATAAACCCATGCTTCTTTACAAACTTAGGAATCTTAATTTTAGGATCGCAACCAATCACGTGCAATTCTGTTGGAATGCCTCGGCAATTCAATAATTCAGCCACCTCCAACGCAAAAACCCCTCCTTTCCTTCCCCAATCCACCCCTACGAATAGCAATTTACAAATATCTAAATTCTTTTTCCTCAGCATATCCTCAATATCATCAATGCTTCTATTGCACTCAACATTTGCGCCAAATGGGACAACCTTAACTTTTATAGGATCCACATCATAGCATTTTATTGCGGTGTCTGCGGCCCAGTCTGAGCTGTATATAGCAATACGACATTTAGATAGAGCCCTCTGTTCCATATCATTTCCATTCTTTATGCTTTCAGCACACAAACCTGAAAATGGATAAGGATAATAATTAATCATCCCAGCAAAAGTCGCATCCGTCCAAAATACTATCGGCTTTTTTGTATCCAGATAGGCAATGGGAATCGTGCTGGGACTGAAAATCAAATCATATTGAATTGATGAAAGCCGACTCTCGATTTGGCTGGCATAATATTTCAATACGGCAGGATCCTGTTCCAAGATATATGAACTGGACGCTATCTTCCTGTACCAGAATGCTTTCAGAACATTCTGCGGGTTTATCTTTTTCTTGAGATTCCCTATAGGCGCAACTCGGAAACCGCTTCCCTGAAGCGTCCTCAAGATATATGTGTTCAGCCCAGACCAGCCAGAAATGTCTAACGGATCAGAAGTTGTCAAATATGCTATGTTCATCGATGATGCCGCTTCGATCTGATCATGATCCGGACGGTGTCCAAAAAATATTCGGCTACCATCCGTACATCTGAAATCCGGGCCAGCCGGCAACCAGCCGCGGACATTTCCTCCAGTTTCGGTCGGCTCAATTCCGTCATCCGTACCATGGCCTGCGCCAAATAGTCCCTGTCAACGGGGTCGATATATCCGTTTATCCCGTCCCGAACGAACGTCGACACCGCGCCGCAGGCATCCGTCGTAATCACAGGCAAACCTGCTACCCCCGCCTCTTGGATCACCACGCCCCAATTCTCCAATCGACTCGGCAGGACAAGGCACTGGGCCTCGTTCATAACCGAAGGGATTTCCGCCGACTGGACGAATCCGAGAGCATCCACCCCCTCCACCTATCGTAACAGTCAGTCCATGGGCCCCTTCCCCACCACCTTCAAGCCCCATGGCTCCTTTACCGCTTTTCGATATATCGCATAGGCGTCGATGAGTTCTCTGACCCCCTTTATCGGAAGGAGCCTTCCGAAAAAAAGAAAATTTCCCGGACGCCTCGTGATCGGTATCGCACTGGAATATTGGCGTACGTCTGTGGCGCCGAATCCGTAAATCACCTTCCCATACCCGAGTTTCCGGGCAAAATAGGCCTGGCGGTCTCCTGGCAAGAAAAACGTATCGATGCAGGGTTTCAAAAAAAACCGTGACGACAAGACTCCGATATGCTGCCGTAAGCTCCCATGCCATTGGTTGTCCATTGCGGATACCACGTAAACACCTTTTTTGCGAACAGCTCTCGCCAATTTCCTGAAATGGGGGTAACACCAGGTCGACATCAGTATGCAATCGGGACGGAAATCCGAAACCATTGAATCCAACCGGGCTTTTGTGTCCTTGAAATCTTCCATTGCCGCCGTGCAGAAAGAAAGGTCGAATCCCTGGTACGGAGCCTCCTCATCCACGGGCTGATACACAATCTGCAAAGGACATCCAAGATTCGCAATCTCCCGGAAGAACGCGCAGGAATAACTGGCCAGGCTGGCCCATAGGACGGTAATCCTCATGGACCTTTCCTTCATCTGACGGTGTAGTTCATGAATTGGCGCCGGATGTCGAACTTGTACATCACGCGCAACAGGGCATTGACGTATCCGGGGCGCCGTCTAGTTATACTCCTGCTAATGATTTTCCGGATTCGATCGATATCCTGTCGATAGAGCGACTCTAAACGCCCCGACCCGGTGATCGATCCTTCATGGACCCGGAAATTTCCCAATACTTTTGGATGCCGGTGAAACAAGCAACCATTTAATGCCAGGTCCACAAGAAATTCCGCATCCCAGCAGGTCCTGTTTCCCGAGTTGAACGTTACCGGGTTGCCAAAAACGGTCTTCCGGAAAAATGTGGCTTGTTGGCCGACCCAGCACATTCCTTCCGCGAAATTTTCCAGGTCGAATGCGTCGGACATCCGCCTACGCCATTTCGCCCGCCCACGGCCGTCAACGATCCTGATCGCCCCATTAACGACAGCAACATCCTGTTTGTTTTTAAATATTTCGGCAACATGCGTGAAAGCGGCGGGCTCGTAATAATCATCGGCATTGATATATCCGAGAATATCTCCTTTCGCAGCCCGGAATCCTTTGTTTAAGCCGTCTGCAGGCCCGTTGTCCTCCTCGAATATGATCTTTGCAATACTCCTTCTGTATTTTTCTATTATTTCTCTGCTTCCATCCGTGGATCCAGGGTCCACAATTATATATTCAATATCAGGATAATCCTGTCGAATGACGGAAAGGATCGCTTCTTCCAGAAATTTCCCCTGATTGAATGACAACGTGACTATTGAAAATTTCAATCCACCCCTCCCGGATGCTTCACACACAAGCAACTCATCATGAAAACGACATAGTATGGCGTCACAAAGCGCTGCGCCGCCCCATACGGGGAAAAGAGCACATCCCAGATCAACAATAAGGCAAAGAGCACCGCCAACGGCGCCAATCGGAACACCTTTCCGTACACACCGAACATTACGCGAGCAGGAAGACTCAGGACCCAAATCCAGAACAAGGCTCCCGCCAATCCAGCCTCGACCCACGCCCCCAGCAGGTGGGAATGAGAGGGGATCAGTCCATCCTCGACCTCCCCCTCCACGACATAGCCCGACCGCCGCATCAGCTCATAATAAAAATACGAATAATCGTAATTCTTCGCCCACGATCCATGACCTAGCAGCGGCGAATCGTAGATGGCCCGGCCGGCCGCAAGCACCTCGCCGCGACCCCCGAGCAGTAATCCGTACTTCCCCAAGAGCTGAGACTCGAATTTCCCCAGTTCGTTTTCGCCGAGCCATCCGGAGCGGGCCGCGTGTCCGTATGCCGCATAAACGAGCGCTCCGGAAATTGCCAGCGCCCCCCCGACGACCAGGATTCTTCGCAGACCGCCCCCTTTTGCAAGCCCATCCCCCCAGCGAGCCAGGAGGAACAGGTAACAGGATGACAAGAAGCAGATTCCGCCAAGGCTTCGGAAGCCCATCGACAGGTTCAGGACCGCAGAAGACGCCAGGACCGTGCACGCGGCATACAGGCCGGTTTTTCCGTTGACGGCAAGCAATGTCGCTAACAGCGCCATCAGCCAGGTGACGGACTCCCCGTATCCGAATTTCCACGGCAGGCCTTCGGCGAAGACGCTCGGGTTGAAGAGATACGTCGCCAGCCCTCCTGCCGCCAAGCCGCCGGCGTACAGAATCAGGCGGCGCCTGTTCCCGACCAGCATCAGATAAAGCGCGCTGAAATTGATCATGGTGAACAGGATCTTCGACCATCCCCTTGCATAATCCCGAAATTCCGCCTGCCGGACAATGTCCGCCGCCAGCTGCCCAGATAACCAGAGAAGCGCCAGCAGAAGGAACGTCAACGGAAGACGCTCGCGAAGCCGTTTCCCTCGGGCCGGCAACAGCAGGAGGAGGATGCACGCCAGCAGCACATCCGTCAGGAAGAGCCTCCCGACCAGGCTGATTTCGATGAACCGCGTGACGGGCACGAGGAAGGCGGCGATATCCAGAATTTCCAGCTGGTACAAGCAGGGAAGCGCCAGTCCGTGGACCCTCTGCCGCCCCGCGATGGCTACCGGTCGGATATTGGTCATTGCCTTATCGATATCCGTTCAAAATCCTGATTCCCTACTCATCCGCTGGCGGAAACGACGAAGGAAGGAAACACCATCCGGCGGGAAGATGGTGGCAAGCACGAGCTTCGCGAAAGTCCATGCCCGAAGCCCGCGGGACCCTTCCATCGCCTTGAGGAACCTCGCTCCCCGAAAGAAATTCTCCTTTCGTTCCTGAAATCCTCGCGCCCTTTCGATTGTCCTGAACGCGTCGAACAACGGGTAGCCGAGATCTGTCGCGTATCTTTGCAAGACATTCCATTGAACCCTGTGGATTTCCAATCGCTGCTCTTCCGCTTTACCAAGGTAGCCGTTTCGGTCGTGGACCCGGTATGCGTGCAACGTTTCATTGAGGACGCCGACGTTTGCGACGAGGGGGAGGATAACCGGGAAGAAGGAGTCCGCGCAGATTCGGAACGATGATTCGGGGACCGGAATCCTCTTCAAGATCTCGCGGCGGACCGATATCCCGGAAGTAGGTGAACCCGGCGCACGCCAGATTCGAACGAGCGCCGACAAATCGCCCTCGATGAGCCGACGGGGAACGGCGGCATGCCGGATCAACCCGTCCTTGTCGATGATATCGAACCGGTTGTAGACGACCCCGGTTTCCGGCTCGCGGCGGAATTTTTCGGCCACGGCCGCAAGCTTGTCGGTGTAGAACCAGTTGTCCGCATCCAGCAGGCAGACGATCTCCCAGCGAGCCATTGCCGAGCCCAGGTTCAATGCAGAGCCTGGCCCCCGTTTTCCTTCCGTATGTACCGTACGCTGCCCGCATATGCCGCCATCACCTTCCCTGTGCCGTCCGAAGAACCGTCATCAATCATCAAGATCTCCCGGTCGGACGGCGGGAACCGCTGGGCAAGGACGCTTTGGACTGCCTGCGCGACGAATTCGGCGTAGTTATACGAGTTGATGACGACGCTGATGAAAGGAGACGGCATTACCGTTGCTCGACGAAACGGGCATACAAAAGGAGATTCACCGCCTGCGCCACCGCCATGCTCACAACGAGGCCGAACGGACCCCGAGAGACTCCCATCGCCTGGACTCCCAAGAAATAAACCGTGATGAAGACGGTGGAGATCCAGAATACTACGTCGCCGCGCACCATGGCGATCACCGTCTGGAGGTAGGGCGCCTCGACGGCCATAATTACGTACACGGGAACGAACGCCAGGAACAGATAATAGATGGAATCCATCGAATCCGGGCTCATCGCCTCCCGGAACAGACGATGAAGCGCCTCCGGAAGGAGAACGGCCGTGACCAGGGCGGCCGCGGAGAACAACAGAACGTTTTTCAGGATCGCCTGACGCGCCAACGGGAGGATGTCCTTTGCCCTCTCCTCGGCAGCAAGGTGGGACGCCTTCGATTGGAAGATCTGGAGGATCGGGGAGCTGGTAACGGTAAACAAGATGGAGACGATCCTCATCGCATAGAAAAATTCGCTGACGGATCCGGCGGGGAGCCTGGAAAGTACATTCGCGGTGATGAGATCCCTGAGACCCCAGACCTGGTACCCGAGACGCAGAGACACGCTGCTCGCCGCCATGGGCCGTATAGAGGGATGCCACAGGCGGATCCTCATCCGGACGCCGACTAGGCGCGGGACAGCCAGCGCCTGTATCCCGAAGGAAACCAGGACCCCGGTGACCGATCCTGCCGCCAGCGCGCGGATTCCCCAACGGTCGGAAAAAGCGACCAGGAAGATGATGTTTATCGCTTGAAGGACGACGGACAGGAAATACGGGAGAAAGAATCGCATGTGGGCGTTCAGAAGTGAATTGTTCAAACCGACTGCGCGGGAAAGCAACAAGGTCCCGCTGTGAAGAAAAAAGAAATCACGGAAAAGCGAAGCCCGGCCATCATCAAAACCAGGAGCAAACAGCCCCGTTATCAGGTGGAAAAACGAGTTACCGAAAGCGATGCTGATCGCGCCGAGAAGGATGGAATGAGTAAATGCCGCCTGGTAGAATTCCTCCGCGTTCCCGGTATCCCGGGCCAGCAGCTTGCAGTAGTGCTGGAGGAACATCTCCGAAAAAAGCGATCCTATTAGGGAAAGGAATCCTATGACGACGGCTGACAGGAAAAACACATCCGTTTCCGCCCCCGCCCCGAACCGCCTCGCGAGGAGGAAATGGAAAACCACGCCCAACGCCACTTGGCTGGCGTTCAATGCGTGGTACATATAGAGATCTTTCCCCACGCGCAGAAACCGGGATTCCGCGAGGTAGCGGCCTTATGGCTACCTCGGTACTTCCGTTCCCCGCCCCCTCCCGTTCCCACGAAGGGCGAAAAACACGCACCCTATGAAGAAGACGATGCAATAGGCCGCGATAACCGCGGACACCTTCCCGGGATGCACCTTCCTGTCCGGAACACGTGGCGTGTCGATGATCCGGAACCCGAACTGCTCCCGGTTCCGCCCCATCATCTCCCGCTCGACCTCCTGGCTGTACAGGGAATAGAGCCGGTCACGCGTCAACGCATCGTGGGTTTTCGCTATCTGCTCCTCGATGAACTTCTTGTTCATGATCGCGCGCCCCAGCGCCTCTTCCTGTAATCGACTTTTCCCTTCATCGAGGTAATACCCCACGATTTTCGCGGACCCTTCCGGGGAGGGCGCATCGAACGAAACGGAAAGCGTGCCGCTCCTCTTGTTGATGGATATGGTCAGCCGCTTCTCCGCTGTGCGTATGGCATCCCATTCCGAAGGCGATCTTCCCCCCTTCTCCGTCAGGTCCGTCCATCGGCCCCGGATCTTACCCGTTGCGTGATTGAACCGGTCTCCGAGCACGATCGACCAGAGGTCGTGCTTCCCGAACACACGCACGGAGAGATCTTTGCTCTTGAAGAGGGTCTCCAGATCTTCCAGCCTGTTCGGACTTCCAATCTCCATGCCGATCGATGCGAGCGCCCCGATGGTCGAGTTCGTCCTCTTTTCCTCGACAGCGGGAGCGATGACGGCCGTCGTCCGGTAGACATTCGGCTTCGCAAGCAACACGATGTACGTCAAGATTCCCGCCGCCGCCGACAGCAGGACGATCTTCAACCAGTTGCCGCGCAGTCTCTCCAGGAGATCTCCCACGGTGATTTCATCCCCAACGGGATACGGAGTGGATTTCATTTTCATCCCGTCTCCCTAAAACGCCACCACCAGCACGCCTACCGACACGGCGATCTGGTACATGATCTGGATGAGGTCCTTCACGTCCTTCATCGCCCGGGCCTCGAACAGCTTCTGCGGCACGATGATGGAGTCGCCCGGCTCCACCTTCGAGGACATGAAGCCGCCGGTGAAGAAGTTGCCGTCGGCGTTGGCGCGGCTCACCACCGAGCCGTCCGCCTTCAGGAGAAAGATGTTGTCCTCGTCCGCGTTGCCCGCGGGCCCGCCGACCCTCTTCAGGTAATGGCCCAGGGTGTCGTTCGCCGGGTCGTAGACGACGCCAGTCGGGTTGTAGACCCTCCCCACGACGTTCACCACGTTCATCTTCTGCGGCACGTAGAGCCGGTCGCCGTCTTCCAGGAAGATGTCGTCGCTGCTCCCCTTCATCGCGTCGGGGTCCCGAAGGCGCACGATGACCCGCCCCTGGGCCTTCAGCTTCCGCAGCTGGGAGACGAGGTTCCTTCGGGCCTCGAGAAGCTGCCGGTTCGACTCGACGTCCTCCTTGTCGAGGGCGGCGCCCACCTCCTGCCCCTTCTCCGCGATCGAGGTCTCGAGCTCCTCGATCATCCGGTCGATCGCCTGCTGCTGCGCCTCGCGGGTGGAGACGCGGGTGAAGACGCCGGCCTTCACGTAGGCGCCCGTCGTGTAGCCGCCCGCCCGCTCGATCACGGAGCTGATCCGCTCGCCTTTCGCCACCGCGTAGGTCCCCGGGAAGCGGAACTCCCCCGCCAGCGTGACGACGATCTTCTCGCCCCAGTCGGGGATCTGCCGGACGTAGAGGTAGTCGTCGGCCTTCAACGGGATGTCCGCCGTGTTGTCGCCCGACAGCGCGCGGTCGGGATAGACGACCACCGCCTGCGTCTTGACGAGGTCGCCCTGGACGTTGACCTCCCGGCGCACCAGCTCGGCCTCCCTCCGGTAGGCGCTCTCCCGGAAACCGCCGGCCTTGAACAGCAGGTCGGACAGCTTCATCCCTTCCGTGAGGACGAAGTCGCCCGGCAGGTTCACCTCGCCCGAGACGGACACCGTCTTGCGGGACGACATCTCCAGCACCGAGTGGATGCGGACCTGGTCCTCGTTTTCCAGGAGCCTGTTCTCCTGCGGGTCGCCGGCGACCGCCTTGCCCAGGTGGAAGTAGATCGTCCGGTAGTTGCGGTTCTCGTCCACGCGGACGATCTCGGCGCGATCGAGGTGCGCCATGCGGGTGAGGCCGCCCGCCATCCGGACGAGGTCGGCCACCCGCGTCCCGCCGTGGATCTCGAAGGAGACCGCGTCGCGCCAGAAGGGGGACTCCGCCCTGGGGGCGTCCACGTCGCGGACGTCCGCCCCGCGCTCCTCCGCCTTCAGGATCTCCTCGGCGCGGGTGTCCATGCCGCGGTCGGCCGCGTCCCGAAGCGCCCTTTCGCGGGCCGACGGGTCGCGCCGGTTGGCGTCGCGGCCGTTCGCGTCCCGGGGCGCCGCGCCGCGGGCGTCCCGTTCCCTGTCGGGGAGCATCCGGTCGGGCGGATCCGCCCTGCGCGGATCCATCCGGCGCAACTCCCGATCGCGGAGATCGGCGGCGGCGACGGAATCCACGGGGCGCATGCCGGAGCGCAGGCCGTCCGCGCCCGGGAACGCGGCAGCGCGCCGCTCCGCTTCCCGCCCTGACGCCTGACCGTCGAGCCGTTCCCCGCCCGCCTCGTCCCGGAGCAACCTCTCCTCCGCCTGGTTGTCGAGCCCCGGTTCCTTGAGCAGCCCCGCCCGCACCAGCCGCACCTCCCCGGAGATGGACGCCCTCGGGTAGTCCCGGAACTCGCTCCTGCGGAACACCCGCAGCGTGTCGCGGGATTTGAGGGGCACGTCCGAGCCGGGCTTGCGCTCCAGCACGATCTCGCGCAGGTTGACCGGGACGACCTCCTTGCGCAGGTCGGGAGGCACGAGGCGGGTTATCAGCGCGTAGTCGAAATACGTGTCGGGCAGGAACTCCTTCTCCCCCTTGAAGAGGGATCCCACCGTCATGCCCTTCTTCATCTCGTACCGGCCGGGGCGCTGGACGTTCCCCTCGACACGGACCGCGTTTTCCTCGGCCAGGACGATCGGGAAGACGCGCACCAAGTCGCCGTCGGCCGGCTCGAAGCCGTGCCCGCCCTTTTCCAGCGCGTCGGCGTCGGCGTCGAAGACCACGCGCGCGGTGTTCCCCTCGAGCCGCTCCACCTGGACGCGCCGCTTGTAGGCCGCCGGGGTGAACCCGCCCGCGAGGCGGATCAGGTCGAGCAGCGACCGCTCCCCCTTCAGCTCGTAGATGGCGGGGCGGCGGACCTCCCCCGCGACCGCCGCGAGCTTCCCCACGACCGGGACGAAGACGACGTCGCCCTGCAGCAGGTGGATGTCCCCGCGCGTGTCCCCTTTGAGGAGGAAATCGTACAGGTCGACCTCCCCGGCCACGCCTCCCCCGCGCCGGATCAGGATCCGGCGCAGCGAGCCGATGTCCTTGATCCCCCCGGCGGCGGAGAGCGCCTGCATCGCCGTGTGGAGCGAGCTGACGCTGTACCACCCCGGGAAGCGCACCTCGCCCATCGCGGAGACGCGGATCCCCTTCATCTGCCCCAGGCCGACGTCGGAGCTGACCTCGGCGATCGTCTGGACCTTCCCCATGAGGAAGGCCCGCACCTCGTCGAAGGTCTTCCCGGCCACGTAGAGGGAGCCGAACTTCGGGAAGAAGATCTTCCCGTCGCGGTCGACCACCATGCGCTGCGTCCCCTCGACGCGCCCCCACATCCGCACCACGATCTCGTCGCCCGGCCCGACGACGTATCCCGGCGAAACCGGCAGGTTTTCATGAGGTTGCAGCGTCACGGAGGAGAAGGCGAACAGGTCGTGCCCGAAATGGGGCAGCGTCTCCCGCTCCCGGGCGGTGAGTCGCTTCCCGAAGAGCCCGCCGACGTAGGTGGACTTCGTCCAGTCGTACCGCGGCTCCGCCGCGATCCGCGCGGCCCGGGCCTCCGACCCTTCGGGCGCGGCTTTTCCCCCGAAGAGGTCCCTCTTTTCCGCCTCGCCCGCCGTCCCGGCCGCGCTCCCGCCCCCGCCTTCCGCTTCTTCCGCCTTCCTCCGGAGCGTTTCCTCCACCGCCTTCGCCGCCTCGGGGTCGGACCCTACGAGCTGCCGCATCGCGGCCGCCTGCTCGGGAGTGACCCCGGAGGAGAGCGGCTCCGCCGCGCCGGCGGGCCCGCCCGCAGAAAGCACCAGGAGGAGCGCGAGAAGGAGAGCGACCCACAGAACCGGGACGTTGATGAGTTCTTCACCAGAACGGGGACAGAGATGGCGGGGCAGGAACCGCAAGAGATTCGTCCTCCTCTGCTTCCGGAAGGGCGCCCTTTTCCTTATTTCATGGCGCTTTACAAGCTGTTCGGGCCAGTTTACCAATTTCGCTTCCGATCACAAGAGCGTTGCCGGGCCGGCGGGCAAGCTACCGCCCATAAGGGGAGCGGCAAATGATCCCCCCGTGGCGTTCAGGATGATTTTCTCCGGACGCGACAGTACCCCTGATCATATCAACCTCCGGGGGCTGTTCTTTCTGTTTTTTTGGGGTGTTCCGGCCCGCAGCCGGAGGGGGCCTACGTCTCCAGGTCGCTCTTCCCGATCGTCAGCTTATAGCTGGAGACGGCGTCGAGGAGCAGGACTACGCGCTCGCGGTCGGGAAGCTCCTCGAGGAAGATGGCGTCGAGCCCCGCGAAGGGGCCTTCGCCGATCTTGACCTTCTGGCCGGGGGCGAGTTCGACCTTCTTCGGCTCGAGCTTGACGAACCCTTCGGCGTCCATCCGCTCCCGGATCGCGACGATGATCTCTTCATCGACCTCCTGGGGCTCCAGGCCGAAGCAGATGACGCGGGCGACGCCGTGGGTGTACTTGATGGTCTTGAGCTCGTCCCCGCGGAAAAGGACGAAGAGATACGTGGGAAAGAGGGGCCGGACGTCGAAGACGCCCTTGTGGCGCCGCGACTTCTTCCGGATCTTGGGGAAAAGGACTTCGTACCCGGCGCCGAGGAGGCGAGTGACCACCCGGTTCTCGTTCAGGGCCTTCGTCTTGACCAAGTACCATTTCGGTTCCAAGGACCGCTCCCCGCTTTCCGCGTCGACGGCATCGTCGGCGTCGTGGGCATCGCTGCCCGATGCGACGTCTCCCGCAGCCCGGCGCACCGGATTCCGCTGCATGGGGATAGTACCGGAAGCGGCGGAAACGGGCAAGGGGAGCGGGGCTGCATGGCGGAGCGGGGCCGGCCCCGTCGCGCGCCCGGCGACGGGCGGATGCCACGCGATGCCGAAGGAGCCGGGGAGTCAGCCCTCCCGGGGGCCGAGCCGCTCCCTCACCCGGCGCGCGGCTTCCACCATGTTCCCGAGCGCCGCCTCGACCTCCGTCCAGCCGCGCGTCTTGAGGCCGCAGTCCGGGTTCACCCAAAGGCGCGCCGGCGGGATCGCCTCGGCCGCCTTCGCGATCAGCTCCTCCATTTCCCCGGCGGACGGAACACGCGGCGAATGGATGTCGTAGACGCCGGGGCCGATCTCGTTCGGGTAGCTGCAGCGTCGGAAATCGGAGAGCAGCTCCATCCCGGAGCGGGACGACTCGATGGAAAGGACGTCCGCGTCCATTTCCACGATGGAATCCATGATGTCCCCGAACTCCGAATAGCACAGGTGCGTGTGGACCTGGGTCTCGTCGCGGACCCCGCTCGTGGCGAGGCGGAAGGCGTCGACCGCCCAACGCAGGTATGCCGCCCGGTCCCCGCGGCGCAGCGGCAGCCCTTCCCGGATCGCCGGCTCGTCAACCTGGATCATGGCGATCCCCGCGGCCTCGAGGTCGGCCACCTCGTCGCGGAGCGCGAGCGCCACCTGCAGGCACGTCTCCTCGCGCGGCTGGTCGTCCCGGACGAACGACCACTGGAGCATCGTGACCGGGCCGGTGAGGATCCCCTTCATGGGCCGCCGCGAAAGCGACCGGGCGAACCCCGACCATTCCACCGTCATGGGGGCGCGCCGCGACACGTCCCCGAAGAGCACGGGGGGCTTCACGCACCGGGAGCCGTAGCTCTGGACCCAGCCGTTTTCGGTGAAGGCGTACCCCTCGAGCTTCTCCCCGAAGTATTCGACCATGTCGTTCCGCTCGAACTCCCCGTGAACCAGGACGTCGAGCCCCAGCTTCTCCTGGGTCGCGACGCACCTTCGCACCTGCTCCCGGAGGAAGCCCTCGTACTCCTCTTCCGTCCATTGCCCCTTCCGCCGTTTCGCGCGGGCCTCGCGGACCTCCGCGGTCTGGGGGAACGAGCCGATCGTGGTCGTCGGCAGGAGCGGCAGGCCGAAGCGCGCCCGCTGCTTCGCGATGCGCTCCCCGAAGGGGGCGGCCCGGCGCAGCATCGCCGCGTCCACGGCGGCGGCCCGGGCCCGAACCTCCGGGTCGCGCGTCCGGGGCGACGCCCGCCGCCCGGCCAGCGCCGCGCGCGCCTCCTCGAAGAACGGCCCCGCCGGCGCGTCGTCTCCGGCCGCGTCCGCCAGCGCCCGCACCTCCGCGAGCTTCTGGGCGGCGAAGGCGAGCCAGCCTTTCAGCCCGGGGTCGAGCCGCTTCTCGGCGGCGAGGTCGATCGGCACGTGGAGCAGGGAGCAGGAGGGGGCGACGGACAACCTCTCCTCCCCGAGCGCCTCGCGGGCGCGCCGGACGAGCGCGTGGGCGGCGTCCAGGTCGGCGCGCCAGATGTTGCGGCCGTCCACCACGCCGAGGGAGAGTTGCGCTTCGGGAGGAAGCCCGTCGAGGACCGCCTGCAGCTGGCCCGGGGCCCTCGCCAGGTCGACGTGGAGGGCGTCGCATCCCGACTCCGCGAACAGAGGCAGGTTGCGGGCGACAGGGCCGAAGCAGGTAGCGACCATCAGCCGCGGGCGGCTTTCGCAGGCGGCGAGCCGGCGAAGCGCGATCCGGTACGCTTCCGCGGCGCGGTCGTCGAGATCCAGGACCAGGCAGGGCTCGTCGACCTGGACCCACGCGACGCCCCGAGCGGCCAGCGCCGCGAGCAGCTCCCCGTAGACCGGCAGCAGCGCGCCGAGAAGGTCGAGGGGAACGCGCCCACCGCGCGCGCCGGGCCCGAACCGGGACAGCATCAGGAAGGTGACCGGGCCGGGGACCACGGGGCGGATCTCGACCCCGAGGGAGCGCGCCTCCTCCACCTCGGACAGGATCTTCGACGCGTCGAGCCGGAACGCCTGCCGCTCCTCCAGCTCCGGGACGATGTAGTGGTAATTCGTGTCGAACCACTTGGTCATGTCGAGCGCCGGGACATCGATGCCCGCCGCGTGGTCCTGAAGCCCCCGCGCCATCGCGAAATAGCGGGCGAGAGGGTCCTCGATGCGGCGGTAGCGCGCGGGGACGGCGCCGACGGCGACCGCCATGTCGAGCACGTGATCGTACAGCGAAAAGTCGTTGCCCGGGATATGGTCGATCCCGGCGACCTTCATCGACATCCAGGCGGCCCGGCGGAGCGCGGAGGCTACGCCTTTGAGCTGCTCCGCGGAAAGCTTCCCCGCCCAGTGGCTTTCGAGCGCCTTCTTCAATCCCCGGTCGATCCCGATGCGAGGGTATCCCAGACAAGCCGCGCGGACCGGCATGGAACAGCTCCTTTCCGATGGAACCGGACGGATTCTCTTCCTCGCCTTTCAGCATAGCCCGGCGGCAACCCCCTTTTCTCCGGAAAAAGGAGGGCGGCCGTCTCACCGGCACAGCAGGGGGAGCCCGATGCGCATCCCCGTTTCCCTCCGGGCGCCCCCCTTCGGGGGAGGTTCCAGGAACCGGGAGGACAGGAGGCGGGACGGCCCCTCGAGCTGGGGGGCCTGGTCGAAGCCGGCCCGGGCGAGGGCGTCTCCCATGGAGGCGACGAGCGCGCGATAGGTTGCGATCCAGTTGGCATGGCGCAAGGCCCGGCAGAGGTAATAGGTGTGCGCGCCGTGCCAGGAGGCGCCGATCGGGGCGTCGGCGCACGTCTGGTTTTCGCGGCAGGCGGCGAGCAGCACCGCCTTGGTCCTCGTGACGGATACCCCGAACCGGCGCACGGGGCGCAGGGCCGGAGGGAACGGATCGGACGGGCTCGGCATGAAGCGCGGGCGGGCCGGGCCGCAGGGGCGGCCGGTCTCGCGCAGGCCGGTGCCGGAATGGCAGCAGTCGAGGATGACGGTAAGAAGCGCATCCCTCGGGATGCCGGCGCACGCGGCGGCAAGGCGGTCGTCGGTCAACGGGCGGTCCCAGTCGAGGTCGTAGGGGCAAAGGATCTCGTCGAGGCCGTCGGACGTCTCGTCGCCGTGCCGGTCGTCGGGCACCTGGGAACCGTGGCCGGAGTAATGGAACACGAGGGAATCGCCGGGGGCCGCCCCGGCGACGAGCCACGAAAGGCCGTCGAGGATCGCGTCCGTCGTGGCGCGGGAGTCGGCGAGGATGCGGATGTCGGACTTGCCGGAGAAACCGTATTCCCCGCGAAGCGTTTCCTCCATCAGGCGCACGTCGTTGACGCACCCCCTCAACCCGTCGCGCGGATCCGGGTATTTGTCGATGCCGACCAGCAACGCCTTCTTCTTCATGGAAGCACCTCCCCAGGACCGCCCCCGGAACCGGGACGTTGATGAGTTCCTCACCAGCCTGGGGACGGAGATGCAGGAGGCGGACCACAAAACCGGGACGTAGATGAGTTCTTCCGCAAAACAGGGACAGAGATGAAAGGATTCGGCCCGACAAGTCGGACAAACCGGGATTTCATGAGTGTCCCTGAACTGCGGAAGAACTCATCTACGTCCCGGTTCTAAGGTAGGATACGGGGAAAGGGGAGATCCATGGACTATTACATCGCGCCGTCGCTGTTGTCCGCCGACTTCGGGAGGCTGGCGGAGGAGATCCGGGCCATCGAGGAGGCGGGGGCCGACCTCCTCCACGTGGACGTCATGGACGGCAGGTTCGTCCCCAACATCACCATCGGCCCGTTCGTGGTCGAGGCGATCAGGAAATGCGCCACGATACCGCTGGACGTGCACCTGATGATCGTCGAGCCCGAGCGGTACATCGACGCGTTCTCCGGTGCGGGGGCCGACATCATCACGGTCCACCCGGAGGCCACGCCCCACCTCCAGCGCGCCGTGGCCCGGGTCCGGGAGCTGGGCAGGAAAGCCGGCGTGGCGCTGAACCCGGGCACCTCGCTTTCCGCCGTCGAATGGGTCCTCCAGGACGTGGACATGGTCCTGATCATGAGCGTCAACCCCGGGTTCGGGGGGCAGGCGTTCCTCCCGGCGTCGCTGGCGAAGATCGAGCTGCTCCGCTCGCAGATCCGGCGGGCGAAGCTGGACGTGGACATCCAGGTGGACGGCGGGATCAAGGCCGACAATGTCGGGGAAGTGGCGGCTGCCGGGGCGAACGTGATCGTCTCGGGGTCGGGGGTTTTCGGGACGCCGGACTACAAGGAGACGATCGGGCGCATGAAGCGGAACATCCGCTCGGCCGTCGGCCTCAAGGCCTGACGGGCGATCGCCCGGGAAGGGGGGCGCGCAGTGGACCGACTGGAGATCGGGTTGTGGCATTTCGAGCAGCGGGGGAAACGGTGCGTCGAGGCGCTGCGGAAGAACGGTTTCGACGCCCTGTTCCTCCCCGACAGGGAATCCGCCCGGGACCGCCTGCTGGCGGAGTGCGAAAAGGCCGTCTCCATCGGCTTCGGCGGGTCGATGACCGTCGGGGAGCTGGGGATCCACGAGGCGCTCGCGGGGAAGGGGAAGCGGCTGCTGGACCACGGGCGGGTCCCCGCCGGGGAGAAGGCCGCCGTTCGCCACGAGGAGCTGACCTGCGACCTCTTCCTGTCGGGGACCAACGCGGTCACGCTGAACGGGTGCCTCGTCAACCTCGACATGAACGGCAACCGGACGAACGCGATGACGTTCGGCCCGAAGAAGATCATGGTGGTCGCGGGCGCGAACAAGATCGTGGCCGACGTCGCCGAGGCGATCAAGCGGATCAAGTCGGTGGCCGCTCCCCGGAACGCCAGGCGCCTGCAGCTTTCCACGCCCTGCGCGGTCACCGGCCTCTGCGAGGAATGCTCCTCCCCCCAGCGCATCTGCCGCGTCTATTCGATCATCGAGCGGAAGCCGCCGAACTCGGACATCACGGTGATCGTCTGCGGCGAGCCGATGGGGTTGTGAAGGAGGCGGGCGAGGCGCCGGAATCTCCCTATTGACGACCCGGCGACGCCGTTGGTAGGATAGTTTCCTTTCGCGTCGGGATGTGGCTCAGCCTGGTAGAGCACCTGGTTCGGGACCAGGGGGTCGCTGGTTCAAATCCAGTCATCCCGACCATGCCCACCCGGGGGTTGCGGGCGCCGTTGCCCGCACCCCCCTTTTTTTCCCCGAAAGCGACCCAACGCCGGGATTTGCGCTTGACAGGCACGGCCTTTTGATCGGGATAATAACCATTCCGGGTTTTCGGCCGGCAGATCACGAAGGAGGTCCCATGTACAAGAATATCCTGTTGCCCACGGACGGTTTGGGGAAGTGCGTGTTCGGTGTCTGCCACGGCGTCCAGATCGCGAAGACGATGGGGGCCAAGGTTACCGCGGTATGCGTCACCGGGAAGCTCTCCTCCGGCGACATCCTGAGGCTCCACGACATGAAGGAGCTGACGTCGCTGTCCGACGTCGCTGCGGCGAAGGCGGCCATGTTCGGCGTCGACGGGGAGAAGGAGGCGGAGGCGGCAAAGTCGCTCGCGGTGGCGAAGAAGATGTGCGACAGCGTCGGCGTGCCCTGCGAACTGGCGCATGTTCCCGGCGAAGACACCGTCGACGGCATCCTGAAGGTGGCCGCCGAAAAGAAGTGCGACATGATCTTCATCTCGACCCACGGCAATCCCGGGTTGCTGGGCTCGCTGTTCGGGAACCTCGCGACCAAGATCCTGGCCAAGTCGAAGTTCCCGGTCCTCGTGCACCACTGCGGCGGGCCGAGCTGATCCGGTCCGGGTTCGGCTCGTTCTTTCGAGGCGATTCGGCTTCCGTCCCCGCGCGGGGATCGCGCGGGGAACCCCGGCGGGGACGGGGGCTGCGTAAAGCAAAAGAGTATAACTAATCGGAAGCATTACGTTTCCTTCTTGCCTCATCCCCCACCCAGTTTTCCCTTGACACCGACCGGTCGTTCCACTATATTTTGGTCAGACCATCAGTTTGTATTCTGTATACAAGTCGTTCGGCTGAATACATCCCACGGCGAGGCGACCGACAGTGGCAAAATCTCCCGATGATTTTTCCCTGAAAGTTACTAGAGCGTTTATCGAGGATGAAGGCAAGGGCCTGGCCCGGCTGGACCCGGACGACCTGGACCGGCTCCACGCGATTCCCGGGGACGCTCTCCTCATAACCGGCCGCCGCTCGACCGTGGCCCGCGCCGCGCACGCACCCCAGCAGTTCTGCGGCCAGGGGCTGGTCCTGATCGACGGCATCACGCGCGACAACGCGCAGATCTCCGTCGACGAGGAATGCACCGTCCAGAAGGTTCCCTATAAGCAGGCCGACAGCGTCATCCTGGCCCCCGTCGACGTCCGCAGCCCGCTGCCGAAGGACGCGGAGATCCCCCACATCCGGCTGCTCCTTCAGGGCCTTCACGTCGTCATCGGCGACCGGATCCAGATCGTCATGTTCGGCACCAAGCCGGTGTTCTACATGGTGGAGGGCGCCAGCCCCCGCGGTGCCATCCGGATCACCGCCCACACCGAGATCTCGTTCCGGGGCACCGATTTCGCTTCCGAGAAGGCGACGCGGACCTCCTACGAGGACATCGGCGGCCTGGAAAAGGAGCTCGGCCACGTCCGCGAGATGATCGAGCTTCCCCTGAAGTTCCCCGAGATGTTCGCCCAGCTGGGCATCGACCCGCCCAAGGGAGTCCTCCTGTCGGGGCCCCCGGGAACCGGGAAGACCCTCATCGCGCGGGCCATCTCCAACGAGGTCCGGGCCCACTTCCTCCACGTGAACGGCCCCGAGCTCATCCACAAGTTCTACGGAGAGAGCGAGGCCAAGCTGCGGGCGGTCTTCGAGGAAGCCCGGAAGAACGCCCCCGCCATCATCTTCTTCGACGAAATGGACGCCCTGGCCCCGAAGCGGGCCACCGTCGTGGGCGACGTGGAGAAGCGTGTCGTGGCGCAGCTCCTGGCCTTGATGGACGGCCTCGTCGGCCGCGGGGAAATCGTCATCATCGGCGCGACCAACATGCCGGAGCTCGTCGACTTCGCCCTCCGGCGCCCGGGCCGGTTCGACCGCGAGATCACGATCGGCGTGCCGAAGCGGCATGAGCGCCTCGCGATCCTGAAGATCCACTCCCGCAAGATGCCGCTGGCCGACGACGTCGATCTGGAGCGCCTGGCCGAGATCACCCACGGGTACGTCGGCGCCGACATCTCCGCCCTCTGCACCGAGGCGGGCATGGCGGCCCTGCGGCGCCTCATGCCGTCGGTCAAGTTCGAGGTGGACCAGAAGCCCAAGCTGGAAGAGGGGCAGGAGGTCAAGGTAACCGCCGGGGACTTCATGACCGCCTACAAGGAGGTCGAGCCCACCTCGACGCGCGAGTTCATGAGCGAGCGTCCCAACGTCTTCTTCAAGGACATCGGCGGTCTGCACCAGATCAAGAAGAACCTGCTTTCCATGATGCGGCTGCCCCTGCGGGGCTCTTCCCTCTTCGCCGGCTCCCGCCTGACGCCTCCCCGGGGCGTGATCTTCTCCGGCCCGTCCGGGACCGGGAAGACCATGATGGCCAAGGCCATCGCGGGCGAGATGGGCATGACCCTGTTCACCGTCGACCCGCCCACCCTGCTGTCGAAGTGGGTCGGGGAATCGGAAAAGGGGCTCCGGGAAGTCTTCAAGCGGGCCAAGCAGGCCTCGCCTTGCATCCTGTTCTTCGACGAGATCGAGACCATGGCGCCGGCCCGTTCGGCGGAGGACGCCGGGCAGGCCTCCCAGAGGCTCGTCAGCCAGCTGTTCCGCGAGCTCGACGGCCTGCAGAGCTCCCTGGGCGTCATGTACCTCGCCGCCACCAACCGGATCGACTTGATGGAGCCCGCGCTGCTCCGCTCGGGCCGCTTCGATTCCGTCATCGAGTTCCCGCTTCCCCCGAGGGAGGAGCGGCTGGAGATCCTGCAGATGTTCCTGCAGACGCTGCCGTTCCGCACCGAGGTCGACATCGACGTGCTCGCCGACAAGACCGACGGGTGGACCGGGGCCGACATCGAAACCATGTGCAAGAAGGCCGTTCTCGCCGTCGTCGACGAGGCGATCTGCAAGGAGGAGAAGCCCGATTTCTCGAAGCTTACGATCTCCTCGGAGCATTTCGACCAGGCGGTCGAACTGGCCGGGGCCGCTTCCACGATCAAAGCCCGCGCGCTGAAACGCTAGCGCCCTCTTTCGGCGGGGAGCCCGGGTGAAGAAGAAGTTAAAGCTGTTCAAGCCGGTCAAGAAGACGAGAGTGTATGAGGAAATCGTTGCGAAGATCAAAGACATGATCGACAAGGGTCGATTCAAGTCCGGAGATCAGCTCCCCGTCGAGCGGGAACTGGCTGAGGTCTTTCGGGTCAGCCGTTCTTCCGTCCGCGAGGCCATCCGTTCCCTGGAAAGTCAGGGCCTTCTCGAGAGCCGTCAAGGCAACGGCACCTACATCGCGAAACATCCCGTGGAATCGCTGGTCAACCCGTTGGCCTCCGTCATCTGTTCCGAGAAGGACGGCCAGCGGGAGCTGTTCGAGATGCGCCGGCTGATCGAGCCGCAGCTCGCATGGCTCGCTGCCGAACGCGCGACCGACGAAGAGATCCAGGTGATGGAGAAAACCCTGGCCCTCCAGGAGCGGGAGATCACCAGGGGCGGGTCGGGCACGGAGATCGACCGGAACTTCCATTACCTCCTGGCCGGTGCGGCGAGGAACCGTTTTCTCCTCCACATTGTCGACAACAACATGAGCCTTTTCCTGGAGAGCCGGGACAATTTTCTCCAGGTCGAGGGCAGGCCCGAGAAATCCATACAGCGCCACAGGGAGCTGCTCGACGCGATCAAGGCCCGCGATCCGGAAGGCGCGGCGGCGGCCATGCGCGAGCACCTGATCGACATAGAGAACAGCCTTTTCGAAATGATGGGGAGAAAGAGCAGGGTGCAGTAGGCGAAGTCTCGGCATAAACGACGGGAAAGGAGGTGAAACAAGAAGTTGTTCGGCAGTACGTACCTATCCGCATAGACGTAGACAAACGAAGGAGGAAGGACAAAATGGCAGATGTGTTTGAAGTAACGATCTGGTGCCGTGGCGTGATCCAGGATATGGAAGGAAGACACCTCTCGCTGGTCCTCGCCAATGCAGCGGCGAAGGACGGCAAGTTCGTCCAGGCTTGGGATAACTACGCGGACCTTCCGGACCGCGTGCAGGTTCCGCTTCGCAAGTATTGCCGCGTCAGCGACGAAGAGATCGAGATGCGGTACCTCTATGAAAACGACAACCCGCAGCTCGTCCTCGTCATGGACGACACCATCATCAAGGGCATCGACATTCTTCGCGGGATGCCCAAGGGCGGCCAGCTCGTCGTCAACACCAAGCGGTCGGCCGACGAGATCCTCTCCCTGATCCCGAACAAGGACCTTCTGTCCGCGCTGGTTCTCGTGGATGCCACCGGCATCGCGGGCGGCACCGGCCTGGAGAGCGTCGACTTCATGGGTTCTGAAGGCGGCGTGGAAGCCGTTTCGGTCGCGGTCGGCATCGCGGCTCCGCTGTGCGGCGCGGCTACCAAGGTTTGCGACAAGTTCAAGCTGGACCACGTCGTCGCTTCCGCGGCGAACAAGGCGGGTGTGAAGGAAGGCGCCAAGACCGCCGTAGTGAAAACTTTATAAGGGCTGGAAGGAGAAAAACATGAGTCCTCTGTACTGCGAAAAGTTCCGGATTCCCAAGCACCTGGAAATCGCTGACGGCGCCGTGGTTCCGGCCCCGGTCGGCGAGCAGCCGATGATGAAGACCGGCAACTGGCGGATCGAGCGCCCGGTCATCGATCACGAAAAGTGCACCACCTGCCTCAACTGCTTCATCTATTGCCCGGACAGCTGCTGGCACCTGGATCCGAAGTCCGAGAAGATGGTGTGGGACGCCATTTACTGCAAGGGCTGCCGGATTTGCGTGGAAGAGTGCCCGGCCGATGCGCTTCGGCTCGAGAACGAACTGAATTTCAAAGGCGGCGTCGCCCGTCTTGATAAGCCTTACTAGATCCCAGGAGGAGAATTCACATGCCGAAAGAAGCTTACATGGCAGGTTGCGCCGCCACTGCAAACGGCGCCAAGTTGGCGAGAGTCGAGGTCATCACCTCGTACCCGATCCGTCCGTATACCGGTATCATGATGGAGCTGTCGAGAATGGTGGCGGCTGGTGAGCTGGATGCCGAGTTCGTGCACGGCGAAGGCGAGCACGCCCAGGTTTCGGTTACCCAGGGTGCGTCGGCGGCCGGCGCCCGTGCTTACACGGGCTCCTCGGGCGTCGGTGTTGCGTATGCGATGGAAGTGTACTCCCCGATCTCCGGTGGCCGGTATCCGTGCCAGATGGCGATCGCAGACCGTGCGTATGACCCCCCCGGCGACTTCGGTTCCGAGCACACCGACGTCATGTCCGTGAACAACCAGGGGTGGATCCTCGGCTGGGCCGAGACGCCGGAAGAGAGCATGGACAACTGCATCATCTACTACAAAGCCGGCGAAGACCCGAAGGTCATGCTGCCGCAGTGGCAGGTGCAGGACGGTTATTTCGTGTCGCACATCCCCAACAAGGTCAGCATCCCGGACCAGGCCGCGGTCGATGAGTATCTGCCTCCTTACAACTGCCCGCACGCCCTGAATCCCCAGAACCCGACCAACCACGGCCCGCAGATCTTCCCGGACCAGGGGCCGGCGATCGACCTGCAGAGAGCCCAGGCGTTCCTGAACGCCCCGAAGGTTATCGAGCAGGCCGTCAACGACTACAACAAGGCCATGGGCCGCAGCTATCCCGTGTGGCTCGAAGAATACAAGACCGACGGCGCCGAGTACGTGTTCTTCCTGCAGGGCGCCCACTGCCGTACCGCCCGGTTTGCGGTTGACCACCTCCGCAAGAAGGGCGCGAAGGTCGGTATGGTGAAGCTCCGCTTCGTCCGTCCCTGGCCGACCGCTGCCGTTTGCGAAGTTCTCTCCAAGTTCAAGGCCGTCGGTGTCGTCGAGTCGCAGACCTGCTACGGCGGCGCGATGAAGGGCGGCGAGCTGCAGCACGAAGTCCGCGCCTCCCTGTATGATTCGCCGAAGCAGCCCGTCTGCTGCTCGTTCATGGCCGGTCTGGGCGGCGAAGTCATCTCTCTCGAGGAGTTCTACAACATGGCGAAGATCCTCGAGAAGCACGCGAAGCAGGGCAAGTGCGACCAGTACGTTTACTGGTGCGGTTTCGACAACGGCATCTAGTAATTACACTGCAGAAAGAACAATAAGGAGACACATAACATGGCACAAGTTCCGACTCAAGAACTCGAGATGATCAAGAACCTTCGCGGTGTCGATCAGAAAGAGTACTATGTTCCTGGTCACCGCACCTGCGCGGGCTGCGGCCCGGCCCTCTGCTACAAGCTGGTCTCCAAGGCTGCCGGCCAGGATTCGATCTTCCTGGGCCCGACGGGCTGCATGTACGTTGCGAACTGCTCCTACATGTGCACCCCGTTCGCCTATGCCTGGACCCACTGCCAGATCACGAACGGCGGCGCCGTTGCTTCCGGTATCGAAGCGGCGTACAACGTCCTGATCCGCAAGGGGAAGTACAAGGGCAAGCTTCCTAACATCGTTGTCATGGCCGGCGACGGCGGCGCGATCGACATCGGTCTGCAGGCGGCTTCCGCCATGATGTATCGCGGTCACGACGTCCTCTTCGTCATGTACGACAACGAGTCCTACGCCAACACGGGCATCCAGACCTCCCCGATGACCCCGTACGGCGGCAAGACCACCTTCACGCCTCCCGGGAAGAACGTCCCCGAAGGCAAGAAGCTGTTCCCGAAAGACGCGCCGCAGCTCTTCATCGGCGGCCACCCCGCGCTGCACTATGTCGCGACGGCTTCGATCGGCTACCCGGTCGACCTGATCAACAAGTGCCGCAAGGGCCTGAACTACAAGGGCCCGGCGTTCGTCCATCTCCACTGCCCGTGCCCGAAGGGCTGGCTGTATGACTGCAAAGACACCATTCGCGTCGCCAAGATGGCGGTCGAGACCGGCTTCTGGACGAACTACGAATGGGAGAACGGCGAGTACACGTATCAGCACATCCCGAAGACCTACAAGCCGGTGAAGGAGTACATGAAGGGTCAGGAGCGGTTCAACCACCTGCAGGAAGAGCACATCGCCAAGATGCAGGCGTTCATCACGGCGAAGGTGAAGGCCCCTGGCAAGCCGATCGAAATCCCGGTTCTTGGTCCGCGGGAAGCGTAGCACGGTGCACCGGACGAGGGACACAGGGCGACCTGTGTCCCTCGCTCCACTTCTGGACACAAAAATTTTGAATGCAAAGTTGGGAAAATCGTCTATCCTTGCAGGAGATATAATCGGTCCCGGTTGCGCCGCCAGGTTTATCCCCCCTGGAGCCGCTCCCGGGACACTGTGCCTGAGGCCTGCCTTGGCGTTGGCCCGGACAGAAGGATGGACGAACAGCGTTCCTGTTCGATCAAGCCCCGGGGATGCTCCAAAAGAAGGGAGGAGGCTTGTTGTATGTGACTGTTGAGGTCGGCAACAAAAAATCTCACATGGGGGTGTATTCCATGAGCAAGAGGTTTACTGGGCTTAAGATTCTCATGGTTCTCGCATGCTCATTGGCGCTGGTCATCACCTCAATTGGCACAGCAAAAGCCTGGGAGCCGAAGATGCCCGTCGAGTTCATCATCCCGGCAGGTGCCGGCGGCGGCGCGGACGTTATGGCTCGCTTCATCGCTCCGATCATTTCCAAGCACAAGCTTTCCCCCAAACCCTTCGTCGTCATCAACAAGTCCGCTGGAGCCGGTGCCGAAGGTTTCATGTATGTGAAGGGCCAGAAGGGCAACCCGCACGTCATCATCATCACCCTCGACAACCTGTTCACCACGCCGCTCGCGACGGGCGTTCCCTTCAACTGGCGGGACATGACCCCGGTCGCGCGGCTGGCGCTCGACTATTTCATCCTCTGGGTCAACGCCGAGACTCCGTACAAGACCCCCAATGATTACTTCGCCGAGGTCAAGAAGACCCCCGGCAAGTTCACCATGGGCGGCACGGGTGCAAAGCAGGAAGACCAGATCATCACGGTCCTCCTCGAGCAGCAGTTCGGCGTGAAGTTCAACTACGTCCCGTTCAAGGGCGGCGGCGCGGTCGCGGTCGAGCTCGTCGGCAAGCACGTCGACTCGACGGTCAACAACCCGGCGGAAGCGGTCAGCCACTGGAAAGCCGGCCGGCTGAAGCCGCTGGCTCTGCTCGACCACGAGAGAATGCCTTTCGCCGGCTGGAAAGACGTTCCCACGATGAAAGAGGCCACGGGCAAGGACATCAGCTACCTGATGCTCCGCGGCATCTTCATGGCTCCGGGTGTAAAGCAGGAAGAGATCGACTTCTACGTCAACGTCATGAAGAAGGTCACCGAGACGCCCGAGTGGAAGAAGTACACGGAAGACATGGGGCTGAAGCCTGCGTTCATTACCGGCGCGGAGTACGTTACCTGGCTCGAAGCCAAGGAAAAAGAGACCAAGGAACTCATGGCCTCCGGAAAGCTTCTGAAGTAACAAGGACCGGAAAGGTTAAAAACCGGAGGAAGCAGGACGACCCTGCCCTGCTTCCTCCATTTGTGCAGCTTCTAATATCGGTTCGGATAGGGGAGGGAAGATGCGCAAGGCCAACATTTGGCTGGCTGTCTTTTTATTCGTGTTGGGGGCGATCTGTCTTTTTGACGCCGTCCGGCTGGGGTTCCGTTGGGACCCGACGATCGGTCCCGGACCCGGCTACCTTCCGTTTTACCTGGCGCTGGGCGTCATTATCGGAACGACCCTCACCATCTTCAAGGGAATCAAAAAACTGAAGGCGGAAGGCCCCGGGAAGCCGTTGATCCAGGAGGGGGGCCTGAAGCCGATCCTGTGGGTACTTATCCCGTCCACCGTAATGGTTTCGCTCATCCCGATTCTCGGTCTTCACGTCTCGGCGTTCGTCTTCATCGTCTTCTACATGCGGGAAGTCGGAAAGATTGAGTGGGTCAAGTGCTTTATGGTTGGCATTCTGTTCCCCGTTTCCCTTTACATCATTTTCGACCGGTTGTTCCTGATTCCGCTGCCGTCGGGGTGGCTGGGAAGTCTGTATACGCTTCCATTTTGATATTGGAGGGAGATCAACGTGGCAGAGAATATGCATAACCTATGGCTGGGCATCTCCGTTGCGATGCAGCCGTACAACTTCCTGGTCGCCATGATCGGGCTGGTTCTCGGCGTCATCGTCGGCGTTCTTCCCGGCCTTGGCGGTGCGAACGGAGTGGCCATCCTCATCCCGCTCACGGTCGCAATGCCCCCCATCGCGGGCATCATCCTCCTGGCGAGCATCTACTGGGGGTCGCTCTACGGAGGGAGCATCACGTCCATCCTCTTCAACATCCCCGGCGAGCCATGGTCGGTGGCGGCCACATTCGACGGCTACCCAATGGCGAACAAGGGGGAGCCGGGCAGGGCCCTGGTTCTGGCGTTCGTGTCCCACTTCTTCGGCGCCGTTCTCGGCGTCATCATGCTCAGCTTCTTCGCGCCGATCATCTCGGAGTTCGCGCTGCGGTTCGGCCCCGCCGAGATCTTCGCCGTCATGATGCTCACGTTCAGCGCTTTCGTCGGTTTGGGCGGCAAGGACGCGGTCAAGACCTGCGTTTCCATCTTCCTCGGGTTCCTGCTGGCCTCGGTCGGCATGGACACCGTCACGGGGGCGCTCCGGCTGACGTACGGCTCCATCAACCTGATGGGCGGGTTCAACTTCATCGTCGCGGTCATCGGTCTGTTCGGCCTCGGCGAGATCTTCCTCACGGTCGAGGAAGGCCTGAAGATCGAAGGCAAGGGCGGAAAGATCCATTTGAAGGATATTACGAGCGGTGTTCTCGAAGTGTTCAAGGAATACAAGGCGCTCATCCTCGGCATGCTCGTCGGCTGCTGGATGGGGCTGAAGCCCGGCGGCGCGACCCCCGCGTCCTTCATGGCGTACGGCTTCGCCAAGCAGGGGTCGAAGAACAAGGAAATGTTCGGAAAAGGCGCCCCGGACGGGATCGTCGCCCCCGAGGCGGCCGCCCACGGGGCCGGCACCTCTGCGGCCCTCCCTATGATCACCCTGGGAATCCCCGGCTCCCCGACCATGGCCGTCATCATGGGCGGTCTCATGATCTTCGGTTTGGTTCCCGGACCGATGCTCTTCAAGGAACATGCGGACTTCGTTTGGGGCTTCATCGGAAGCTGCTGGATCGGCAACACCCTGGGGCTCATCGTCGTTCTGGCGTTCGCGCCGATCTTCGCGTCGATCCTCCAGGTCCGCTTCGCGATCATCATGCCCATCATCGTGTACGTCTGCGCGATCGGCGCCTACGCGGTGAACAACCGGCTGATCGACATCTATTACATGATCATCTTCGGCGTTTTCGGGTACCTGTTCAAAAAGCTCGATTACCCGCTGGCCCCCTGCGTCCTGGCGCTCGTCCTGGGCGACATGGCGGAATCGGCGCTGCGGCAGGCGCTGCTCATTTCGGGCGGCAGCCCTCTCGTCCTGTTCGCGCCCCCGATCGCACTTCCGCTCATGATCGCGGCCATCATCATCTTCTTCTGGCCGAGCATTTCGGAATTCCTGGCGAAAAGAAAGGCGCAGAAAAGCAGTGTCGGACCCGGGTGAGTCCGGGGTAGTAGCGATCACGAATGTCGGCCGGGAAACGGCCGATGGTACCGGAGAAACGTTTGTGACTGCCTGTTTGCTCCATTTGGCCTTGGGGGAGCGGTCAGGGGAATCGGGTTCGGTCGATTTCCCGAGCCGCTCCCTTTTTTCATAGGAAGCGGAAGAACATGACGAACGGATCGAAAATCCTGATCACCGGGGGGGCGGGGGACTGCGGCCGTTCCCTGGTTGCCTGGCTTCTGGAACGCGGCCATGCGGTCCGGGTGATCGACAAGAACGTGGAGCCCGTCCGGTCGATAAAGAACGATAGGTTCAGCTTCATCCAGTCGGGGCTCGAGGACAGGGACGCCGTCAGGTCGGCCGTCGAGGGGGTGGACGCGATACTCCACCTGGCCTGGTCCTTTTCCGAAGACCCGCTGGAAGTGTTCGAGGGAGACCTCAAGGGCCACCTTTATCTTCTCGAGGAGGCGGCCGCCCGGAAGGTACGGCACCTGATCTACACAAGCACGGCCGTCGTGTACGGAAAGCCACGGTATTCCCCGATCGACGAAGAGCACCCCCTCCTCGTGGAGCACGCAAGGAAGCCGCTTTACGGCATCGCCAAGGCCGCGGCGGAGAAGCTCTGCCTCATGTACGGCAAGGGGGGCAAGGTCCCGGCCACCGTGGTGCGTTTCTGGTGGGCGTTCGGCGACTCGATCGGCGGAAAGCACCTGCGTGAAATGCTGAAAACCGCTGCCTCCGGAAGCCCCCTGGAAGTGCCCGAGGGCTCCGGCGGCAGTTTCCTTTACATGCCCGACCTGGCCCAGGGGATGGGGCGGTGCCTTTTCAACGAGAAAGCGTTCGGGCAGACGTTCAACTTCTCCACCGTCTACGTCACCTGGGAAGAGGTCGCCCGCATGGCCCGGGACGTCGCCGGTTCACGCTCCGAGGTTCGTTGCATCCCCAGGCCGGAATGGACGGGGGCCGCCTTCCTGGCCGACCCCTGGGAGCTTTCCGACGCCTCCGCGCGGGGGCTTCTCGGCTACTGTCCCACCGAGGCTTCCGCCGCGAAGGGCTTCCTGAAGGCGGCGATCGCCAACTGCTGGCAATCGATGCGGAAGAAAATGTAGATCGCCTCGCACGAAAATATCCGTCTCCCGTAGCGGAAATCAGAAACGATGGAGGTTTTACATGTTTGATGTGAGTTGGCTGAACATGCTCGGGTTCGACAGCTTCCTGCCCCAGCTCCTGGCATCGGGCGGGCATATAATGGAAGCGCCGCCGGATGCGTGGCATTTGAACCTCTTTGGCTTCGAGCTGGGCTGGATCGCCTTCACCGGGGCGTTCTTTCAGGCGGTGCTCGAGATCATCCTGATCGACCTGGTCCTGGCGGGCGACAACGCCGTCGTCATCGCCCTGGCCGTCCGGAACCTTCCCCCGAAACAGAGGAAATGGGGCATCATCCTCGGCGCGGGCGCCGCGGTCGTGCTGCGGATCATCTGCACCATGGTCGTGTCGCTGATGCTGCGCATCCCCTTGCTGAAGTTCGCCGGCGGAATCGCGATCTTCTGGATCGCCGTGAAGCTTTTGACGCAGGGGCACGAAGATGAGCACGTCGAATCGGCGAGCAAGCTGATGGAGGCGATCAAGCTGATCGTCATCGCCGACTTCGTCATGTCCCTCGACAACATGCTGGCGGTCGGCGGCGCGTCGAAGGGGAACCTCTTCCTGCTGCTCTTCGGTCTGGTCGTCAGCATCCCGTTCGTCGTCGGCACGAGCTCGCTCCTATCGATGCTGATGGACAAGTACCCGATCATCGTCTGGATCGGCGCAGCGGTTCTCGGCAAGGTATCGGGCGAGCTGATCACCACGGACCCGTGGGTGGGCGGAACCTTCAAAGAAGGCGTGTGGCACCCCGGGTTGATATCGAACGCTCTCTTCGGGGGCCAGCCGACCCCCCACTGGTTCATCTGGGCCGTCAATATCGTATTCATCATCGCCGTCCTTGCCATTGGCAAGATGATCCGGGACAAGAAGGCGGCCAAGTCCGCTACGGTGACGAACGCGGTCCTGGCGGAGCAGGAGAGCAAGGAGAAGCATTAGTCCGCAGGCTTCGGCATTCGCGGTTTTCGGGGCGAAAGGGGGCTTCCCGCGGGGGAAGGGCCCTTTCGCCCCTATTTTCTTTTCCCCTCGTATTTCCATATAATAGGCATCTGTAAACCAACCATGCCTCTCGGAGGGCAGTGATGGCTAAGATGGCGAAAAAGTATGTGTATTATTTCGGTAACGGGAAGGCCGACGGCACCGGTACGATGAAGGACCTGCTGGGAGGGAAGGGCGCCGGGCTCGCCAACATGACGCGCCTGAAGATCCCGGTTCCCGCCGGGTTCACCATCACCACCGAAGCGTGCAACTCCTACTTCGAGAACAGGAAGAAATACCCCGCCGGGATGTGGGAACAGGTGCTCCTCAACCTGAAGAAGGTCGAGGGGGCGATGGGGATGAAGTTCGGGGGCGCGAAGGAGCCGCTCCTTCTTTCCGTCCGCTCCGGATCGAAGTTCTC
Organism: bacterium UBA2219; assembly: GCA_002327765.1. Classification (GTDB taxonomy): domain Bacteria; phylum Desulfobacterota; class Deferrimicrobia; order Deferrimicrobiales; family Deferrimicrobiaceae; genus UBA2219. The sequence goes on along the minus strand of DCUH01000133.1, from coordinate 59,115 downwards.
CATGCCGGGGATGATGGACACCGTCCTGAACCTCGGGATGACCCCGACGACCATGAAGGCGCTGGTCGATAAGACCGGGAACGAGCGGTTCGTCCTCGACACCTACCGGCGGCTGATCACCATGTTCGGCTCCACCGTCATGGGGATCGAGCGGTCGCACTTCGAGAAGGCGCTCGAGGCGTTGAAGGAGAACCGGGGGGCCAAACTCGACACGGAGCTTCTGACCGGCGACCTGCGCGAGCTCGTGCAGACCTTCAAGGGGATCTACCGCAGGGAGACGGGCAAGGAGTTCCCCGACGACCCGCTGCAGCAGCTCAAGCTTGCCATCAACGCGGTTTTCGGCTCCTGGTTCTCGGACAGGGCGACCACTTACCGGAAGCTCAACCGGATCCCCCACGACCTCGGCACGGCGTGCAACGTCCAGGCGATGGTCTTCGGGAACATGGGAGAGAACTCCGGGACGGGCGTCGGCTTCACGCGGAACCCCTCCACCGGGGAGAGGCGGTTCTTCGCGGAGTACCTCTCCAACGCGCAGGGAGAGGACGTCGTCGCGGGGATCCGGACGCCGCTCCACATCGACGAGCTGAAGAAGCAGCTCCCGGGGGTCTACAAGGAGCTCGAGGGGATCTACCGCAAGCTGGAAGCCCATTACAAGGACATGCTCGACATCGAGTTCACCGTCCAGGACGGCAAGCTCTACATGCTGCAGACCCGCGTCGGGAAGCGGACCGCCGCCGCGGCCCTTCGGATCGCGATCGAGATGGTGAAGGAGAGGCTGATCGACAAGAAGACGGCGATCCTGCGGATCGACCCGGAGCAGCTCGAGAAGCTCATGCACCCGTCGTTCGACCCGAAGGCTCCCGTGAAGGTCATCGCCAAGGGGCTTCCGGCGTCCCCCGGCGCCGCCGTCGGCAAGGTCGTTTTCACGGCGGAGGACGCCGAGAACGCCGCAGGCAAAAAGGAGAAGGTGGTCCTGGTCCGCACCGAGACCTCTCCGGAGGACATCGGCGGGATGCATGCCGCGCAGGGGATCCTCACCGCCCGCGGCGGGATGACCTCGCACGCGGCCGTCGTGGCGAGGGGCATGGGCAAGTGCTGCGTCGCCGGCTGCACCGCGGTCCACATCGACGAAGAAGCGAAAGTCATGACGATCGGCGAGCACAGGTTCCGCGAGGGGGACTTCATCACCCTCAACGGCTCGACGGGCGAAGTCATCGTCGGGGAGGTCCCGCTCGTTCCCCCGGATTTGAGCGGCGACTTCAACACCATCATGAAGTGGGCCGACGAGATCCGCGAGCTGGGCGTCCGGGCCAATGCCGATACGCCGGAGGACGCCCGCATGGCGCTCAAGTTCGGGGCGGAGGGGATCGGCCTCGTCCGCACCGAGCACATGTTCTTCGAGGGCGACCGCGTGAAGGCGGTGCGCGAGATGATCCTGGCGGATGACGAGGCGGGCCGCAGGAAGGCTCTCGCCAAGATCCTGCCGATGCAGCGCGAGGACTTCATCGGGATCTTCAGGGTGATGAAGGGGCTCCCCGTGACCATCCGGCTGCTCGACCCGCCGCTCCACGAGTTCCTGCCGAAGACCCAGGAGGACATCGAGGAGATCGCGAGGGAGATGGGCGTGCCGGTCGAGAAGCTGAAGGCGCGCAACAAGGCGCTGCACGAGTTCAACCCCATGCTGGGGCACCGGGGCTGCCGCCTCGGCGTCACCTACCCCGAGATCTCCGAGATGCAGGTGCAGGCGATCATCGAGGCCGCCTGCGAGGTGGCGAAGGAGAAGATCAGGGCCGTCCCGGAGATCATGATCCCGCTCATCGCCGACGTGCGCGAGCTCGAGGTGATGCGCGAGCTGACGGTGCGGGTGGCGACCGAGGTGCAGAAGCGGTACAAGACCCGCATCAAGTACGACGTGGGGACCATGATCGAGATCGCCCGCGCCGCGCTGCTGGCGCACGAGATCGCGCCGGTGGCCGATTTCTACTCCTTCGGCACGAACGACCTGACGCAGACGACGTGGGGCCTGTCGCGGGACGACGCGGGGCGGTTCCTCCCCACCTACGTGGAGAAGGGGATCTTCGAGCACGACCCGTTCATCACCCTCGACCGGAAGGGCGTCGGCATGCTCATGAAGATGGCGATCCAGAGCAGCCGGAAGATCAAGAAGGGCATGAAGATGGGGATCTGCGGGGAGCAGGTGGATTCCAACTCCGTGGAGTTCTGCGACGAGATCGGGCTCACCTACGTGAGCGGCTCGCCGTACCGCCTGCCGGTCGCGCGCCTCGCGGCGGCCCAGGCGACGCTGAAGAAGAAGATGAAGGGCGGGCAGGCCAGGGCTTCCGTGTAACCCGCGAAGTACGCCGTTTCGACGAAGGGCTCCCCCCGGCTGCCGGGGGGAGCCCTTCGCTCGTCTATCCCTTGTGCCCTACCATCCCATCGCGTAGCCGGTTTCGAGGCGGGCCGTCACCACGCCGTGCATCACCCCGCGGTCGGCGTCGAACCGGATGCCCGAGACCCGCCCGTGGCTCCACTCCTTGTCGATCCTCACCGTGTGCCCCTTCCCCTCGAGGGCGGAGACCGTCTCCTGCGGGATACGGCTCTCGACGTGCATCGCCCCGGGGCTCGCGCCGTGCGGGTGGAAGGAGGAGGGGAAATGGGTGGAGTGGAACGTGGGGGCGTCCACCGCGACCTGCATGTTCATCCCGAAATCGACGCAATTCAGGAAAAACTGGAGCGACCACTGGTCCTGCTGGTCCGCGCCCGGCGTGCCGAACGCCATGAACGGCCTGCCGCCGCGCAGCGCGAGCGACGGCGTGAGCGTCGTGCGGGGGCGCTTGCCCGGCCGCAGCGAGTTCGGGTGGCCCGGGTCGAGCGTGAACATCTGCAGCCGCGTCCCCAACGGGAAGCCGAGCCCCTCGATCACGGGCGAGCTGCGGAACCAGCCGCCGGAAGGCGTCGCGGACATCAGGTTGCCCCACCGGTCCGCGGTGTCCAGGTGGGTGGTGTCTCCCCTGTGGATGGGAAGTCCCCCGGTCCGTTCCCGCGGGACGTAGGAAGGCGCGTCGCCGGGGCGCAGCTCGAGGGAGGCGCGCTCCGGGTCGATCAGCTTCCTGCGGGCCTCCGCGTATTCCCTGGAGAGCAGACGCCCCAGCGGGACGTCGCCGAAGTCCGGGTCGCCGTAATATTCCTCCCGGTCGGCGAACGCCAGCTTGGCCGTCTCGATCAGCAGGTGGATGTACTCGGGGGAGTTGTGCCCGAGCGCAGCGAGGTCGTACCCTTCGAGGATGCGGAGCTGCTGCAGGAAGACCGGGCCCTGGGACCATGGGCCGCACTTGCAGACTTCGTACCCCCTGTAGTCCGCGGACACGGGGTCCTCGACGCGGGTCGCGTAGTCCGCCAGGTCCTCCTTGACGAGCAGCCCGCCGTTGCGTTTCCCGGTGGAATCGGGGAACCGGTTGTTCCGAACAAAATCCAGGATCCGTTCCGCTATTTCTCCCTTGTAGAACACGTCGTGGGCGGCCTGCAGCGCTTCACATCGGCCTCGCCTTCTTTCCCGGTGCTCCGCTTTCGCGAGCCGGGCGAACATGCGCCCCAGGTCGGTCTGGACGTAGATCTCCCCGACGTCCGGCACGCACCCGCCGGGAAGGTAGGCCTTCGCGGACGAGGGCCAGGTTTCCAGGAAATGCCCGCTGCTGACTTCCAGCGCCGACCGGAGCCGGTCGTACATGGGGAAGCCCTTCTCCGCAAGCTCGATGACCGGGTCGAGGACCTGCGCGAGCCGCATTGTCCCGAAGCGGGACAGCGCGAAGATCCATGTGGAGACGGCGTCGGGAACGGCGGTGGCGAGGAGGCCGTCGCCGGGGATGTCGTCGATCCCTTCCCTGCGGAACCGTTCGATCGTGGCGTTGCGCGGGGCCGGCCCCTGCCCGGAAAGGGAGACGACCCGTTTTTCATCCGCCAGGTAGACGAGGATCGGCACCTCGCCGCCGATGCCGTAGATGTAGGGTTCCAGCACGGCCAGCGCGAATCCCGTCGCCACGCCGGCGTCGACGGCGTTGCCGCCCTCCTCGAGGATGTGGAGGCCGATGCGGCTGGCGAGGTAATGCCCGGAGGCGACCATCCCGTGCGTTCCCATCACGACGGGGCGGGTCGTGCAGATGTCCGGGCCCGGCCCGGCAAGAATGCTGAGGACGTCCCTGTAATCGTCGGGTTTCATGCGCGCCTCTTCGATGCGGATTTCTGCGGGGCGGGAGAACGGTATGGAAAAAACGGCTCGCGGCCTNNTCCCGTTTTGCCTTCTATGTCGGGGTGGCGTCGTCCTTATTTCGGGCCGCCGCAATGATGGATGAGGACGGGGACCTTCGAGTGCGAAAGGACCTTCTTCGCCACGGTCCCGAACAGCGTGCCCAGGACTCCGGGGTTGCCGTGGGTGGAGAGGAAGATCAGGTCGCACTTGCTGTTCTTGGCCACCTGCAGGATGCCGTCCACCGGGTCTTCTCCGGGGAGATGCACTTTGTCGCAGGATACGCCGTTCTCGGAGCACATCTTCTCCGCGACGGTCAGCGCCTTCTCCGCCAGTTCCTTCTTCGCTTCCTCCGCCTGCGCCAAGGCGTCCTTCGCCCGCGCGCCATCCGAAATCGACCAGTTCTCGGAGCCGGGATAGGCCTTCAGGATTTCCTTGGCGGAAAGCTTGTCTGTTACGCAGACGGCCGTTACCTTCGCCTTGAGATCCTTCGCAAGCAAAACCCCGTGACAGGTGCCGAATGCACATTTACCCAATCCGTCCGTAGGCAATAGAATGTTCTTGTACATGCCGCCTCCTTTTCTTCCTGACCGGTTTCCCGGGAAAATACGGAGATTTTTTGGCCTTCTAAGATTATAGCAACAATTTTCCACGTTGAGGCCACCGCATGTCAAGGATGAAAAAAGGCGCGACGCGGCCGACTCGCCGTAACGGTGCGCGATTGGGCGCCGGGCGGCGAAAAAAAAGGGGCACCGATGGACGGTGCCCCTTCAAGGTCCGGCCGGCGGGTCGTGCCGGCTAGTTCCTGGAGACGATCGTCTTCAACCCGATCTTGCCTTTGTCCGGGGCGACCGGCCCCCTGTTCATCACCCGCCACGGCAGGGAGGAGGAGAGGGCGGACTGGTCGCCGGAGCCGAGCCTCGTCCGCAGGGCGAAGTAGACCCTTTCCTGCTGGGCCATCCCCAGGGACAGCGGCTGGAAGTCGACCTGCGTGGCGGTGGTCGACCTCGTCAGCAGGGCCAGGTTGTCCGCCGCGAGCGAAGGATCGCGTGACCAGTACACGTCGTACAGGACGGTGGCGCCGGCTACGAGCTCCTCGCCGTTCGCGTAGGTCGTCACGGCGTCCCAGGAGAGTCTCCAGGTGTCCTGGGCGACGATGTCCGGCTTGCCGATCTTGAGGTGTGTGGCCGCCGCCGGGACGGGCCGTTCCACGTTGACTACGGCGACGGGCTTGGAGGCGGTCCTGGTGGTGCCTCCGGCGGCGTAGCTCGCGTTCACGGTGACGGTCTGGTTGGCGGAAACCGATCCGGCGGTCAGGACGCCGACGCTGTTGATGGCGGCGTACGCGGTGCCGCCGAGACTCCAGGTCGGGGCGACGGAGGACGTGGTTCCGTCGCTCCATGAGGCCGTCGCGGTGTAGAGGGCCGTGCCCCCTTCGTTGACGGAAGCCGCCCCGCCTATGGTGATGCCGGTCAGGGCGGCCGTCACGTTCGCGATGGTGACGGACTTGGCGGCGGTCCGGGTGACGCCGCCGCTGGTGTAGCTCGCGTTGACGGTGACGGTCTGGTTGGCGGCGACCGACGCGGCCGTCAGGGTCCCGGAGCTGTTGATGGAAGCGTACGTCGTGCCGGAAACGCCCCAGGACGGCGTGACGGCGGTCGAGGTCCCGTCGCTCCAGGCGGCGGTGACGGTGAACGTGCTCGTCGTCCCCTCGTTGACGGACGAGGCGCCGTTGATGGCGATGCCGCTCAAAACGGCCGCTACGTTCGCGATGGTGACGGACTTGGCGGCGGTCCGGGTGACGCCGCCGCTGGTGTAGCTCGCGTTGACGGTGACGGTCTGGCTGGCGGCGACCGACGCGGCCGTCAGGGTCCCGGAGCTGTTGATGGCGGCGTACGACGTCGCGGAAAGACTCCAGGTCGGCGTGACGGAGGTCGTCGAGCCGTCGCTCCACGTCGCAGTGGCGGTGTAGACGCTCGCGGCGCCTTCATTGACGGAGGACGCCCCGCCGATGGAGATGCCGCTCAGGGTCTTCGCGGGGACGGTCCACGACAGGGCGGAGGAGTAGCCCGACACCGGGCCGGTGCTCAACGTCGTCTTCATGGCGAAGTAGACCGTGCCGCCCGCGGTCATCCCCAGCGCGGACGGGTCGAAGGTATGGGAGGTTCCCGTCAGCCCGGTGGCGATGGTGCTCACGGACGACAGGGAGGAGCTCGTGGACCAGTACAGCGAGTAGGTGACGGTCGCGCCGCTGATCCCGGAGCCGTCCGTGCAGGTGGTCGCGGGGGACCAGCTTATGGTGTGGGTCGCGGCGGAGGCGAACCCGCAGGCGGCAAGGAAGATCCCAAGCGCCAGAAGTCCGATGGTGGTTTTCTTCATGATCGTTTCCTCTTTTGCCTTATGACCGGGTCCAGGAGACGGGTTCCATGAAACCGGATTTCTGCCCGTCGGTCCCTACCGCTCTCAGCGTGACGTAGAGTTGGCTTGCCGAAGGAAGTCCCTCGAGAAGGGCCAGGTCGAAATCGGTGATTAGTTCCCTGCCGATCTGCCCGTTGTCCGAGAGGATGTCTTCCACCGCGGACACGACGGCCGCCGGGGTGTCTTCCTCCGTGAAGACCGGGTCCACGCCGACGTAGATTTCGTAATGGTCGAGATCTTCATACGGATCGATGGCCGTGTTGTCGATGGTGGCGTCCGGGACGTCCCAGGACAGCAGCATGGAGCCCGATGGCGATCCCGTGGCCTGGGATTCCGAGCCACCGCCGCCGCAGGCGGCGAAGATCATCGCGATCGCGAGCAGCCCCAGGAAGAGTTTCAACGTCCCCGGTCGATTCATCTCATCCCTCCCGGTCCTTCGCTTCCTTGCGAAGGATCCATGCCGGTCCACAGAATCAATAATCGTGCCGAGATTGATTCCTGCGAATGGAGGGGGGATAAATTATTGAATTACGACGGAAATACGGACCGACGGAAAAAGGGAGGCGTTATATTCGCGCGGAAATCGTTCGATACGGATCTTTCCGGGAAACGGGTTTAATGACGTTCATGTAATTTCCCTGAGGGGAAAAGGGGCGCGTCTATCGGGTCAGAGCAAGCAGCGCGTCGGCCCCCATGGCCCCGGTGACGATGCGCCCGTCCGGCAGGATCATGGACGGGGTCCCCTGGGTACGGAGCCGTTCTGCCAGCCGGATCGTACGGTCCACGGCGTCGCTCTGGCACGTCGGGGGCGGGACCTTCCTCCCGGCGAACGCGTCGTCTAGGAGCTTCCCCGTCTTGTCGCACACCGCCGCCTGGCACCTCGTGTAGGTGAACCTGTCGCCCGGGTTGCGCGGGTACGGCATGATGTAGAACGCCGCTTCCGGGTCCTTGCGGACCGCATCCTTGATTGCTTCGTGCAGCCGGACGCAGTACGGGCAGGAGGGGTCGGTAAGGACGATGACCCGCCGCTTCGACGACGCGTTCCCCAGGACGATGGCGTCGTCCAACGGGATGGAGGAGACGTCGACCCGGTTCAGCTCGGAGAAGCGCAGCCGCGAGATGTTTTCGCCGTCCCGCAGGCGGATGATCTGCCCCTGGACCAGGTATTTCTTCGAGAAGTCCACGTAGAGGGGGTAGACCTTGCCCCCGATCGAGGCGTCCACTTCCCAGGTCCCCAGGAACGGGCCGGGGGCAATGCCCGTGACGTTGTCCGCGGTTCCCTCCAGGAGCGACGCCGCTTCCTCCCGGGAGAGGGTGTGGCAGGAGGCGCAGCTGTTCTTCGCGGGGTCGCCGTTCCCGAAGGCCATCGCGCGATCCGGGGCAGCGGCGGCGATCATCAGTATCAATGAAAGGACGGCGAAGGCCGGGTTTCTCATCGTTCCTCCGGGAACCGCGCATATGGTTAATGCATTGTACACGCAACGGCCGTCCCCGGAGGGGCGCCTACCCGACGGAGAGCAGCTTCCGCTGGAAGGACAGCTCCTCGAGGTTCCCGACCACGACGACGAGCTCTTCCGCCGATTGCCCCGGCTGGATGCAGACGGTGCGCCCGATCTTCGTCTTCCACACCCCGGACTCTTCCGGAGATTCGTGGATGTGGCCGTGGAGCGACAGAAGCGGCTGCACGCGGGCGAGGAAGGCGCGCGTCGCGGCGGAGCCGACCGGCAGACCCCCGCGGATCGTGTCGAGCCCGGCGCCGGACGGGGGGCCGTGGAGGACGTACACCGCCCTCGAGGGATCCGGCGGTACGGGGAGCGCTTCGAGCTCCTGCTCGATAGTGGGAAGCGTTCCGGCGAACTCCGGCCAGTCGGGGATCTCCCGGAAGCCGTCCGGCGTGGAGAGGACGCTGCGGCCGAACTGGTTGCCGAAAACGTGCCCCGCCGAGTCCTTCCGTGCGCGGTCCTTCAAGCGGAACGGGAAATCGGTCACCCGGTTCATGCCGATGAACGGCACCCCGTCGACCTCGACCATCCGTTGGGAGAGGTGCGCCACGAGCGGCATCCCGGCGCAGATTTCGTCGAGCAGCGCGTCGAACACCCCGAGATCGTCGTTCCCGGTGAGCGTCAGGTACCGGATCCCCGCCTCCTGGTACCGGGCGAGGTGGGGCCCCAGGAACTCCTCGTAGAACCGCTTCTGGTCCCCGTGCCGGTGCCCGGAGGGGCAGATGTCCCCCCCGTTGATCACGAGCACGGCGCCGGACTGCCGCGCGTACGACAAGGTCCGCTCGTACTTCCCCCGGTGCCCGTGCAGATCGGTGACGAAGAGGAACGGTCTCATCGGGATCCCTCCAGGTCGATGATCGTGATCTCCGGGCGTGCGAGCAGGCGCATCGGCGGCCCCCAGGTCCCGGTCCCTCGGCTGACGTGGAGCGTTCCGCCGCCCGGCACGGCGTGGTTCCCCCCAAGAAGAGGATAGACCAGCCGCGTGAAGAGTTGGAACGGGAAAATCTGGCCGTGATGGGTGTGTCCGGAAAGCTGCAGGTCGAACTTTCCCGCCGAACCCGGGTCGATCGTCGGGCGATGCTTGAGCAGGACCGTGAACCGGCCGTCGGGGCGGTCGCCCAGCACGTCGGCCTCGGAAGGCCTCCTGCGCTCCCCGAGCCGGTCCTGGGCCGGGTCGTCCACGCCGGCGATCCGGACTGCGCCGCCGGCCACGACGGACTCGTTCCTCAAGACCGTGAAGCCGGCCCTGCGGGTGAAGTCGATCGACTGCCGGAGCCCCCGGTAGTATTCATGGTTCCCGGTGACGGCGTATTTTCCCAACGGCGCGGGAAGGTCGCGGAAGGACTCCGACAGGCCGTTGATATGATCGAGCTCCCCGTCCACCAGGTCTCCCGTGGAGACGAGTATGTCAGGGCGCTCGCGGGCGACGATCGCGGCCACGTCGCGCGCCTTGCCGTTGCGGTGGATGATGCCGAGGTGAAGGTCGGAGATCTGGGCGATCCTCAACGAGCGGACCTCCGGCGGAAGCCGGTCCGTGGCGATCCGCACGCGGACCACTTCGATGCGCGAGGCCTCGAAGGCCGAGTACGCCGACAGGGCGGCCGCCAGCCCCGTGGCGCAGAGGAAGGCGCCCCGTCCTCCGAGGGCGGAGGAAAAGCCCCGGGGAAACCCGGCGCGCTCCGCCGCCCAAAGAAGGAGCCTCGAGGCGTCGGCGGCGAGGTTCAGCCAGAAGAGGAAGAAGACGAACCCCATCCAGGCGTATCCCGCGAAGGCGAGCAGCCGGGCCGCGCTTTCGTGTCCCTCGCGCGCCAGCAGGTGCGTGAGGATCGGTGCGGCCACGAGGAGCGCCAGGACCGCGATGATCGGCAGCCCGGCTCCCCACCCGAAGGCGAGCGCGGCTTTCGCCTTCAGGAAGACGTACGCGTGCACGGATCCGTAGACCAGCAGGAAGGTCAGAAGGAACAGGCTCAATATGGCCACCTCTCCCGAACGGGTTTCTCCATTATGAGATAATCGGGTAAGGAAAAGGTTGCGGGGGGAGGGATACTTGCCGGTCTACGAATACATGTGCCCCGAATGCGGGGAGTTCGAGAAGGAGCAGCGGATGTCGGATCCCCCGCTGGAAACGTGCCCCCATTGCGGCAAGCCGGTCGTGCGGCAGGTGGGCGGCGGCGGCGGTTTCATCCGGAAGGGGGGGAACTGGGTGTCCAAGATGCCGTCCCCCGGGGATTCCGCGAAAAAGGCAGCCGACCGCTTCATGAAGCAGACCGTCGGCGAGGTCGCCGAGGACCTCGCGAAGCATTCCAAAAAGAACTGACGGCCGTCCGGGCTGGGACGTCTACCGCTTACGGTCCGCCGGGCAGTGCGACGGCGATCGACTCGCCGGAGACGAGGTCGAGCAGCTCGCCGTCTTCCAGGAGCCGCCACCCTTCCCCGTCGTCGAGCGGCTGGCTCGAAACGATCCGGATCCCCTTCCTCTCCGCGGTGTACAGCGTGTAGTACTCCGGATTCACCCGGAAGCGCCGGAACGCGAACAGCCGGTCTCCCGTTGCGATCAGCAGGTTTGCGGCGGAGTATTTCCCCACCAGCGGGCCGTCGGAAAAAATCTCCCGCAGGAGCTGCGCCAGCCCGCCCGGGGTCCGTTCCTTCCACCGTTCGGCCAGCCGATCCAGGAACACCAGCGAGTCGCTGACGCCCCGCGCGTTCGCCTCTTCGCCGATCCTTCCCCGGAATGTCCCGTTGTGGGCGAGGGCGATCCCCGCCGCGAGGAAGGGGTGGGAATTGCCGGCGTGGACCGTCGCGGGGTCCGAGGCGAACCGGACGTGCCCGATGAACCGGTCGGTCCGCACGCGGAGTTCCGAAAGGAGCGGGTCGGCGGCCGCCGGCTTCCCGCTGCGGACGCAGCGGATCTCGTCCCCCTCGCGCCAGGCGACTCCCCACCCGTCCGGGTGGTTCCCCCCGGCGTGCTTCTCCCAGCCCGCCACGAGGTTCCCGCGCGCGCAGAGCCGCGCGAGGTGGCCGAGATACGGGGAGGCGTCCTCCGGCGAGGAAGAGGCATAGGCGATCATCCGGCACATCGCGCGCCCCTTATTTCAGCGTCTCGACGTGGGCCGCGACAAGCCACCGCTCCCGCTCGGTGAGGTCGTAACGGAAGGCGGGCATGCCGTTTTTTCCATGGGTGAGGACGGAGAACCGTTCGCCCGCGGGGGGATGGATCCCGCCGGCTCCGGCGGATATGTCGGCGGGCGTCGGGACGAATTTCGCCGCGACGCGTCCGTCCCCCTTTCCCGAGAGGCCGTGGCACGGGGCGCAGTGGATGCCGTAGAGCTCCTTTCCCCGGATCCTCGCGGAATCGTCCATCCGTTCCGGGTTCCCGGCTGCCGCGGCCGCCGGGGTTCCCGGCAGGGGGACGCGTCCCGACCCCTTGGTGGGCACGGAACCCTCGGGGGGAAGGCGGACCGGCTCCTCCTGGGGGCGGAAGGCCGGGTTGTCGTACATGTCCCGGTCGAGCTTCTCGCACCCGGCGAACGATGACGCGGCCAGCGCGACGGCCAGGAGAAGGGCGGCGGGGGAGGGGAAGGTCCGTTTCATATCGTCCCTTCCTCCGCCCGCACGTCGGCGCCTCCCGCGGCGGACAGCGCGCCGATCGCCGCGCGTTCCTCGTCCCCGGTCGCGACGGTGGCGCAGACGAGGATCCGGCCGTCCTGGATCCTCGGGTCGTGGACGGTCTTCGTGCGGAACCGCAAGAGCCCCATCTCGCGGAAGCCGGCCGCTGCGGTGCCGATCAGCGCGCCGAGCATCGCGACTTCGTAGGCGACGATGAGGGTCGGCGGGACGGAGATGATCGCCTTCCCCCCGGTGATGAGCGGGTAGAGGAGGTACGTCGCCAGGGCCAGCGCGAGCCCGGCGAACAAGCCGAGGAACCACCCCAGGAGGGTGAACCGGGGGAACCGGATCGGGCGGGTGTCCCGGCAGACGGCGCCGTCCGGAAGCGGGAACGAAGAGATGCACGTGATCCTCTCTTCGGGCAGCGGCAGCGCCCGCAGGGCGTCGCCCGCCGAGGCCGCCTTCTCGACGCTTTCGAACAGGCCGACCACCACGACGCCGCTCATCCGTGCCCCCCTTCTCCGTGCCCTTCCGGCCGCGCGATCGTCTCGACGGTCGTTCGGCCCACGGCCCGGTCCGTGGCCTGGAACAGCCGCTCCTGGACGTCGCTGACCGCCACGATCGGGAACAGCTTGGCGAAGACGATGTACAGCAGCAGGAACATGGCGAGCGCCGCGGCCAGGATGGAGAGCTCCACCCAGGACGGGAAATAGTTGTTCCAGATGAACGGGTCGTTGCGGCGCGCCAGCGACGGCACGACGATCAGGATGCGCTCCGCGTACATCCCGATGACGACGAGGAAGGAGACGAAGCACAGCGCCGGGACCGAGCGGCGGACCCTGCGCATGCACAGCATGGGGAACGGGATGACGAAGTTGCAGACGACCATCGACAGCCACAACGGCAGGTAATGGCCGCCGTAGGAGCGGAAGACCTCCCATTCCTCGGGGTTCCGGTTGTACCAGACCGTCAGGAACTCGGCGAAGTAGAAGTATCCCCACAGAAGCGACATCACGCAGAGGAGCTTCCCGAGGTTCTCGAACTGGACCGTCGTGAGCACCCTCTCGAGCCGGTACGCCTTCCGCAGGGCCGCCATGACGAGCACCACGCCGGCGATCCCCGAGAAGATCGCGCCGGTCACGAAATAGGGGGCGAAGATGGTGCTGTGCCAGCCGGGCACCTTGGCCATCGCGAAGTCCCACCCGACGATCGAGTGGACCGAGACGGCCACCGGGATGATGAGGATCGCGAAGAGGGTCGACGCGATGTGGTACCGCCGCCACTCGCTGTGGGACCCGCGGAAGCCCAGCGCGAGGGCGGAGTAGAACCTCTTCCTCCAGCCCGTGGAGCGGTCCCTGGCGATGGCGAGGTCGGGGATCATGCCGAAGTAGAGGAACGTGAGGCTCCCCAGGAGGTACGTGTTGATCGCCACCGCGTCCCACATCAGCGGAGACCGCAGGTTGGGCCAGAGCTCGCGCGAGTTCGGGTACGGGATCATGTAGTAGAAACGCCAGTTGCGTCCGATGTGGATGAGCGGGAAGAGGCCGCCCACCATGAGCGTGAATGCGGTCATCGCCTCCGCGCCGCGCAGGATGGGCGCGCGCCAGGTGGCGTTCGTGAGGCGAAGGATGGCCGAGATCAGCGTCCCGGAGTGGGACAGGCCGATCCAGAAGACGAAGGTTGCGATGAAGACGCCCCACATGACCGGCCGGTTGAGGCCGGTGACCCACATCCCGGTCTTCATCATGTAGACGAAGCAGCCCGTGCCCCAGAGGACGACCAGGAGGAGAAGCCCGGCGACAAGGTACCAACGCTTCGTCGGGGGGAGGTTGGACCGGGAAAGGTCCCGGTAGAGCTCCTCCGGATCGACGCGCGACAGGTGGTCGCCGCTCACAGGCCGGCTCCTTTCCGCCGCTTCAGGTACCACACCCGCGGCTCGGTGCCCAGGTGTTCCATCAGCCGGAAGCGGCGGGGATCGGAGAGCTTCCGGGAGATCTCGCTGTCCGGGTCTTCGATGTCCCCGAACAGCAGCGCCCCGGGCGGGCAGGTCTGCACGCACGCCGGCGCGACCTCGCCGTCCCGGATCGGTCGTTTTTCCGCCGCCGCCGCTTCCTTTGCGCGGCGGATCCGCTGGATGCAGAAGGTGCACTTTTCCATGACGCCCCGGGAACGGACCGACAGGTCCGGGGAGAGCTGCTCGTCGAGCGGCTTCTCCCAGACATGGTCGCGCCAGTTGAAGACCCTCACCGAATAGGGGCAGTTGTTCGCGCAGTAACGGGTCCCCACGCACCGGTTGTAGGCCATGGCGTTGAGCCCGTCGTCGTTGTGGTACGTGGCGTACACCGGGCAGACGGTCTCGCAGGGGGCGCGCTCGCACTGCATGCACAGGACCGGGAGGTACACGGCGTTCGCCCCGGCGTGCTCCTCGTCCCAGTAGCGCGCCACCCGGATCCACTGCATGAGCCGGCCCATCCCCGCCTCGGCCTCGCCCACCGTCGGGATGTTGTTCTCGGCGACGCAGGCGGCCACGCACGCTCCGCAGCCCGTGCACCGGTCGAGGTCGATCGCCATCGCCCACTTGTGTTTCATGCCGTCTCCGCCGTCACATGAGGTTGCTCAGCTTCCATTGCCCCTCGGGATGCGCGAACCGGACCAGCCGGGTGGGCAGCGCCGTTTTCTCCAGCGCGACCCGGCCGGCCTGCAGTGCGAGGCCCGACGCCCCGCCTTCCGGAGCCTCCGGCAGGAGGGAGAACGGGTTCTCACCGCGTCCCACCGCTGCGCGGCCGTACCGCGAATGCCCCTGCCCCGTGGGCATGGCGGCCACATCGGGAGCCAGCCCCGGGTTGAACGCGACGTGCGCGGTGATCTTCCCGTGCGGCGACGCGATCGTGACCCCGTCTCCGTCCGCGAGTCCCATCCTTTCCGCCGTCTTCGGGTTCAGCTCCACCCAGTTCCTCCACATCGCCGTGGTGAGCGGGTCCGGGAGTTCCTGGAGCCAGGGGAGGTTGGCTCCCCGCCCGTCGTACAGCGCGGTGGACGGGTACAGGTGCAGCGCCAGCGGATATTTCCCGGGGTCGACGGCGCCCGCCGCCTCCCGCGGGGCTTTGGGAGGAAGGACCGCCCCTTTCCGCATCGCGCGCAGGGGGGCCGCGTCGGAGGGGAAGACGCCGCCGTCCCGGAGCGCCTTTTCCAGCCTTTCGCCGGGGCCGTCGTAGTTTTTCTCGATGCAATCCCTCATCGATTTCCAGGGCAGGGCCCGGGCCGATTCCCCCCCCAGCTCCGCCGCCGCCGCGAGCAGCACGTCGGCCATCGACCTCGCGTCCCGGAACGGCTCCACGACGGGCTGGCGGAGCGTGACCGCGCCGCCGTGCCCGACCGGCGCGATGTCGTCCCCCCACGTTTCCATGGGGGTTGGGACCGGCAGCACGAGGTCGGCCAGGGAGGACGTTTCGTCGAGGAAGGAGGCGAACGCGACCGCGAACGGCACGTTCGAAAGCGCCTCGGCGAATTTCATGGCGGGCGGAAGGGTGAACGCCGGGTTGGACGACCCTGCGAGGATCGCCATCCGGAACGTCCCTTTGCGCATCTTCCCCGCCGCATCGCGGACGGCCGCATACCCGCTTTCCGGCGGCGGCGCGAGGAGAGATCTTTCCGCCCCGTACCGGGCGTAGGCGCGGGAGCGGTCAGGGAAGGAGACGCCGCCCGGAAGCCCCGCGCTTCCCGAGAGCGCGTTCAACAGCTCCACCGCGGCATGGTTGAAGACGCCGGCGGCGCCCGAGCCGCAAGCCGTCCCGCCGATCGCCAGCCCCGGCTGGTTTCCGAAGAACTCCTTCGCCGCCCGGGCCAGGTCGGAAGCGCGGACCCCCGTCCGCTTCTCCACGGCCTCCGGCGAATACGCGGAAAGCCCGGCGGCCATCAGGTTTCCCGCGGCGGCGGCCGGCGGAGTGAGCCCGTCCCGGATCGCCACGTGGGAGATCCCCAGGGCGACGACCCCCTCCGTTCCCGGCGCGATCTGCAGGTACCGGTCGGCGGAGGCCGCGGTCATCGACAGGCGCGGCCCGAAGTGGAGGAATTTCCCGCGCACGGTCTCCCGGCTTCCCCGCATCCGGCCGTACGCCTCCGCGTAGTGCACCGGCGAGACCCACGTCTCGAGGAAATCCCCGGAGAAGGAGAGCAGGTACCGGGCGTTCGCGATGTCGTACTCGGGAAGGTCGCGCACGCCGTGGACCGCTTCGCAGGCGGCCAGCAGCGCGTCGCGCCCGAACGGGTCCCACGCCACCCGATGGGGGGAGCCGAACGCCTTCATGAACCGGCCGGCCACCAACCCCTCGTGTCCCCGCATCGGCTCCGTGAGCATCAGGAGCGACGCCGGCGCCTCCGCCCGGACGTTTTTGAGCCGCGTCATCAGGAGAGAGAGCGCCTCTTCCCAGGAAACCGGCTGCCAGTTTCCCGATCCGCGCGGCCCCGAGGCCTTCATCGGCCCGGAAAGCCGCTCCTGGTGGTAGAGCGCCTGCAGGGCCGCCTGCCCGCGGGCGCAGAGCCTTCCGCGGTTCACCGGGTGGAGCGGGTTCCCCTCGATCTTCTTCGCCCGCCCCTCCGAGACCCGGACGACGACGCCGCATCCGGCCGGGCATTGCCCGCACGCGGAGGCGTACCAGAGCGCCTCCCCGAGGACCTGGTTTTCCGGGGGCAGGACGAAGGGGATGATCTGCTTCCGGGTTTTTTCGCATCCCCCGAAGAGGGTGGCGAAGGCCGCCGCCCCGCCCAGCTTCAGGAATTGCCTCCGATCCAGCATGCGGTTCCCTTCCCCTCCCCCGGATTCAGTAGTGGCAGGTCCAGCAGTCGATGGATGCCTTCCTTATGCGGTGGCAATCCATGCACATCCCCATCCCGAACTCGCGCTTCTGCTCCGCGACCCAGGCGTGCTCCATCCCGGGGTGGCAGGTCAGGCAGGCCACCTTCGCGTTCACCATCTTCCAGTGGGGGAAATAGACATGGTTCGGCACGTCGATCACCTTGTTCCAGGGGACCGGCTTCTTCTCCTGCCAGTACTGCGCGAGTTTTTTCACTTCCGGCTTGTCCGTCGCGATCGTCCGGTGGCACGTCATGCATTTCCAGACCGACGGGATATTGGCGTATTGGGACTTGTCCGCGGAGGAGTGGCAATACAGGCAATCGAAACCGTAGCCGGTCACGTGGACCATGTGCGGGAAGGCGATCGGCTGGGGAAGAGGATCCGCGCAGGCGGTTCCCGTCGGAAACAGCAACGCCAGGATGAGGAAGGGTGCTGCGGAGGCGGTGAGCGGGCGCTTCCGGGTCATCGATTCCCTCTCCGGCTGTGCGATCGAGAACGAAGGTCCGCTACTTCAAGAAACGATTCTATCTTACTTGCGGCCGGTGGTAGAGGATTTTTCCTCCGTCCGGGGCGTCGTTTCGATCAGCCATCCTCCGACCTGGGCGCAGAGGATCCCGAACGGCAGGTATCCCGCGTACCCGAGGAGCGGCATCTCGAAGAGCCGGAACGCGTCGACGTACGGGACGTCGTACACCCATTTCGTCGCGCTGCCGCTGTTCCACATCTCCCAGAAGAAGCCGCAGAAAAGGGCCGCCGCGCTGGAGGCGCAAAAGCCGCGCCAGTCGCCCCCGGCGATGCCGGAAAGGGCGTGGGGCCGGCCGCGGAGGGCGGCGAGGGAGAGCAGGAGGAGCGGGGGGGCGACCCAGACCAGCGGGTACACGAGATCGGGCGCGAACCCCACGCCCAGCAGGCCGGCGCAGGCGAACAGGAGCGCGGTCGCCGCGGCCGCCCGCGGGCGCCAGGGAGAGAAGCGCCGCCAGTCGCGGAACGCCGCGTCGAACCCGGGGCAGGACAGGATCAGCTCCCGGACGGAGAGGACGGCGGGGAGGACGGTGGAGAACGGCAGGGTGGCGAAGAGGAAATACTCCCCCGCGCCGAATTCCCTTCCCCCGACATACCGCCAGTTCCCCACGAAGCGGTTGAGGTACTCGAAGGACCACCAGAACGCCGCGCTCGCCGGGAAGAGGAGGAGGAAGCGGCGCGTCTCCGAGAGCAGGGGGGACCGCCCCGTCCTGCGGTGCAGGACCGCGTTGACGACCAGGATGAAGGAGAGCCACAGCGGCGTGAACGTGTGCGCCTGCAGCTCCCCCATCCAGGGGAACCGGCTCCATGCGACGCCCCACGCCGCCGCTCCCGCCGCAAGGCCGGCACACCCCCACCAGGGGAAGGGGCCCGCGGGCCCGCGCGCCCCGGCTCGCCCGCGGCCGCGGAAGAAGCGCAGGACGAGCGGCGCCGTCGCCGCGAGGATGAACAGCGCCAGCCCGACGAACACCGGCCAGGAAAACGGCGCGTGCGGCAGGTCGGGCGTCTTCGGGGGGAACTGGAGGTAGAACCCCGGGGACTTGCCCGCCGCCGCCGCGCCGGCCAGCGGCAGGAAAAAAGCGAGGAGCATGGTCAGGGCGATTTCCATCGCTTCATTCTGCCATCGGAGGGGCGGAAGGCGTTATCTCCGTGTTGCGCTTTCGATGGGACGCGAAGGCGCCGGGATAACCGGAACCGGGCAGGCGAGGGAACGGGGCAGGCGGGATGACCCGCAAGCCGGAAAGGGGTGTCCCCTGAACGTAGGGACGAAAGTGCGGAACCGGCGGAAACCCCGCCCACTATATAGGCAGAAGCATCCGAGGACCGAAACGGAAGGACGAAGGCCGGGGAAGCATGCGGGAAGGCACGTTCGCTGGTCGAAGCCGGGGAGCTGCGGCCCGGAGTGAACGGGGACAGCCCCTTTCCGGCGGAAGCGGTCTCCGTCTGCCCCTATTGCCGAGCCTGACCGGTTCCGGTTACCGCAGACACGCCTTCGTCGACGGAATGACGCAAAGGAAGGAGAAGACACCCGGCCCGGCGTTCTCGAAGGCGTGCTCCTCGTCGGCCGGCACGAACACGAAGGACCCCGGCCCCACCTCGGCCGCGCCGTCCGCGCGCTTGACCCGCCCCTTCCCCGACAGGACGTAGACCTCGTGCTCCCACGGGTGGGCGTGGAAGGGGGTGTGGCCGCCCGGCGCCACCTCGAAGTGCCGCAGGACGAAGTTCGGGGCCCCCACGTTTTCCCCCATCAGGACGCGGATCGTCACGCCGGCGGCGCCCGCCTCCGCGACCTCCTTCCCTTCGACGTCCGTCCAGCACCCGACGTGCATCGTCATCTACCGCCGCGGAGCAGCCTCCCGCAATTCTCGACGGCGCGGGTATGCTGGTGCCACAGGGACTTGACGTACTCCATTTCCTGCTGCTTCAATTCCTCCGGCGGGATCTCCTCGATCTGGCGAATCACGTCCTTCTCGTCCCGGATCAGGTAGTCGAGGATCGCGTCCATGGAATCGAGCTCCATGATCTTTTCCGCCAGCTCGGAGACCTCGGTGGTGGTGTACCCCCCCCGGTCCAGGATCATGCTGTGCAGCGCCTCGCAGGCGACCGAGGCGTCGTTCCGCATGGATGAGAAGAGACGGTTGATTTCCTTGGTCGGGCTGAGGAAGGCTATCTGTTCGAGGCAGATAACTCTCGAGCGCTCCGCCTCCAGCAGTTTCTGCAGTTTCTCGATGGTCGTCATTTCGTCCTCCGGTGGCGCTTTCAGGATCCGGCGGCGGCGTTCGATTCCGCCAGGAGCTGCTTTCCTCTCACGTTGTGCAACAGGGCGCTCTGTCCCGCCGACTCCGTCGCCCGCACCCGGGGAGGGAAAAACAGCCAACATCATAATACTTCCGGAAGACCCTCCCTGTCTCGGGGTACTTCCCGAAGGAGGCCGCCGATGATCTTGAAGCCTACGGCGCCATGCTGCCGGGGACTCCTTCCCGTCCGAAATGCTCCGCCACCTCCAGGAGCACGTGGAGGTCGCCGACATGCTCCAGGCACCGGTCCGTCCTGAAGGCGAGGATCACGCCGCCGCGGGCCTCGACGTAAAGTTTCGTCTGCCTCCTGCAGAAGTGGAGCCGTTCCCCCCGGGAGAAGAAGTCCAGCGCCGCCTCCTCGTCCACCGCGTGCAGGTGGAAACCGTCCAGGAACCGGTTCCCCTCCGCCAGGTTCTTGGACCGGTTGTACCCCGGGTCGACGTCCGTATAGCGCGCCAGGCCGTGCCCTTCGGGGTGGAGGAAGAAATCGGGGACGGCGAGCGGCGTTTTGACGACGACGACCGTCCGCCGCGTCTCGACGTAGCTCATGGGGTCCCGCAGGAAGCTGTAGTCGAACAATGCGATGTCCAATTCCCCGTGTCTGCCGGAGACCGTGTTGCGCTTCATCCGTTCCGATCCCAGGTTCAGGTAGGCGAAGCGGTGCTCGTTGAGGCACGGCTCCATGGCGGGCGAGAACGCGAAGCCGCGCCGGTTTGCGAATTCGATGATCCCGCTCTGGCGGGCGTCGTACAGCGTCTTCCGCTTGGCGATGTGGCGCACGTGCTTCCTCGCCGCGTTCGGGTGGTCCGAGAACGGGTGGTAATGGTCCAGCCCGAGGATCTCGCACTTCCTCCCCTTCTCCACCGCCTGTTCCTGGAAATGGTGGAGATATTCCATCGCCGTATGGCAGATCATTTTTCCGGACCGCGAGATCGTGAAGGTGACGCTGGCGTCCGGCGGCACCTTCTTCAAGGCGTTTTCGAGCTTCAGAAGGTTCGTGTTGAACAGGGAGGAGAGCGCGATCTCGCAGTGGCCGCCGCCCCCAGCGCCGGGCGCGTTCATGCCCAGCACCGGCGTCCGGAACATCGACAGGAAATTTTCCCGGAGGAGGCGCGCGAACTCGCCGTAGCTCAGCTGGCCGGTCAGCACGTCCTTCGTGTACGGCGGGATCAGCGCGAGCAGCATCAGGGTGTAGAGGACGAACCCGATGACGATCCCCGAGAGGAGGTCCGTCGCCAGGATCGCGCCGACCGTCGCGATGAAGATGAGGAACTGGTCCTGGCCGGTCTCGAAGGCGCGCCGGAAGACCCGCGGCTCGCAGATCCGCCAGCCGATGAACACGATGACGCCGGCGAGCGTCGCGAGGGGGATCCGGTTGAGCAGGGGGCTCAACAGGAAGAAGTAGAGGAGGAGGAAGGCCGCGTTGGCGAAGTTCGACCAGAGGGTGCGGCCGCCCGCGTCGACGTTCAGCCGGCTCTTGAGGCCGCCCGGAATGATCGTCAAGCCCCCGACCAGGCTCGAGACCAGGTTCGACAGCCCCATCGCCCCCAGCGTCCGGTTGGGGTCGGATTTCCTCCGCCACGGGTCGATCCCGTCGACCGCCTGGATCGTGGCGAGCGACTCGATGCCGTCGATCAGCGTCAGCGTGATCACGATCGTCGCGATCGACCACCAGAGGTCCGGGCGGGCCAGCACCTCGCCGAACGCCGGCAGCCGGATGCTGTCGACCATGGTGGCGGGGATGTGGATCAGGTGCTCCTGGCCGATCCCGAGCGCAGCGCCCATCGCGCCGCCGACGACGACGACCGCCAGCGGTGCGGGGACGAGCTTGAGCCGGCGGTCCTCCGACAGCCCCAGGAGGAAGACCAGGAAGGTCGAGACGGCCCCGATCAGCAGGACCTTGGGATTCAGCTGCGCGACCTGGCCGGGAAGCGCCGAAAGCGACGAGAGGATCGTTTCCCGGGGCGGCTCGATCACCCCGAGCAGCAGCGGGAACTGCTTGATGATGATGATGAGCCCGATCGCGGCCAGCATCGCCTCCACCACCGTCTGTGGGAAGAAGATCGCGAAGCGCCCGGCCCGCAGGAACGCCAGGGCGAGCTGGAGGACCCCGGCGAGGCAGATCGCGACGAGGACGAGGGGATAGCCCGCTTCGACGTTCCCGGCTCCGAGGACGAGCATGCCGCCCAGGAGGGCCGGGGCGAGGCCGGCGGCCGGGCCGCTGATCGTGACGTAGGCGCCGCCGACGAACGGGTATACCAGGCCCGCGATGACGGAGGAGATGATCCCCGTGACGGGAGGGGCGCCGGATGCGATCGCGACGCCCAGCGACATCGGCAGCGAGACGAGCGAGACCTGGGCGCCCGCCAGCAGGTCGTGCTTCCAGTGTTTCAGCCCGCGGATGCCGTTTGCCGGCTTTTCCGCGGTTTTCGTCGAGGGGGTTTCCGGGGTCGATCTCTCCATCCGATCCGCTCCTGTTTTCCCGGCGATAAATATAAAACATTAAATAGCACGATGTTTGTTTTGTCAAGAAGAGCTGAAGGTGCACGGAATTATTCGGTATTATGTGCACGAATATCATGGTGTTTTAATTTTATAACCATGTTTTGTTTATTTTGGGTATCGCGCGGGAGGAGGGTGTCTGGCCGCGGGCCTTCGGGCGATTCCGCCGTTCGGGGCCGTCGGTGCGCGGACCCTCATGAAAGCGGGGATCGTCCATGTGATACATTGACGGATAAAGGAGAGGCGGCGCGAATGGAATACCGGGTCGAGAAGGATACGATGGGAGAGGTTCGCGTGCCCGCGAAGGCCTACTACGGGGCGCAGACGCGGAGGGCGGCGGACAACCTGCCCGTGAGCGCCGAGCGGATGCCGCTTCCCGTGGTGCGCGCCGTCGCGCGGATCAAGGGGGCGGCGGCGGAGGTCAACGGATCGCTCGGGATCCTCCCTTCCGCGAGCGCGGAGGCGGTTTCCCGGGCCGCGCGGGAGGTGCTCGAGGGGAAGCACGACGACCAGTTCATCGTGGGCGTCTTCCAGACGGGCTCCGGCACCTCGACGAACATGAACGTGAACGAGGTGCTGGCCAACCGCGCGAACGAGCTGCTGGGCTCGCCGCTGGGCGGGTACGCCCCCGTGCACCCGAACGACCACGTGAACCGGTGCCAGTCGAGCAACGACGTCATCCCCTCGGCGATCCGGATCGCCGTGCGGGGGGAGATGTCGGGCCGGCTTCTTCCCGCGCTGGTGGAGCTGAGGGACGCGCTGCGCGAAAAAGCGGATGCGTTCTCCGGGGTCCTGAAGATCGGGAGGACCCACCTGCAGGACGCCGTTCCCGTCACGCTGGGCCAGGAGTTCTCGGGGTACGCTTCCCAGGTCGACCACGGAATCCGGCGGGTGAAGGCGGTATTCCCGGACCTGGAGGAGCTGCCGCTGGGCGGTACGGCGGTGGGAACGGGGCTCAACGCCCACCCCGACTTCGCCCGGCGGGCGATCGCGGAGATCGCCCGGGCGACGGGGATCCCGTTCCGCGAGGCGGAGAACCGGTTCGAGGCGATGGGGGCGCAGGACCCGCTGGTGGCCGCCAGCGGCGCGATGAAAGGGGTCGCGGCCTCGCTGCTGAAGATCGCCCAGGACCTGCGCCTTCTCTCCTCGGGGCCGCGGTGCGGCATCGGGGAGATCGAGCTTCCGTCGCTGCAGCCGGGCTCCTCGATCATGCCCGGGAAAGTGAACCCGGTTGTTCTCGAAGTGGCGATCCAGGTGGCGGCGCAGGTGATCGGGAACGACGCCGCGGTGACGATCGCGGGGTCGCTCGGCGTCCTGGAGCTGAACGTCATGCTCCCGGTGATGGGCCGAAACGTGCTGGAATCGCTGGTTCTTTTGTCTTCCGCCTCCTCCCTTGCGGCAGTTCGTTGCGTGAAGGGAATCGTGCCGGACGAAAAGCGCTGCGAGGAGTTGATCGAGCGCAGCTTGTCGATAATCACTCCTCTTTCAATAAAGATCGGCTATAATGCTGCCGATAAGCTTGCAAAAGAGGCGTATCGGACCGGGAAGACCATCCGGCAGCTTCTCATCGAAAAAGGAGAGCTTTCCGCGGAAGAGATCGACGACGTGCTCGACCCGCGGAAGATGATCTGACGCATGGACACCGTCACGCACGGCCTGACCGGATGGCTCGTCGCCCGGGCGCTCCCCGAAAAATGGAAGGGGGGCCACCCGAAGACCGCGACGGCGGTCGTTTCGCTGGCCGCGATGCTGCCCGACGCCGACAACGTCGCCTCCCTGCTGGGAAGCGAGATGTACGTGCGGATTCACCGGGGCCTTTCCCATTCGCTGCCCGGGGTCCTCGCGACCTCCTTCGTCCTGGCGCTTCTCTTCGCCCGCTTCGGGAAATGGAAGGACCGCAGGGCGGTATTCCTGCTGGCCGTGCTGGGGCAGTTCTCCCACGTGCTGCTCGACCTGCTCAACTCCTACGGCACGCAGGTGCTCCTTCCCTTCTCCGACGCGCGCCTTTCGCTGGACATCCTTTTCGTCGTGGACCTGGTCTTCACGGGGATCATCGTCGCCGGCATCGTCCTGTCGCGACGCGAGCCGCTTCGGGCGAGGGCGTCGATCGCGGTGCTGGCCACCTACGTGGGCGTCGCGGCGCTGTTCCACGCCGGGGCGCGGGACGCCGTGCGCGACGCGGCGCTGCGGGACGGCGTGACGGTGGTCTCCGCACAGGCGCTGCCGATGCTCCCGTACGTCGACCTGCCGTCCCCGGAACGCTTCGCCTTCGTCTCCACGGCCGTCGCGATCGAGATGCCGGACCCGGTCGAAAAGGTCGTGGACCGCCTCCGGCGCCAGAGGCAGATCCCGTTCCCGGCGGGCCCCTTCGCCTGGAACGGCTTCGTCGACGACGGCAACGCGTACATCCGTGCGGAGATCGAGCCGCTGACGGGTCGCGTTTCCTGGAAGCAGAAGGCGCTCCACGGCGCGGAGGTGCCCGAGGTGCGCGCGTTGCGGGGGATGCAGGACGTCGAGACGTACCTCTGGTTCGCCCGGTTCCCCTCCGCCGAGGTGTCCAGCGCCGGCGGGCGCACCGAAGTGACCTTCTTCGACCTCCGGTTCGCGGGGATGCCGGACACGAGGCCTTTCGTGCTTCGCGTGACGGAGGTCCCGGGGGCGCGGCCCAGCGCCCGTTGGGGCGGCTAGTCTCCCTTCACCAGGGGAATGGTCACGACGAACGTGGTGCCCTTCCCCGCTCCGCTCCGCACCCGTATCTCTCCGCCGTGGTTCCTGACGATGTCGTAGGCGACGCTCAAAGCCAGCCCCTCCCTCGGCCCGTCCTCCCTTGCGCGGGAAAACGGCTCGAAGACGCGGCCGAGGCCCTCTTCGGGGATCTCGCGCCCGGCGTCGCCGATGGAAACGCGGATGGAGCCGTCCTCGAGCCATGACCGGACCCGGACGACCCCCGGAGCCCGGACGGCGCGGGCGGCGTCCGAGAGGAGATCCGTAAAGACCCGCGTCATACGGCCGGGAAGGCAGCGGGTCGGGGGGAGGTTCCCGAGCCGGCGGTCCATCGTCGCCCGTCCCTTGAACAGGTCCCGGACGGCGTGCATGGCGTCGCGGAGGCACTCGTTGAGGTCGGCGGGTCGGAACTCCGCTTCTTCCGCCCGGGAGAAGTGCGCAAGCTCGCCGACGAAGGCGCGGACGCGGTCCGCCTCCTCCAGGGTCTCCACGACCAGGTTGCGCAGGTCCTCGAGGAGGTGGTCGATGCCGGCCTCCCCCCGCCCGCGCAGGGCCGCCTCCGAAAGGCGCGGAAGCCGTTTCCCCAGCGCGGCCAGGTTTCCGGAGACGACGGCCATCGGCCGCTCGACGTCCCTCGCGATCCCCGCCGCCATCGTTCCGGCGGCGGCAAGCCGTTCCTGCTCCAGGAGCTTCGCCTGCCGGCCCTGCAGCCCCGCGAGCGCTTCCGCAAGCTCGGCGGTCCCGCGCTCGAGCTCCGCGGCGGCGGCCTTGACCTCCGTGATGTCGCGGATGGTGATGATGGTGCCCGAGGGCTCCTCCCCGGGCTCCTCGCGGAATGGGAAGAGTCGCAGGACGAACCACCTGCCCAGCCGCTCGTGGTAGTGCTCCACGGCCCGGTTGCCGGCGTCCACGGGGGGCATGCCGGTCTCCTCCAGCGCCGTAAGGAGCGGACGGCCCACGATCTCCTCGTACGGCTTGCCGGCGAACTCGCGGAAGGCCCGGTTGCACCGGAGGACCCGCCCGTTCGCGTCGGCGAGAAGGATCCTGGCGTCGAGGCAGTCGATCGTCCCCTCCAGCTCCTCCTTGGCGGACGCGACGAGGGCGTGCACCCGGGCGAGCTCGTTGCGCATCCCGGTCAGCGTCTCTTCCTGCTCGCGGTTGCTCTCCGTGGCCCATGACGCGCAGACCGCGACCTCGTTCCGGTCGAAGAACCGCTCGACGAAGAGGCGGTGGCGCCCCTCGTCGTTCGGCAGGAAGCCGCAGGACCGGATCCGGTCGACATACGCCCGGCGGAGCAGCTTCACGAGGCCGAGGAAGGACGAAAGCGGCATGCCGGCGAGCCGGCGCTTGCGCGCCTCGACGACCAGGAAGGCTGTGACCCCGTTGTCCTTCCCGAGCGCCTCCGACGAGAGCGAGGTCGGCTCCTCGGAGCACCGGAAGGCCTGGGCGACGGAGCCCGAGATGCCCCGGACCGTCGGCCGCCAGTCTTCCGGGTCCGCCGGGGCGTTGCCGAAGTGGCCGTTCGCCTCCGCGTCGGCCAGGAACCGCTCGAGGAGCGGCTGCTCGCCGTTCTGGAAGACTTCGATCAAGGAGGGGCCCATCGGTTCACCTCGGGGTTTCGTCGAGCCGGTAGACGACCGGGGCGAGGACTTCCGCTTCCGCCGGCGGGTGGGGGAAGGGGGAGGCCGACCGGACCGCGTTCACGGCGCTGCGGTCGAGGACGGGGAAGCCGGATCCCCGGACCACCCGCACGTCGCGCACGTCGCCGTCCGGAAGGATCACGAAGGCGACCACCACGCGCCCTTCCCACCCCATCCTTCGCGCCACGGCGGGGTAGGAGATTTCCCGCTGGATGGCTTCCCTGAGGTAATCGTAGCGAGGGGCCGGCGATGCGCCACCCCCCCCGGACGACGGCGAGGGGGCGGCGGAAAGGGACGCCGGGCCGCCTCCCGCGGGAGACGGGGCCGCGGACGACGGGCGCGCGGGCGTTGCGTCCGGGGCGGTTTCGCCCGCGGCGGCCGTGCCCGCGGCGGAAACGGCCAGGGCGGAGACGTCGCCGGGTTCCTCCGGGATCGCCGGCCGCGCCGATGCCGGCGCGGGAGCGGCGTCGCTGGCCCGCGAGACGTTCCGCCCGGGCCGTGGGCCGTTTCCGGGGGAGCCGCCGGCAACCGCCGGCAGGAGCGAGAGGTCGATCACCGGCAGCCCCGGCGCGGGCCCGAGGGTCATCCCGTGGAGGACGACCGCGGCCAATGCCAGGTGGAGCAGGAGGGAAGCCAGGATTCCCTCCCACGCTTTGCCCGCGGATGGTTTCAATCCGTTCCCTTCACGGCCCCGTCCGCCTTCCGCAGCGACAGGGAGAGGATCGCCGCGGCCAGCAGGGCGAGACCCGCGCTGACGCCGAAGGCGGACGGGGCCCCGAACTCCTTCCACAGGAAGCCGAAGATCACGCTCGCCGGAAGGGTGCAGATCCCGGTCACGAGATGGAACCACCCGAAAGCCGTCCCCCGCCGCTCGGGCGGCACCAGGTCGGCCACCAGCGCCCTTTCCGCCCCTTCGCACGCGGAGTGGTACAACCCGTATATCAGGAAAAGCCCGACCATCCAATAGACTCCGGTGGTCAGCCCCCAGGCCGCGTACGTGGCGGCGTAGACCGCCCACCCGGCCAGGATCATCGTCCGCCGCCCGAACCGGTCGGACAGGATCCCGCCGTAGGTGGACAGCGACGACTTGACGACATGGAAGGCGCCCCACAGCAGCGGGATGTAGGTCGCCGGCACGCCGGCGTCCACTGCGCGGAGGATCAGGAAGCTGTCGCTCGCGTTGCCCAGCGTGAACACCCCGAGGGCGAAAAGGTAGCGGCGGAACGCGGGCGGGAGCTCCCCGTCCTTGAGGCGCAGCCCCTTGCCGGGGGCGGCCGCGGCGTCCGTTTCCCGGACGAAGAAATACAGCGCGAGGACCGCGGCGATTCCCGGAACGGCCGCCAGCAGGAAGATCGTCCTGTAGGAGAGCCCCCACGCCGAAAGCAGGATGAAAGCGGCCAGCGGTCCCAGCACGGCGCCCAGGTTGTCCATCGCCCGGTGCCATCCGTAGGCCCTGCCCCGGGACCCTTCCCCGACGGAGGAGGCGATGAGGGCGTCGCGCGGGGAAGTGCGGATGCCTTTCCCCACGCGGTCGGCGAACCGGACGAGCAGTACGTGCGCCCAGGACGTGGCGAAACCGGAGAGGGGGCGGGCGACCGCCGCCAGCGCGTATCCCCAGACGACGAGCGGCTTCTTGCGGGCGGCACGGTCGGCCCACGCGCCGGACAGGAGCTTGAGGAAGCTCGCCGTGGCTTCGGCGACCCCCTCGATGATGCCGAGGGCGGCCGGTCCCGCTCCGAGCGTCGTGGTGATGAAGAGGGGGAGCAGCGGCACGATCATGTCGGACGACATGTCCGTGAGGAGGCTCACGACCCCGAGGACGATCACGTTGCGGGGAAGCTTCTCCTTCGTCATCCGCGCCCTTTTCCCTTATTCGATGTCGGTTCGGGGCGACAGCAGCCGCAGCCCGTTGAAGATGACGAGGAGCGAGGTCCCCATGTCCGCGAGCACCGCCATCCAGAGTGTAGCGTACCCGGCGACCGCCAGGGCGAGGAATCCGAGCTTGATCGCGATGGCGGCGACGACGTTCTGGCGGACCGCTCCCACCATCCGGCGTCCCAGCGCGACGGCGGACGGGATCTTTCGCAGGTCCCCCGTGAGCAGCGCCACGTCCGCGGTTTCCATCGCGGCGGGCGATCCCGCCGCGGCCATCGCGACGCCGACGGTGGCCAGCGCCAGCGCGGGCGCGTCGTTCACCCCGTCCCCCACCATCGCGACGGCGCCGTGCGCGGCCACGAGCGCGCGGATCCGCTCGAGCTTGTCCTCCGGAAGCAGCCCGTGCTCCACTTCGTCGATCCCCGCGGAGTCGCCGACGGATCGCGCCGCCGCCTCGTTGTCGCCCGTGAGGAGGACCAGGTGCCGTATACCGAGCCCCCGCAGCGCCCGGACCGTTTCCGCCGCGTGGGCGCGGACCTGGTCCGACAGGAACAGCGCCCCCGCGATGCCGTCGTCCGTCCCGACGAGCACCGTCGATCCGGCCGGCTCCTCCCCGCCGACCGTGAACCGGGCGACCTCGTCCTTCATGGAGTCGGTCCCCCCGAACATGCCGGGATTGCCCACGCAGACCCGCATCCCGTCGACCTCCGCGCGCACCCCCCGCCCGTCGACGACGGCGAAGGTGCGGGCCAGCGTCCCCCGCGCCGCCGTCGCGACGCCCCGCCGGGACGCTTCGCGGCGGATCGCCTCGGCTACGGGGTGCGCAGATCCCGCCTCCACGGCCCCCGCGAGCCGCAGCACCTCCTCCTCCGTCCGGCCGGGGGCGGGGCGCACCCCGGTCACGCGGAGCCGGCCGTGCGTCAGCGTCCCGGTCTTGTCGAACGCGACGGCGCGGACCTTCCCCAGCGTCTCCAGGTGCCTCGCCCCCTTGAAGAGGATCCCTTCGCGGGTGGCGCGCGTCAGCGCGGAGAGGGTGGCCACGGGGGATGCGAGGACGATGGCGCACGGGCACGCGATGACGAGCAGAACCAGCGCCCGATACACCCAGACGGCCGCGGAGCCGCCGCCGAGAAGCGGCGGGAGCGTCGCCACGAGGATCGCGGCGCCGAGCACGGCGGGAGTGTACGCCGCGGCGAAGCGCTCCATGAACGTCTGCACCGGCGCCTTCTGCGTCTGCGCCTCCTCCACCCGCCGGAGGATCCGGGCGAAGGTGGAATCGGAGAGCGCGAGGGTCGCCCGCGCAATCAGCGGTCCCCGCCCGTTTACCGTTCCGGCGTAAAGGGGGTCCCCCTCCTTCTTCTCCACGGGGAGCGATTCCCCGGTGAGGACCGCCTCGTTGAGGTCGGAGGTCCCCCTGTGGACGACGGCGTCCACGGGGACGCGCTCGCCCGGGCGGATGACGAGGATGTCCCCGGGGCGGACCTCTTCGGGCGGGATGGTCCGCTCTTCCCCATCGACGCCGCCGACCCGCACCACGGCCCGCTCCGGCGAGGCCGAGAACAGCTCCATGGTGGCCTTCCGTGCGCGGTCGAGGCTGCGCGCCTCCAGCAGGTTCGCCAAAGCGAAGAGGGTCACGACGACGGAGGCCTCCGCCCATTCCCCTAGGAGCGCGGCACCGCCGATGGAGACGGTCATGAGGGCGTTCATCCCGAGGGACCGGTTCCGTACCTCGCGAAATCCCCGCAGCGCCACCGGTGCGCCGCCGAGGAGGATCGACGCGAGGAAGGGGAGACGCGCGAGCGGTTCCCCGGGGAGGAACGCGTACAGAAGGACGCCGAGCAGCAGCGCGGCGCCCGCGAGCAGGAGCGTCCTCCACTGGCCGAGGTCCGTCCGGGGCAGGTCGGCCTTCCGCAGCGTCTCGTCGACGGGGCGCCCCTCCATGCCGATGCGCCGGAGGGCTTCGAGGACCGGCTCCACGGGCCCCCTGTGCGCCACGACCACTTGCCGCGCGAAGAGCCGGAACGTCAGCGATTTCACCGACGGGAGGCGGGCGAGGGCGGCCCGGATCTCGCGCTCCTCATCCGGGCAGTCCATCGCCGGGACGAAGACGACGGTCGTCGCCGTGCCGCCGGGAGGTTTCACGACCCGGCGGGGCGGGACGCCCCGGGCTTCCTCGCCACGAGGACGATCTTCTCGTCGGTGAAGGAGACGACCCGTCCCTCCTCGATCCGGATGCGGTACGTTTCCCTGGCCCGCGGGAAGGCGGAAAGGAACATCTCCTCGATCTGCCCGCGGACCGCCGGGGGCTGCCCGGTCCGCGCGACCCATTCCGGGAACGCGTGGGTTTTCCAGAGGCAGGCGATCTGCAGGGGAACGAGCCCCGCCTCGGCCACGAATTCCACCCATTCCTCGTTGCGGTAGCTACGGACGTGGGACGGGTCGCGCACCCGCTCGACCCCGTTCATGTAGGCGTCGAGGGAGAGCTCCCCCGGGACGATGCTGTCGATGATGCCGGCCCTTCCCCCGGGGCGCAGCACGCGGGCGATCTCCTTCATGGCCGTGCGGATGTCGTGGAAGTGGTGGGCGGCGATGCGGCAGGTCAGCCGGTCGAACACGGCGTCCGCGAACGGCAGCGCCTCGGCGTCCGCGGCCGCGAAGGCGATGCCCCTGGTCCCCGTTTCCCCGGCCAGCGAGCGGGCCTCCAGGAGCATCCGCGGCGTCAGGTCGGAAGCCACGACCCGGACTTCCATCCGGGCGAGGGCGACGGCCGTGTGTCCGGCCCCCGTGGCGACGTCGAGCGCCAGGTGCCCCTTCTTCGGGGCGAGCGCCCCGAAAAGCAGGTCCAGGTCCTCGATGTCGGTGTGGTCCGCGCTGCACCGGTATTTCGACGCCACCCGCCCGAACTGCTCCCGGGTCCGTTCCTTCGTGGGCACACGCATCGTCCGACCCCCAGTATCTATTCTCCAACGGGCGGTTGACGTTTACAATATTGCCACGATGGATCCCGTGCGCCCGCCTCTTTCCCGCCTCTTCGCCGGCCCGTTCCCCGCCCTCGAGCGGGTCCTCCTCGAACGCCTGTCGGACCCCTCCTGGGGCGGACCGGGGTGGGAGCGGGTGCTCCTCGTCCCCTCCAACGAGATGCGCGAGCACCTCATGAAGCGGCTCGCCGCCGTGCGGGACAGGGCCGCCGCAGGGGCCTCCGCGATGACGCTGTACGACTTCGCCCTGCGTCTCCTTTCGCGCCGCGGCGCATTCCCCGGGGAGCTGACCCCCGTCCGGATGGCCGCGGCCGTCCTGGGCGGGGTGCAGGAGGCGTACGCCGCCGGGGAGGGCGATTTCTCGCGGATCGCGGCGACGCCCGGTTTTCCCGCCGCATTGACGCGCACGCTCGCGGACCTCGAGGAAGGATGGATTGGCGACGCAGAGCTTGCCGCCGCGGAAAGGGCTGCGCGGGGTCGCGGCGACCCGGGGGGCGCCGCGCGGTGGGCGGAGTGGCGGCGGCTTGCCGCCGCGGTCGGCGGGAAGGTCCGCGCGATGGGGGGCGAGACGCGCAGGAGGATCTTCCAGGAGGCGGTGGCGGGGTTCGAGCATCCGGGGTACCCGTACCGCGTGTCTCTTTACGGCTTCTACGATTTCACGCGCCTCCAGTGGACCCTGGTGGACAGGCTCCTGTCGAGCGGCCTCCTGGACGACGTGTATTTCCCGGGGCTCTTCGGGCCCGACGGGCTGCTCGCCCCATCCTTTCTCTACGCCGCTCGTGCGTGGGACCGGCTGCAGGGCGCCTTCGAGGGAAACGTGGAGTTCCTCGAGGACGACCCGTCGCCCCCGGTCGCCGCCATAAGGGAGAGGACCTTCTCCCCCCGGCCCCCCGAGGCGCCGCTCCCCGTGCCGTTTCCCGTGCTGTCCGCCCCGCACGCGGAAGGGGAGATGCGCCTCGCCGCCCGCCGCGTCCGGCGGTGGCTCGACGAGGCGCCGGGCGACCCGGTGTTCCTCGTCGCCCGCAAGACGACCCCGGAAGCGATGGCGGACTGGGAGCGGATCGCCGGGGAATACGGGATCCCGACGGCGGGACGCATCGATGTCCCCCTCGCGTCCGTCCCCCCGGTGCGGCTCCTGCTGCGCATGATGGAGGCGGCGCGCGACGACTACCCGCGGCGGGCCGTGATCGACATCCTCTCGTCTCCGTACCGGCGCCGGGCGGCGGCGGAAGATGCGGTGGAACCGCGGCCCGACCTGTGGGACGTCCTCACCCGGGAGCGGATGGTCGTCTCCGGCGCCGACTGGGACGCCCGGCTGCATCGGCCTTCGCGCCGGCCCGGCGGGGACGACGGGGAGAAGGCCGACGGGCGGGCCGCCCAGCTCGAGCTCCTGTCCGCGGAGGTGCGCGCCCTGCGGGAGTCGCTCTCCCCGGTGCTCGGAGCCGCGGGCTACGCCTCCTTCGCGAGGGCGATCCGGGAGCTGCTCACGCGGCGGTTCCAGGCGGTCCTGGACGGGAGCGCGGAAGGGGAACGGGACCGCCGCGCCGTGGAGGAGCTGTTCGCCATGCTCGCCGACCTGGAAGGGATCCCGGACGGGCCGGCGCCGTGGCCGGGGTCGCGGCAGGCGATCGACTGGTTCGCCGGCCTGCTCGCCGCCCGCCGCCTCTTCACGGGGGAGCGCGGCGGGATGCGCGCGCCGGGAGCGGTGGTCTTCGGCGACTCCATCGCGATGCGCGGCGTCACGGCAGACCGCGCGCTGGTCCTTTCGGTCAACGAGGACGCGTTCCCCGCGCAGCTCGAGGAGGACCCCCTGCTCCCGGACGAGGACCGCGCGGAGATGAACCGACTGCTCTCGCAGGACGGCCTGCCGGACGCTTTATCGCTGCGCCGGCGCAACGCCGCCGAGGAGAAGCTCCTCTTCGCCCTGCCCGCGGCGTCCGTGCGGAAGGGGATCGCGTTTTCCGTCCGCCGGGGCGACGCGTCGGGGGCCTTGCGACGGCCGTCGCGCTACCTCCTTCATCTGATATCCCGGTTCACGGGCCCCGCCGTCTTTTCCGAGGAATGGGAGGCGGCCCCGGGCGCGGCCGTGGAGCGCCTTCCCCGATCCGCCTTCGCCGCCCTTTCGGGACAGGGTCCGCTCAGCGCGAGGGAACGGGCGCTGGCCTCGTGGCGCTCCGGCGAATGGACCCCCGCCGCGGAAGTCCCGTGGCTCCGCATCCGGAGGACCCTGTCCGCATGGGCCGCGCGCTCCGGCGGCGTCGGGATCTATCCGGCCGGCGTTCCGGCATCCCCGCCGGAGACGCACAGCGCCACCGCCCTCGAGGAGCTGTCCCGCTGCCCGTACCGTTACTTCCTCCGCTTTATCCTGCGCCTCGACCCGCCGGAGGAGCCCGAGGAAGCGGTCTCCCTGACGTCTTCCGGGATGGGGGAGATCGCGCACGACATCCTGAGGGCCCTCGGGAAGGGCGCCGCGGAGGGGAAGGGGTGGGGAGCCGCCGCCGCGGCGGCTCGGAAGGCCGCCGCCGCGTTTTCCAGGGAGAACCCTACCGGCCTGCCGGGGCTCTTCCGCATCCGGTGCCTCGGGATCGCGAGGGACGTCGATCGGCTCGCCGCCTGGGAGCGGCGCAGGGAGACGGAAGCCCCGGGATGGCGGGTCGACCTCGTGGAGGAGACGTTCGTCGTTCCTCCCTCCTCCCTTCCGGGACTCCGCGGCCGCGTCGACCGGCTGGACCGCGGCCCTTCGGGGGAGGCGCGCGTCGTGGACTACAAATACGCCGACCCGAAGCGGGCGGAGGCTAGGCCCGAATGGATGGTCCACGGCCTCTCGCACCAGGTGCCCGTGTACCTCGCCTGGGCGCAGGCGCTCGTTCCCGCGCCCCCTTCCGTGTCGGCGACGCTCTATTTCCTCAAGGGCGGCCTGGCCGCCGTGGAGGCGCCCTCCTGGGACGAGGTCGGCGAGGGATGGGCCTCCGCGCTGTCCGATTGGCTCTCGCTTGTGCGCTCAGGGACGTTCCCCCCGCTTCCCCATCACCTTTTCACCTACGCGGGCCGGGCGGCGCCGCGGTACTGCGACCGCTGCGTTTTCCGGGACCATTGCCGCGTTCCCCCCGGCCTAGAAGGGCCGGAGGCCGGGCGGGAAGCCCTTGCCGCGGCTCTTTCGCGCGACCCCGCGCTCGGGATGCTGGCCGATCACCGGCCGGCGGCGGGGTGACGGCGGATGTTCGCGAACCGGGAGAAGGCGGCGCGCGAGTTCGTGCGGAACCTTGCGGTGGACGCCTCCGCGGGCACCGGGAAGACGGCGACGCTCGTGGCGCGGGTGACCAACCTCTTCCTCGAGCGGCAGGAGCTTACGCCGGACGAGGTGCTCCTGCTGACGTTCACCGACAAGGCGGCCGCGGAGATGAAGGCGCGCCTGACCGAAGGGTGGGAGCGTCTTTACGCCGCGGCGCAGGGCGGGGGCGGCCCGGCGGAGATCGAGGAAGGGATGCGGGCGTGGAACCCGATGGTGCGCATCCCGGCGGAAGGGTACGGGGAGGCCGGGGCGTTGCGACGGCGGGCGGAGGAGATGGCCGAAGCGGCGGGACGGCTGTCCGTGACCACGTTCCACTCCTTCTGTGCCCGGGTCCTGCGCTCCTTCCCCGCCGAGGCGGGGGTCGATCCGCTGTTCGAGGTGCTGCCCGAGGGCGAGGCGGCGGACGCGTGGAACGCGGCGTTCCGCCTGTTCCTGCGGGGCGAGTTCGGCTCGCCTTCCATCTCCCCGGAATGGGAGAGCATTCTCCTCGCGGAGCCCGACCACGAGAAGGTGTGGAGCGTCCTGCGGAAGCTCTGCATGACGCAGCGCGACCTGCTGCGGGGGGAGGCGCCGGATTTCGGGCGCCCCGCCGATTTCCTCGGGCACCTCCTGCGGGAATACCTGCCGCGCGTGGAGTATTTCCGGGCCTTCGTGGCCGGCATGCGGGCCCCGGAAGGGGACCCGGCGGCCGAGGCGTTCCGGAACGCTCTGCCGGTCCTCGAAGGGATTTGGGAAGCGATAAGCCGCGGGGACCTCGACGCCGCGGCGTCCGGCGCGGCCGCGGGCGGAGACCCGTTCGACATGGACCTGCGGAAGAGCACGAGCCGGAAGAAGTACCCGCGGCCCGACGGCCCCCCGCTGGCCGACGTGCGGAACGACCTGCGCAGGCTCTTCCGGCTGCTCGGGGAGGTACCCGCCGGCGACGCCGCCGCGCGCTTCCTCTTCTCCAGGGCGGGCGCTGCGCTCGCTGCGTACGAGCGGGCGAAGGGGAGCGGGCTCGATTTCATGGACCTGCTGCTGAGGGCCGAGGCGCTCCTCTCGTCGAGCCCCGAAGTCGCCCGGCGGCTCTCCGGGCGGTTCCGCTACATCTTCGTGGACGAGTTCCAGGACACCGACCCGCTCCAGGCGCAGGTCCTCCGGGTGCTGTCGGCGGGCGGCCCCCCGGGCCGGCTGTTCGTCGTGGGGGACCCGAAGCAGTCCATCTATGGCTTCCGCCGCGCGGACATCCAGGTGTACCGGAAGTTCCGGGAGGAGATGGCAGCGGCGGGCGGCGAGTACGTGCCGCTCTCCCGCAACTTCCGCAGCCGGCCGGACCTGCTGGCCGCGCTGAACGGGCTGTTCGGCCGCATCCTGCCGGGAGGGGAGGATTTCTCGCCGGCGTACGCGCCGGTCGCCCCGCACCGGTCCGACCCCGGCGAGGGGCCCCCGGTGACGCTGTACGAGCTTTCCCCGGAGGTGGACGAGGCGGAGTTCCTCTCCGGCCTGGTCCGCCGGATCGTCGGCGCCGTGAAGGTCCGCGGCGGCGACGGGGCGGAGCGGCCCGCGAGGCTGCGGGACGTCGCCGTCCTCTATCGCTCGGACGCCTCGGGCGAGCTGCTTTCCGACTACAGGAGCGCGCTGTCCGCCGCGGGGATACCGAACATCGTCCCCTCGCGGAAAGGGTTCTTCTTCCGGCGCGAGATCCAGGACCTCCGGATCGTCCTTTCCTCCGTCGACGTCCCCGCGGACCTCTCCGCCCGCCACGCGGCGCTGAAGACCGTATTCTTCGGGCTGTCCGACGAGGAGATCCTCCCGCTGTACGGGAGCGATCCCCGTGCCGTCCCGCCCGGGACGCGGGACGCCGTCGCCCTCCTGTCCCGTCTGTCCGCCCGCCGGGGGAGGGCGTCGCTCCCGGACCTGCTGGCCGACCTCTACCGGGAGACGGGGGTGGACTTCGTCGCGTCGCGGCTTCCCGAGGGCGAGCGCGTGGCGCAGAACCTGGCGAAGGCAGCGGAGATGGCCCGCGCGTTCGAGTGGGAGGGGGCGGGATCCCTCAAGCTCTTCCTCGCGGAGATCCGCCGCAAGACGGCGGAGGGGAGGGAAGAGGACGAAGTCCCGGACTTCGAGGAGGACGAAGACGCCGTGCGCCTCTCCACCATCCATGCGGCCAAGGGGCTCGAGTTCCCGGTGGTGATCCTGGGCGCCCTGTCCCGCGGCGGGAGGAAGGAGCCGCGGGGGCTGCGCGCGGACCGGGTCCATGGGCTTTCGGCCCTGATCTTCCCGGGTTTCCGCACCTATTCCGCCTTCCGCGAGGTGCCGCGCGCCGGCCGCCCCGTGACGTTCGAGCGATGGGAACGGGAGAAGATGGCGGCGGAGGAGCGGCGCCTCCTGTACGTCGCCGCCACGCGGGCGAAAGACCGGCTGTACCTGCTGGAGGGAGGAAAAGGGAAGGGGAGCGACCTGTCGGACGCCCTCCGGGAGGGGATCTCCGCGGGTCGCCCCGACGGGGAGGGAACGTGCCCCGTGACGGGGCTGCCCGGGCTGCGGGTGCGGCTCGCGCCTTCGCCGGGCGGCGCTCCCGACGACGGCGTCCCCGACGGCGGGCTGCTTCGCGTGCCGGTAGCCTCGCCCCTGCCGTCGGCGGACGTTGCCGCGCGATCCCCGGCCCCGCCCCCGACGCCGCCGGAGCGCGCGGCGGAGGAGGAGCCGGAAGGGCTTTCCCCTGCCGCGCCGGAGCCGGTCACGCTGGCCGAGCTGTACGACAGATCCCGCGGGAAGCGGTTCGGGGAGAAGGTCCACCGCGTGTTCGAGGCGTATCCTCCGGTGTCGGACCCGTGGCCGCCGCGGGGCGCGATTCTCCCCGCGGTGTGGGAGACGGGGGAGGAGGAGCGGTGGGAACGGATCGTTTCGGCCGTCCGGTCCTCCGGGCTGTTCCGGGAGCTGTGCGCCTCGATCCTGGTAGGGACGGAGCTGCCGCTGCTGGGCTTCCGCGGCGGGGAGGTCGCGCAGGACCGGGCCGACCTCGTCGTGCGCGCGGCGGGCGGGCCGCCGCGCGCAGAAGAGCACCGGGTGGTCGACTATAAGACCGGCCCGCGGGAGACGGAAACGGAGGAGCGGTACCGCGGCAAGCTGCGCGAGTACTGCTCCATCCTCTCCGAGGCGTGGGGCGTCCCGGTCCGCGGCTTCATCTGGTACGTCGAGACCGGGGAATCGGTCACTGTTTCTTGGTCACCCTGATGTTGTCGTAGGTCGCGTTCATCTCGGTCGCTGTGATGACCAGAGAGTTAACGGGATTGTTATCATCGTTGGTATCCATGCTGACTCTTGCGTCGAATGCCTCGACGGTGGCCACCATCTGGGCGAAAGTGATTTTGATCGTATAGGTGTTTCCCACGGAGTACGTGGCGGGGAGCTGCACGTTATCGACTAGAAGCCCCCGGCGATATTTCCGGAACCAGCCGTCGTTCGCGGAAAAATCGAAGTAGGTATCGGACGTGTCCGCGAGCCGGATCGTGAGGTTCGCGCCGCTTCCGTTCTCGGCCGTCGGCTCGAATTCCATCGAAAAGGTCCCGGTACTG
Source organism: bacterium UBA2219 (assembly GCA_002327765.1). Classification (GTDB taxonomy): domain Bacteria; phylum Desulfobacterota; class Deferrimicrobia; order Deferrimicrobiales; family Deferrimicrobiaceae; genus UBA2219. The sequence continues at coordinate 21,104 of DCUH01000133.1, read as the reverse complement.
ATCCCGCCGTCATAGCAGTTTTTCGTGATGGTCAGGGTTTTACCCGAGCCCGCCGTGACGACGGCTTTCCCGGTCCCTGAGTTGTGGGATATCGATCCCGTTCCGGTAATCGCGTATTCCCCCGTTTCATCCGTTGTGAAGTTATCGTTTATGGTCCAGGTACCGTCGATGACGGTGAAGCTCGCGATGGCTCCCTGGGTGGTTCCCTTTGAATTCTGCCCCGCGACCCGGCAGTAATACGTGGTGCCGGCGGTCAGGTACGTCAGCGGCTCGCTCAGGTACCGGTTGCTGGTGCCGGAGCCGATCGACTGGGACGAGCTGGAATTGTACACCGACAAATTCGGATCCGTGCCCCATTCGATCCACGCGATGGATGCGATGCCGTTCGGGTTGACCTTCCCGTTGCAGATCGCCCCTGTGGCGATCCGTTCCGGCTCGAGGGTGGTCGGTATCGGCGCACCCGGTGTGACGGTGGTGAAGTTCAGGGTGGACCCTTGACGCGTTCCGCTGCTGTTCGAGGCCACGAGCCGGAAGTAGTACTTGGTTCCCGAGGAGAGCCCGGTCAGCCCAGCGGTGACGGCTACGCTGGAGGTGCCGGAGCCGACAATCACGTGGGGTGTTTCGGATCCAAACGACTGGCTCGTTCCGTATTCAAACCACGAGGTGGTCTCCAGACCGTTGGGCGTCACGTTGCCTTTCAGGGTGGCGGTGGTCGAGCCGACCGGCGTTGCTACCGATGTCGAGACCGCAGGCGACGCGCCGGGAACGAAACTCAAGATGAGGCCGCGGCTCGTCCCTTGCGCGTTGTTCGTCACGATTCTAAAGTAGTACGTGTTTCCAGAGGAAAGCCCAGTCAACCCGGCGTTGACGGCCACGCCGGACGTGCCGGAGCCGACGGCCTGGGACGATGTGCTGAAGCAGGACGACAACGTCGAACTCGTTCCCCACTCGAAAAACGCGGTGGTCGCCAGGCCGTTGGGCGTCGCGCTGCCGTTCAAGGTGGCGGTGGTCGCGCCGACCGACGTCGCCGCCGATGTCGAGGCCGTCGGCGCCGTTCCGGGAATAAAACTCAAGATGGAGCCGCGGTTCGTTCCTTGCCCGTTGTTCGCCGCGATCCGGTAGTAGTACGTGGTTCCCGTGGCAAGGCCGGTCAGCCCCGCGTCGACGGCTACACCGGACGTGCCGGAGCCGACCGCCTGGGACGGCGTACTGTCGTAGGACGACAGCGTCGAACTCGTTCCCCATTCGAACCATGCGGTGGTCGCCAGGCCGTTGGGCGTCGCGTTGCCGTTCAGGGTGGCGGCGGTCGCGTTAACCGACGTCGCCGCAAGCGTCGTGACCGCGGGAGCCGCGCCGGGAACGAAGCTCAGGATGGAGCCGCGGCTTGTCCCTTGTCTGTTGGTAGCCGCGATCCGATAGTAGTACGTGGACCCCGAGGAGAGTCCGGTCAGCCCCGTGTCGACGGCCACGCTGGACATGCCGGAGCCGACCGCCTGGGACGGCGTACTGTCGTAGGACGACAGCGTTGGACTCGTTCCCCATTCAAACCACGCTGTGGTCGCCACGCCGTTGGGCGTCGCGTTTCCGTTCAGGGTAGCGGTGGTCGCGGCAACCGATGTCGCCGCCGACGTTACGACCACGGGAGGGGCCCCGGCATAGGAGGTGGTAAGGTTGGTGATGGAGCTCTTTATCGTGCCTTTCGTGTTCGAGGAGCAAATACGGAAATAATATGTGGTGTTGTCGTTGAGTCCGCTGACGGAATCGGTAACCGCGATATTGTCGAGGCTTGTGCCGATCGGTTTGGGCGATGTCGAGGAAAAGCTAGACAGGGTATCCTCGGATCCATATTCGAACCAGGCGTCTGTGGGCAACCCATTCGGAATCACGTAACCATTCAGTATCGCGCTGTTTTCGGTCACGGTTGTCGCGGCAGCCACGGCGATTACGGGCGCGTAACCGTTGGTCGCATCCACCGCGGTGCTGCCTCCCCCGCAGCCGGACAGTAATAGGAAAAGCGGCAGGAGCATGGACAGGGCCGGGATATCCGAACGAATTCTTCTGGTTCTCATACGGAGCGATCCTCACGAATTGGTTTTTACGGCTCCAATCCTGATGGAACAGAAACCGAAGCAAAAGTCGGTCCAAGCACCGTATTATTTATAACATAAAGAAACAAAAGAGAAAATTCTGATCCATAGCTACTCCGGCAGGGAAATTGTTTCTATCCATGGAACTATTTTTCCCAAGTTGGCCAGAAAACTGATCTATGCCCTATGAAAAGTTTTTCCCTGCGGTTTTTGATTTGAGCTTCAGGATGGCCTGATCGCCGTGTATGTGATAGCGATTCTCGTCTCCGCACTCAGCGGATGGGCAGCAGGTAGATCAGCTTGTCGTCCCCTTCGTCGTAATAGTCGGGCAGCGTGGCGGCGAGCGTGGCCCCGATCCGGTCGTAGAACCTTCGGGTGGTCCCGTAGCTCTCCTGCGAGGAGGTTTCGATGACCAGTAGCTTCCCGCCCTGTTTCCGCGCTTCCTCCGCGACGAATTCCACCATCGCCCTGCCGTATCCCTTCCCCATCCGGTCCGCCCGCGTGGCGATCCAGTAGAGGTCGAACGTGGCCCTGGTCATCGGGTTCTTCCCGAAGCAGGCGTAGGCGGCGACCGAGCCGTCCTCCTCCGCGAGGACGAAGGGTTGGTAGTCCTCCTGGTCCTTCTGCGTCAGGGCGACGTCGACCAGTTCCATCGCGACGTCGACCTCGAACGGCTTGAAGGCGCGGGTCCCGGCGATCAGTTCCCGGATCGCCTCCCGGTCGCCGGGCCCGATGCGCCGGATCCGTGTCACCGGGCCCCCAGCGCGAGGCCGAGCCGCAGGATCTCGCCGATGAGCGCGGGGTAGGAGAGCCCGGCGGCGCGTGCGGCGCGGGCCATGCCGGCGTCCGGCGAGATGTCGGGGTTGGGATTCACTTCGAGGACGTACAGCTCTCCCTCCTCGTCCATCCGGAAGTCCACGCGGGCGTACCCGGTAAGGCGAAAGATCCGGGCGCACTCCAGGGTGATCCGCGACATCCGGTCGAGCAGCTCGTGAGGCGCATCCGCGGGGCACACGGGGGCGATCTCGACGTACGAGGGGTGGGTCTTGTCCCATTTCGATTCGTAAGTGCAAAGCCGCCAGCGCGGGTTCCGGTAGACCAGCTCGGCGGGGGGGAGCGTTTTGTGGGGGTCGGCCGCCGTCCCGTTCCCCAGCACTCCCACGTTGAATTCCCTGCCGCCGACGAATTTCTCCACCAGGGCGTTCTGCCGGAAGCCGTCCTTGAGCCATTTTACCTGGCGGGAAAGCTCCGCAAGGTCCCGGACGAAGCTGTCCTCGGTGATCCCGGCGGAGCCGTCCTCGTTCGCGGGCTTCACGACCAGCGGATACGGGATGTCCGGGTCCTGCGCGGGCTCGTTCGTGTAGAGCCGGAAGGGCGGCGTGGGGATCCCGTCAGCGACGAGGATCTTCTTGGTGAGCGACTTGCTGTTGCAGATGCCCAGCGCGAGGGGGCCGTTCCCCGTGTAGGGAAGACGGGCCAGCTCGAGGAGCGCGCAGGCGTGCATCTCCTTTTCCGGGTTGAGGAACGGGCATTCGCTCAGGTTGAAGACGATGTCCGGCCTCATGACGGAGAGGCCGGAGACCAGTTCGCCCGCGTCCTGCCCGAAGGCGTGCGGCCACGCCTCGTGCCCCTCGGAGCGGAGGGCGCCGGCCACGGTGCGCGCGTTGACCTCGAGGTCCATCTCCTCCCGGATCTCCTCCTTGACCTCCTTGATCGCCTCGAACACGGAGGTGTAGAGGACGGCCACGCGCAGCGGCTTCGCCGGGGGCGCGGTCACGCCGGGGCCATCCCGAGCCGGGCCAGGGCATGGGAGAGGATCTCCTCGATCAGCGAAAGGTACGGGATGCCCATCCGCTCGGCCATGATCGGCAGGTCGCCGTATCCGGGGGAGAGCCCGGGCAGCGGGTTGCATTCGATGAACTGCGGCGTCCCCTCCCGGTCGATCCGGAAGTCGATTCGGGAGAAGTCGCGGCAGCCGAGGGCCCGGTAGATCCCCAGCGCGTTCCGCTCGATCCGCGAGAGGACCGGGCCGGGCAGGGCGGGGGGCACGCGGTAGGAGACGCGGTTCTCCCAGTCCCGCTTGACCTCGAGCGAGTAGACGAACTCCGACGGGTCCACCGTCTTCGGGACGATCTCCATCATCCCTGCGACGCGGGGCGGGTCGTTCCCCAAGATCCCCACCGTGACCTCGGCGCCCGGGACGAACGCCTCGACCAGCGCTTCCTGGCGGTAGGTCTCCGTGACGAACCGGACCATCTCCCGCGCCTGTTCGAAATCGGAAGCCCGGGAGGAGAGCCGGACCCCCTTGCTGGACCCCTCGAAGACCGGCTTGACGATGACGGGGAAGGCCAGCGGCCATTCCGTGAATCCGTCCGCGGAGCGGTACGTGCGGAATGCGGGGGTGGGGAACCCCTCGTGCGCCGCCAGCTTCTTCGCCACGGGCTTGTCGAGGGTGACGGCCAGGGTCAGCGGGTCGGACCCGACGTACGGCACGCCGAGCATCTCGAGCACGGCCGGGACGTGGGCCTCGCGGCACCGGCCGCCTTCTCCTTCCGCGATGTTGAAGACGATGTCGAGGGGGGATTCCCGCACGGCGTCCAGGAACCGCGCACCGGCGGGGAGCCGGCGCACGTCGTGCCCCAGGCGGAGGAGCGCATCGCAGATGTGGCCCACGGTCGCCTCGGAGTCGTATTCCTCGAAGGCGTCCTCGGGCAAGTGCTCGGGGAGATCGGCCGGCTTTACGTTGTAGGCGAGGCCGACTCGCACCGGCGCTTTCTCCTGGCCATCCGCTCGTTGCCCGCCGGGGTGAGGGAGCGGAGCTCCCCGGTCAGCAGTCGGTAGACGTCGTTCCGGGGCGCGGGCATCGTCGTCTCGGGGCGGGCCGACGGGCGGCCGTCGTCGCGCGCCTCCTCGTAGCTGACGATGATCCCTTCGTAGTTGCGCAGGACCGTGCGCTCCTCGCCCATCGAGAGGATGTAGGTGGGCATCAGCGGGATCTTCCCCCCGCCGCCCGGCACGTCGACCACGTACGAGGGGACGGCCAGCCCGGAGGTGTGCCCCCGGAGCGCCTCCATGATCTCGATCCCCTTCGTCAGCCGGGTGCGGAAGTGCTCCAGCCCGCGGACCATGTCGCACTGGAACAGGTAGTAGGGGCGGACCTTCGCCTTGAGCAGCTCCGTGTTCAGCTTCCGGATGATCTCGGGGTGGTCGTTCACGCCCTTGAGAAGGACGGTCTGGTTGTTCACCGGGACGCCGGCCCGCAGCAGCCGGTCGCACGCGGCCTTCGCCTCGTCGGTGACCTCGCGCGGGTGGTTGAACTGGGTGTTCAGCCAGATCGGGCCGTACTTCTCCAGGACGGCGCAGAGCTCGTCGTCGACGCGCATCGGCAGGACCACCGGGACGCGGGTGCCGATCCGGATGATCTCGACGTGCGGGATCTTCCGCAGGTTCTTCAGGATGTATTCCAGGCGTCCGGAAGGAAGCGTCAGCGGGTCGCCGCCGGATACGATGACGTCGCGGATCTCCTCGTGGCGCTTCACGTAGGCGAACATCTTCGACAGCTCGAACTCGGTCTTCGCCGCTTCGCCGAGGGTCCAGATCCGCTTCCGGGTGCAGTGCCGGCAGTACATGGAGCAGAAATTGGTCACGACCAGCAGGCAGCGGTCCGGGTACCGGTGGGTGAGCCCCGGCACCGGCATGTCCTTCTCCTCCTCCAGCGGGTCGTCCTCGCCGCCCTCGACGCCGAAGTACTCCTCGGCGCAGGGGATCGCCTGGCGGGCGATCGGGTCGTCGGCGTCGTCGAACCGCATCAGGGAGAAGTAGTAGGGCGTGATGCCCATGCGGTAGAGGTCGCTGACGCGGGAGAGCAGGCGCGCCTCCTCGTCGGAGATGCCGCACAGTCCCGCGAGGTCCTCCACGGAGGTGATGCGGTTGGAAAGCTGCCAGCGGTAGTCGTTCCACTGCTCGCGCGTGGCATGCGGCCAGGGAAGGCCGACCGGGGCCGCCCCCCCTTTCGGGCGCCTCAGCGGTACGGCGTCGTCACCGGGATGGGTCTCCATGATCCTCCTCGTTTTTCCTCCCCGCCTCCGGGGGGGATGGCCGTGGGCTTAAAAAAGCCCGGGCGAAGTCATCCGCTCGTGCGCACCCAGAGAAAATCGACGAGCGTCTTTCCCTTGTTCGAGTACGCGAATTCCTGCTCTCCCGAAAAGTAGAGGCTCTCGCCCTTCCGCGCCACGTAGGAGACCTTCCCGAGCTGCAGTCCCAGGCGGCCCGACAGGACGAGGACGTAGTTCTCCCCTTCCTGGGCCGGCTCCGGGGGCGTCTGCCTTCCCGGGGAGATCGTGGCGCGATAGGCGACGATGGAGCGGTAGCGGCTTTTCGGCAGGAGCGTATCGAACGTCTTGTATCCGGTAACTTCGGATGGGAGCGCGTCGGTTTTCCGGAAGAGCACCTTTTCCTCGTCCACGTCGGCGAAGAAGGACGAAGGCGTCTCGTTCAGGGCGGAGAGGATCTCGAAGAGGTTGGCCACGGAGGGGGAGGTGAGGTTGCGCTCGATCTGGGAGATGGATCCCTTGGTGAGTCCCGCGCGCTCGGCCAGGTCGGCCTGCGCCAGCCCGTTGATTTGCCGTAGATGCTTGATCCTCGCGCCGATGTCGATCACGGGACTGTTTTTTAAACCCTCCGTTTAATAAATCCACCCAAATTTTAAAAACCTTCGTTTCCGCTGTCAAGCACAATGTGCCGATTCCCCTTAACTTTTTTAATATCATGGCCGAACCCTCTAATCGCGGAGGGACGGTTCGCTATACCCGGAAAAAGAGGCTTCGCGGACCGTAGCCGGACCGGCGGCGGGCGCCGCGTCCAGGGGAAGGGGGTTTCGCGGGCGTTCGGATGTCGGGCTCCACGCCGTGCCGGTCAGCGGGCCGCCGTTTTTCTGGGCCGCGACCCGTAGGAACGCCTTCACCACGTCCGGATCGAACTGCGCGCCCTGGCACTCGCGGACGAACGCGAGGGTCTTCTCCTGCGGCCAGCCCGGCCGGTACGGCCGGTTCGACGACACGGCGTCGACCACGTCCGCCAGCGCCACGATCCGCGCGTGTAGAGAGATTTCGTCCCCCTTCAACCCGAGCGGATACCCCGAGCCGTCGTACCGCTCGTGGTGCTGGGCCACGATGGGGATGATCTTCTCCATGGTCGGGATCGGGCGGAGGATCGCCGCCCCGGAGGAGGGGTGCCTCTTGATGAGGTCGAACTCCTCCTCTGTGAGCGCGGCCGGCTTGTCCAGGATCGACGTCGGGATGCCGAGCTTTCCGATGTCGTGGAGCAGCCCGCCGCGCTGGAGCGAATCGATCTCCCTCTGCGGCAGCCCGAGCTCCCAGCCGATCTCCATGGACAGGGCGGTCACCCTCTGGGAGTGGCCCGCCGTCCAGTGGGAATTGGTGTCGACGGCGCGCGAGAGCGCCTGGAGCGTTCCGAAATCGTTTTCGTTCAGCTCCTCGACCAGGCGGGCGCGGCTCAGGGCGATGGCCGCCTGGTCGGCGATCTGGCGGAGGCGGATCAGGACCTCCCGTGCCGGGGAAAAGGGGTTCTTGTACCCGATGAGGAGCAGTCCGGAAAGCTCCCCGTGGGAAAGGATCGGCGCCATGATGCCTGTTGCGGGGCGGGGGACCGGCCCGCGCGTCAGGAAATTCCCGAATTCCCCGCCGGGCGTCGCGACGGCGCACGTTTCCGTCGATTTCAGCCGCTCCGCTTCGTTCACGTCGAGGAACATCATGGCCCTGCCGGTCCCGGACCGGTCCGCGGGCGACCCGTCGCGGGTGCATGTGGTCATCGCACCCGCCTGTCCGGGAGTTTCGAGAAGCGAAAGCCCGGCGTAGTCGCATGGGACGACGGAGCCGACGTTGTCCAGCAGGACCCGGACGATCCTCCCCCGGTCCGTCTCTCCCAGGATCAACTGGATGGTCCTTCCGAAAACGGCCTGGGAGCGGAACTCCCTGCCGAGCTGCTCCGCCATGGCGTTGAACGAGCGGGCGAGTTCCTCGAACTCGTCCCCGCTGCCGATCTCGATGCGGCTGTCGAAATCCCCCCCGCTGATGCGCCGGGTCCCCTCCCGCAGGGTGGCGAGCGGGGCGACGCTGCGGCGGACCTGCACGATGGCGAACAGCCCGGCGACCAGGACGATGAGGGTGATCGAGAGGAGGAGGATCCACCGGAACCGGATTGCCGCGGCGAACGCTTCCGCCCGGGGCTGGGTGGTCACGACGGTCCATCCGCTGTCGAAAAAGGTCGCTTTCAGGAAGATCGGTACGTAATCGACGAGCAGGACCTCCGGGCCCCGCCCCCATTCGAAACTGCCCGCGGCTTCCGTTTTTCTCTGATGCCCGATCCGTTCCAGGAGCCCGGAAGGATGCGGGCCGCTCCGGAAATAAATCTCCTCTTCCCGGTACAGGACGGCGGCCTCCGAATCCGAGGGGATGACCTCGCGGACCCGTTCCCAAAGGGGGTCGGCGTTGATTTCGCAGACCAGGTATTCCCGTTCGGGGGGCAACCCGGGGATGCCGTGTGCGAGGAAGAACCTGTATCCCCCTTCGGTGTCCTGGAGATGGTAGAGAAGGCTCTTGCCGGCGGCGAGGTGGACCAGGGACCCGTGGTGAAGCGGAGGCAAGGGACAGGGGTCGCCGAACAGCGGTTCCGTCCGGGAGCCGTCGATGACGTGCGTCGCGCCTGCGACGAACCGGTCCGTGTAGATCGATTCCAGGACCCGCGCGGAAAGGATTTCCCTGGATTTCGGGCTTGCGAGGACGCCCGCGAGGAATTCCGTCTGGATCGAGGCGGAGGAAAAGGTGTCGTAGATCGTGATGGCGATCTTGCTGCTGCTCGACCGCATCCCCCGCAGCGTGTCCTGCCGGAGCTTGTCCTCCACCCGCCGCAGCGACAGGTACCCGAAAAAGATTCCGGGCGCGGCGATGCAAAGCAGGAGCAGCGCGAGCATCCGCCGCCCGAACGATGCCGGAAGGGAGGGAGGCTTCATTCTTCCAGCGGGATCGCGGACGCCTTGCCGATGAAGGCGCCGTCGTCGGCGCGGACGATGTCGTCCCGGCTCACCTTGGCGGAAAGTGTCGGCTTGCTCTGCCCGTCGGGGCCCATGCTGTATAGGTCGAAGTCGTAATTCAACGGTTTGTACGGCCCCTTCTTGCGCGCGGTCTTGTCCTGGTTGACTTCTTGCCTCGTGAGCCCGTAGAGCTTGTAATACTGGTACGGCTTTCCCCATGGATCGAGGAGCGGCAGCCCGCTCGCCGCGCAGAACGCCGCGTATTCCGACTCGCCCGCCGGCAGGCCGCCGGGGTTGTCCGTCGTCTCGGCCAGCAGCGTCTTGGAGATCGCGTTGATGTCGAAGATGGCGATGGTCACCAGGGTCTTCTCCTTGAACGCAAGGAAGTTCGTCACGCCCAAGGCCGCCAGGATCGCGACGATCGCGACGGTGATGATGAGCTCGACGAGGGTGAACCCCCTTTCTGCCGCACGAGCCTTCATAGATGCCTTATCGGTCAGGGTGTGGAAAACTTTATCGGTTAAATCATTATTTGCTTTTGAATTCGGCGGGATTCGGGGATCAACTATTGTTTCCTGTTTGGGCGCTCCTTCGGGGGGCCTTCCCGTTCTTTCGCCGGGCCGGGAAGGTTTTGCTTTGACAGGACCGCGCGGATCGTGGAAAATATTCGTTTACAAGGTGGGGGAGTAGCTCAGCTGGGAGAGCACCACGTTCGCAACGTGGGGGTCGAGGGTTCAATCCCCTTCTCCTCCACCACCTTTTTCTTACTTACCTATACATGTGTGCGGGGATTGAACCGGCTCGGGGCGCCGAGCGATGAGCGAGGGAAAGCGCGACGCACGGGAGCGCGTCAGCCCTCGAGCCGCGCCGCATAGGGCGATGGCGGGGCCGCCGAGCCTCAGGCGGGCGATCCCCTTCTCCTCCACCACCTTTTCCTACCTGCCCATGCCTGCGCGCGGGAAATAGATCCGGACCGTGGTTCCTTTCCCGACCGCGCTTTCCACGGCGATGTAGCCGCCGCTCTGCTTGACGATGCCGTAGACCGTGGCCATGCCCAGGCCGGTCCCCTTGCCGGTCTCCTTGGTCGTGTAGAACGGCTCGAAGACGTGCGAGGCCGTCGCTTCGTCCATCCCCGTCCCGGTGTCCCTCACCGTGAGCACCGCGTGCGGACCCGGCCGCGATCCCTTGTGATCCCGGACGAAGTCCTCTCCCAGCGTCACGTTGGAAGTGGACAGCGTCAGCGAGCCTCCTTCGGGCATCGCATCCCGCGAGTTGACCGCGAGGTTCATGATCACCTGTTCGATCTGGGAGGGGTCGACCAGCACGGGCCACAGGCAGGGATCGACGGAGCTCTCCAGGAGGATGTTTCCCCCGATCAGCCGCTCGAGCATCCCGCCCATGCCTTCGACGATATCGTTCAGGGAGACGACCTGCGGCTTCAGGACCTGCTTCCGGCTGAACGCGAGGAGCTGGCGCGTGAGACGGGCGGCCCGGTCCCCGGCCTTCAGGATCTCCTCGATGCAGGGGCGCTCCGGGTCGCTTTCCGGGTGCTTCGAAAGGAGCAGCTCGCCGTATCCCGTGATCACGGTGATCAGATTGTTGAAGTCGTGGGCGATCCCGCCCGCGAGCTGGCCGACGGCTTCCATCTTCTGCGCCTGCCGGAGCTGCGCCTCCAGGTTCTTGCGCTCGGTGACGTCGATGGTGAAGCCGGCCAGGAGCGGCGGCTTTCCCTTCCTTATGATCGGGAACTTGATGGTCGTGAAGAACCTGCCCCCAAACTCCTCCTCGACCTCGACCATCTCTCCTTCCTTCAGCACCTTCAGGTCGTCCGCGATCATGCTCTTGGCGAAATCGGACGGGAACAGCTCATCCATGGTCTTGCCGAGGATTTCGCCGATCGGCATCCCGAGCATCTTCTCGTAATTCCGGCTCAGGCGGACGGACCGTATCTCGTGATCCTTGAAAAACACGTAGATGGGGCTGTGCTCCAGGAAAAGTTTGAACATGTCCTCGCTTTCCGCCAGCGCCTCCTCGGCCCGCCGCCGGTCGGTGATGTCCAGGAAGGACCCGTGCCATAGGGTCCCGCCGTCCTCGAGCCTCTCCGGTTTCGCGTCTCCCAAACGCCACCGGATCCCCTGCTTCGCCAGGACCACGCGGAACTCGCGGCGCCACGGCAGGAGCAGGCGGGCGGATTCCTCGAGGGACGCGGCGGCGCCGTCCCGGTCCTCCGGGTGCATGGCGGCGAAGAGGGGGGAGGCGTTCTTCAGGACTTTCCCCGGCGACGCCTCGAACAGTTCGAGGATCCCCCGGCTGGCGAACGGGAAGCGATAACGCCCGCGGGGGGATCGCAGGAGCTGGAACAGGACCCCGGGGAAGGCGCCGGAAAGCTTGTCGATCAGGTCGCGGGCATCGGGAGGATTCTTCGAAGGCAATTTAAGGCGCACCTCCGGGAGGAAGGGTTCGAATCGGCCGACTCCATCCTATCAGCGGTAGTATCATCCTGGAATGAGCCAGTCCATGCCTCCCGCGTTCTTCGTCGAAGTGGCCGTGCCGCTTCCCATCGACCATCCGTTCACGTACCGGGTGCCGCCGGGCCTGGAGGGTCGCGCGCTCGTCGGCATGCGGGTCCTCGTGCCCTTCGGGAGCCGGAAGCTGACCGGGCTGGTGACGGCGGTCACCGACGGGTCGTCCCTGAAAGGGCGGGAGGCCAGGGAGCTCGTCTCCTTCCTGGACGACGAGCCGTACATCTCGGCGCGCCATGTCGATTTCCTGCTGGCGGCGGCGCGCGAGACCCTCGCCCCGCCGGGGGAGATGCTGCGGGCGGCGCTTCCCCGGGGGCTCCCCCGCAAGGAAGCCCCGGCGGCGGCGCGGACGGAAAGCTTCTTCCGGCTCGCGCCCGGTTTCCCGCCCGAGGGGCTGACTCCCAAGCAGCGGCGGGTGGCCGATGCGGTCCGCGAGGCGGGGGAGCTGTCGGCGTCCGACCTCGCCGCGCGTGTTCCGGGGGGGCCGGAGTGCGCGAGACGGATGTCCGCCCGCGGGCTTCTTCTTGCGGAGGCGCGGCCCCGGCCGGCATCCCTTTCCGCCGCGCACCTCCCGGACACGTCGGGCGAGCTGGTCCCGACAGGACGCCAGGAGGCGGCGCTGGCGCGGATCGGCGTGGCGATCGCCTCCGGCGCGCACGCCGCCTTCGTCCTGCACGGCGTCACCGGCTCCGGGAAGACGGAGGTCTACCTGCGGGCGGTCGAGCAGGCGAGGGCTGCGGGCAGGCAGTCCATATTCCTCGTCCCGGAGATCGCGCTGACCCCCCAGCTTCTGGGGAGGGTGCGTTCCCGTTTCGGCGAAGGCATGGCGGTGCTCCACAGCGGCCTGTCCCCGGCCGAGCGCGCGGGGCAGTGGCGCAGGGTCCGCGCGGGGGAGACGTTCCTCTGCGTGGGGGCGCGTTCCGCGGTCTTCTCCCCCTTCCCGGCACTGGGCTTGGTGATCGTCGACGAGGAGCACGACGCCGCGTACAAGCAGGAAGACGGGGTGCGGTACCAGGCGCGGGACCTGGCGCTGCTCCGGGGGCGGATGGAGGACGCCGTGGTGATCCTCGGTTCCGCCACCCCGTCCGCCGAATCGTGGCATCGCGCGCGGACGGGCGCCGCCGCGCTTCTCGCCCTCCCGGAGCGGATCGGGTCGAGCGGGATGCCCGCCATCCGGGTCGTCGACCTGAAAGCTCGCGCCGACCGGCGCGGCGCCGACCGGTTCTTCTCCGCCGAGCTGGAGGCCGCCGTCGACGAGACGCTCGCCCGCGGCGAGAAGGCGATGCTCTTCCTCAACCGACGCGGCTTCGCCTCCGCCCTCACCTGCCTCGACTGCGGGACGACGGTGCAGTGCCGGAACTGCCAGGTCGCGATGACCTGGCACCAGGAGCACGGGGCGCTCCTTTGCCACTATTGCAACGTGAAGCGCGGCGAGCCGGAAGCGTGCGGGAAGTGCGGTGGGCACAAGCTGGCGCAGGTGGGGATCGGGACGGAGCGGCTCCTCGCGTGGGTGGCGAAGCGATGGAAGGGGGCGCGGGTCGCCCGCCTCGATTCCGACGTCACGCGCCGGCGCGGCGCGTACGCCGAGGTGCTCTCCGGCATGCAGAAGGGGGACGTCGACATCCTCGTGGGCACGCAGATGATCGCGAAGGGGCACGACTTCCCCGAGGTGACGCTGGTCGGCGTGCTCCTGGCCGACCTTTCCATGGCGTTCCCCGATTTCCGTTCGTCCGAGCGGACCTTCCAGATCCTGTCGCAGGTAGCGGGGCGCGCGGGACGGGGAGGGCTGCCCGGGACAGTGATCCTGCAGACCCTCTCGCCGGAGGCCCCCTGCGTCCGGAAGGCGGCGCAGAACGACTTCCAGGGGTTCATGGAGGAAGAGCTCGCCGTCCGGGAATCCGTCGGGTATCCCCCCTTCGGCCGGATGCTGATGCTGCGCCTGTGGGGGGCGCGGCAGGAGGCCGCCCGGGAGGCGGCCGACGAGGCGGCGCGCGAGCTTTCCGGGCCGCTGGCGTCGCTCGGCATCCGGGTGCTGGGGCCGGCGCCCTCGCCGATCGCCCGGGTCAAGCGGCGGTTCCATTACCAGGTCCTGCTGGTCGCTCCCCCCGCCTTTCCCTTCGGGGAGGCGCTCCCGGACCTCCTGCGCCCCCTGCGCGAGAAAGCCAGGAAATCCGGCGTTCGCCTCGACGCCGACCCCGACCCGTACCACATGATGGTCTGAAAGGCCCCCGCCGGTCCGCATGGCACGCCGCTTGAACTCCTTTCGCGCAACCACAAGCAAAGGAGGGCAAGACCATGCGCGTGCACTACGTCCTCAACCATGAAGGGACGCCGGCCTCGAAGCTGGCCGACGTGGAGATCCATTTCGATGAAGGGCTGCTCGCCGGCCTCAAGCTGGTGGGCGCCTCCGTGTGGCGCTCGAAGAAAGGGGAGGCGCCGACCGTCCTCGTGCCCTCCCGCTCCTACGCCACCGCTTCGGGGGTCCGGTATTACGAGCTGCTGCGGCCCTCGGCCGAGCCCGGCGCGAACGCGGCGGGCGGCGTCGAAGATCCCTCCGCGAAGCAGGCGGTGAGGCGGTTCAAGGAGTACGTCCGGGACGAATACTGCAAGATCGCGGCGCTGCCGGACGCGCCGCAGCAGGCGTCCGACCGGCCCGGGGGAAGAAAAGCCGCCTCCGCCCGGCAATAAAACCGCAGAGACACAGGCCATAGAGTAGATCTTCTCTACGGAAGGTACGTACGGAAAAGCTATCGATGGAGGGGCGAGCGCTTTCGAGGGACACTCTTGGTTCAAACTCGGGCGAAGGGAAAGAGTGTCCCCCGCCCTGTCAGAAGCAGTTCCTTCTTTATTCACATCCTCCCTCCGGAAAGTTGTGGAATGTCATTCCACAACTTTCCGGGGGCACCCCCCCCGCGATAGCGATATCGCTTTTCGATCTCGCACCCCGGGAAAAAAGGTGAAAACCGGTCTCTCCCGGTCTTAAAATCAGACTTTACTACGAGAGTCCGGAGGAGCCATGTCGGAAGCGGGCGAAAAGGTCGCGCAGGCCACCCGCCAGCGCGCCGGCGTGTACGCCCACCTGTTCCTGGTGCTGCGGCGGGAACTCGGCGAGGAGCGGGCGGTCGAATGGATGAGCGAGGCGATCCGCAACTACGGCGCGGAGAAGTCGAAGCGCAATTATACGGAGGAGGCGCGGGCAGGGGACCTCGAGCGGGCGGCGAAGGAGTTCGCGTCGCCGGACCCGTTGAAGCAGCACCAGTTCGCCCCGCGGATCGTGTCCCTTTCCTCCGGGGAAGCGGTGCTCGCCATGTCGCGGTGTCCGCTGGTCGATGAATGGAGGTCGATGGGGCTTCCGGACCGGGACGTGGAGACGCTGTGCCGCATCGCCCACGCGGTGGACTTCGGCACGTGGGAGGGCGCGATGCCCTTCAAGCTTCGTTTCGAGAGCACCCGCGGGGAGGGGCGCGACGAATGCGTCCTGCGGGTGACGAAGGCGCGTGCGGATGAATGAGGGCGGGCCGCGGTCCCGCGGGAGGGACGCCCTGTTCCTCGCCGTCGTCGTCGCGGTGGTCGCCCTGCTCGCGTACCTGTCGATGACGGGGAAGGAACGGTTCATCGGCCGCACGCCGGCGCACCTGTCCGTCGTGGGGATCGGGGACGACGCCGAGGCGGACGCCGTGTGCCGCTCCTGCCACGCCGTCAGCCCCGCCGAGCCGCCCTCGATGGGCGCCGCGGCCGGGCCGCCGCTGCCCTCCGACCACCCGCTGCGGAAGAAGAACTGCCGGCAATGCCACCGGCTGGAGCGCAAAAAACCGTGAAAAGGAAACTGCCGCCCCTCGGGGCGCACGTGTCGATCGCGGGAGGGGTTCACACGGCCCCGGAACGCGGGAAGCGGATCGGCGCCGACGTGGTCCAGATCTTCTCCAAGCACGGCACCCGCTGGGAGGGGAAGGCGCTCGGGGAGGAAGACGTCCGTGCTTTCCGGGAGGAGAGCGCGCGCACCGGGGTGAAGACGGTGGCGATCCACTGCGCCTACCTCATCAACCTCGGGTCGTCCAAGGAGACGGTCCGCACCCGGTCGCTCTACGCGCTCGAGGACGAGGCGTCCCGGGCCGCGATGCTCGGGGTTCCCTACCTCGTGCTGCATCCCGGGTCCTGCGGGGAGGACCCCGCGGAGGAGGGGATCCGGCGCATCGCTGCCGGCCTGCGCGCCTTCGGCCGGTTCCCTGCGGGCGTCACCCTCCTGCTCGAGAACACCGCCGGGCAGGGGAACTCCATCGGGCGGTCGATCCGGCAGCTCCGGGAGCTTCTGGACGCCGCGGGGGCCCCCGCGGACGTGGCGGTCTGCCTCGACAGCGCCCACCTGTTCGAGTCCGGGTACGAGCTCGGCCCGAAGGGGGGCTGGGACGCCCTGATCGGGGAGCTCGACTCGTTCGGGATCGCGCCGCTGGTCCGGATGTGGCACCTGAACGATTCGAAGTCGGCGGGCGGCAGCAACGTGGACCGGCACGAGCACATCGGCCTGGGCAAGATCTCCCCCATGGGCTTCCACCGCATCCTGACCCACGAGGGCTTCTCCGGGCTGCCGATGGTCCTGGAAACCCCCAAGGACGGCGAGGACGAGTTCGAGATGGACATCCGGAACCTGGCGGAGCTTCGCAGGCTCGCCGCGAAGCCGCCGGCGGAGGACTGAAAGGAAAACGATGGACTACAAGACGCTGCGGGACCTGGCCAAGCACCACAAGCAGACGTTCGGCCGGATCGTCAAGAACGAGATCTACAAGCTCAAGGACGGGCGCGTGCTGGCGGTCACCCGGCTGCACGACGACTACCACGACATGGACCTCGCCGTTCTGCTTTCCGATACGTTCCAGATCGAGGAGATCGCGGGCCGGATGGACCGGATCCCGTATCCCTGCTGCGAGACGAAGCCGCTCGAGGTGCTCTCGAGCCTGAAAGGGATCGGTGTGATGGAGCGCGGCGGGATGAAGCGGGTGCGGGAGCGTATTCCGCGGAACCTCGGGTGCACACACGTCTACGAGATGATCGAGTCGACCTTCCGGGCCATCTTCGTCGGCTCCCACAGTATCCTTTACGGGGACTGGGAGGAGCTGCTCGACCTCTGCCCCGAGGAGCACCGGCAGCTCGGGTTGCACTCGCCCATCCTCGCCGAGTCGTGCTACGCCTTCAACGGCGAGCTGGCGGACCCGGAGACGTTCCGGCGCGCGCAGGAGAAGTACAGGGAGGTGCTGCAAAGGAAAGAGGCGATCGAGGCACTGAAACGGGAGGAGGGAAGCGTTCGGCCGCCCGGGAAACTGATCGTGCCGGAATCCCTTCTAAAGGGATAGGGAGGGCGAAGAGATGGGTTCCGAAAGACAGGTGAAGCGGCTGGCGGAGATCCTGGTCCGCCACTCGGTGAAGGCGAAAAAAGGCGAGATCGTCCGGATCTCGACGGGCGAGCTCGGGCGGCCGCTGGCGTTGGCGGTCTACCGCGAGGTGCTGCGTGCCGGGGCGCATCCTCTCCTCGCCGCCGGATTCGAGGAGGCGAACGGCATCTTCTACGAGGAGGCGTCGCCCGACCAGATCCGCCATATGCCGCCCTCGAAGATGTTCGAGGCGAAGACGATCGACGCCGACATCATCATCCTGGCGCCGGCCAACACCCGGCACCTCTCCCACATCCCGCCGCGGAAGATCGCCGATCGCCGGAAGGCGATCAAGCCGATCTCCGAGGTGCTGCTGCGGCGGGTGCGGTGGGTTCTGACGAACTTCCCCACGGAAGCGCTGGCCCAGGAGACCGACCGGTCGCTGGGGGAATACGAGAAGCTGTACTACCGCGCCGTGGAGCAGGACTGGGGGGCGATGGCCCGGATGTTCGCCCGGGCGAAGAAAATCCTCGATAAGACCGACCGGGTGCGGATCGTCGGGAAGGAGACCGACCTGTCCTTCTCCATAAGGAAGCGCATCGCCGTCCCGTGCGCGGGCGAGTACAACATGCCCGACGGCGAGATCTTCACCGCGCCGGTGGAGAACTCGACGGAGGGGAAGATCTACTTCGAGTTCCCCGCCATCGCCGGGGGGCGCGAGGTCGCGGGGATCCGCCTGGAGTTCCGCAGGGGGCGGGTGGTCGCGGCGTCGGCCGAGAAAAACGAAGGGTACCTCAAGGAGATGCTCGCCGCCGACCCGGGCGCTTCCGTCCTCGGCGAGTTCGGCATCGGGGCGAACGCGGGCGTCACCTCCTTCACGCGCGACATCCTCCTTGACGAAAAGATGGGGGGCACGATCCACCTGGCGGTGGGCCGGTCGTACCCCGAATCGGGCGGGAAGAACGACTCGGCGGTCCACTGGGACATGATCAAGGACCTGAGGTTTCAGGGAGAGGTGTACCTCGACGGAAAACCGGTCCTGCGCTCCGGCGCGCTGTTCGGGAAGACCCCGAAAGGAATGAAGAAGCGGGGGGGCTGAAGCCCCCCCCGCGGACGCGCGAAGGCCCCGCCGGCGGGTTCCCTCCCGCCGCAATTGTCGCTAAAGATTTCCGATACCATGCCGATAAATCCCCCTGTTGTTCCAAAAAGCATCCCGTGATCGAGGATGTATCCGCATGGGGGGTTCCGCGTGCTTTCCTTCTTTGTGAGATTTTTCCGGTTCATCAGGACCATGAAGAGCAGGATGTTCGTCTTCGCGGCGCTGGCGGTGGCTGCCGCGGCGGCCGTCACCGCGGCCGCCTGTCTCTACATGATGAACGAGGACCTGTACCGGAAGGCGGGCATGGCCCAGGATAGGAGCATGAACGTCTTCCGTGTCCTGCTCGCGGAAAAGGGGGCCGGGTTCCGGGTGGAGGACGGTAAACTGCTGGTCGGCGAGCACGCGCTGAACGGGGATGACGACGTGGTCGACCGCGTGAAGCGCTTCACGGGCGGGGCGGCCACCGTGTTCATGGGGGACACCCGGATCTCCACGAACATCATGAAGGAGGACGGATCGAGGGCGGTCGGGACGAAGCTTCAGGGGCCCGCCCGCGAAGCCGTCATCGACCGCGGGGAACCGTTCGAGGGGGAGGCCGGGGTCCTGGGCGTCCCTTACCTTACGAGGTACGAGCCCATAAAGGACGCCTCCGGGAAGACGATCGGCGCGCTGTTCGTGGGCGAGCGGAAAAGCGACTTCTTCGGCTCGTTCGGCCGGATACAGTTGGTCGCCGTGGCCGTCGCGGCGTTGATGGCGGCCGTTTTCGGGATTCTCACGTTCCTTTCCGTCCGCCTGATGATCGCGCCGCTCGAATCCGCGGCCGGCGTGGCGGCCCGGTTCGCCCGGGGCGATCTTACCGCGACGATGGACCGGGACGCGGCCGACACGGAGGAGGTGCGGGGGATCGTCGAGGCGCTGGACGGGCTCGGGGAGCGGCTCCGGGAGACCTTCGGGAAGATCGCCGGATGGAGCCACGAGCTCGCTTCCGCCGCCGAGCAGCTTTCCTCGACCACGACGCGGATCCACGAGGCCAACCGGCAGGTGAGCGGCCAGACGGAGTCCGTCGCCGCATCCTCCGAGCAGATGAGCGCGACCGTCGGCCAGGTGGCGACGAACACCCACAGCGTGCAGGACGCGTCCGTGATGGCGCTGGAGGCCGCCTCCGGCGGGGCGGTCGTGATCGACGACTTCCTGGGTGCGATGAACGGGATCCGGGACGTGGTCGAGCGGGCCGCCGGCACCGTCGAGGCCGTGGGGAGCCGCGCGAAGGAGATCGGCGGGGTGGCCGTCCTGATCAACGACATCGCCGACCAGACGAACCTGCTGGCGCTGAACGCGGCCATCGAGGCGGCCCGCGCGGGCGAGAACGGGCGCGGGTTCGCCGTGGTGGCGGACGAGGTGCGCAAGCTCGCAGAGAAGACCCAGAAGGCGACGGCCCAGATCTCGCGGGCGATCGGCGCCGTGCAGGAGGAGAGCGCGGGGGCGGTCGACGCGATGCGGATGGGCAGGGAGGCCGTGGTGCGCAGCGCGGAGCTGGGGGAGAAGGCGAAGTCCGCCATGGGGCTGATCGGGGAGCGCGTGCGCAACAGCACCGACCAGAACCGCCGGATCGCCGCCGCGACCGAGGAGCTGAGCGTGACGATCCGCGATTTCTCCTCGAACATCGAGCAGGTTTCGCAGGCGGTCGGCGAGAACGCCGCGGGCGCGTCGGAGATCGCGCAGACCGCCGGCATGGTGGCCCGCAAGGCGGAGGAGCTCCGAAGCTCGGTCGCTGAGTTCCGCGTCCGGTAGGGCCGTCCCCGGCAGGGCAGCCCGCGGCAAATGGTATACTCGAACCTTCCCTAGAGTCATTCCCTTCGCGAAAGGGGAAGCGTTTGAGCGATCCCGGACCGGCCTCCATGGCCGGGGAGGACCCTGTCCCGGACATCCCGACCCGGATCCGGACGGGGCTGTCCGCCGGCCTGCGGACGTCCTGGAAGATGATCGTCGTGTCCGTCCCGCTCTACGTGGGGGTGACCCTGCTCAAAGGGACGCCCGTCCTCGACCTGCTGGGACGGGCCTTCGCCCCGTGGATGGGGATCTTCGGCCTGCCGGGCGAGGCGGCCTTCGCGTTCGTCGCCGCCTTCGTGCTCAACCTCTACGCCGCCATCGCCGTCATGGTCCCCCTGCAGATGGATTCCTTCCAGGTGACACAGTGCGGGCTGATGATGGGGATCGCCCACAACCTCATCGTCGAGGGCGGTGTGCTGTCCACCACGGGGACGAGGGGATGGGTGCTCACGCTCTGCCGGGTGGCGCTCGCCGTCGCGGCGGGGCTGCTTCTGCGCGGCTTGTATTTCCTGTGGGGGCTCGTCTGAGATGGAAGCGCTCCCGGCCGCGCTGGTCGGCGCCGTCAAACTTTCCCTGAAGCTGATCCTCATCATCGTCCCCATGGTGACGATCTTCGAGGTGCTTCGCTACCTGCCCGTCTTCCGGAGGGCGGGGAACCTGGTCGAGCCGGCGATGAGGGGGGTGGGCCTCACGCGGGACGCCGCGGTCCCGCTGTTCACTGGGATCTTCCTCGGGATCGCCTACGGGGCGGGCATCATCATCCGCGTGGCGCAGCAGAAAGGGCTCCCCGCCAGGGAGCTCTTCCTGATGGGGCTGTTCCTCGCCACATGCCACTCGGTGGTCGAGGACATCCTCATTTTCGTGGTCATCGGGGGGAACGGCTTCGTCATCCTCGGCGTGCGGCTCCTGCTGGCGGCCCTGCTGACCGGCCTGATGGCCCGCCTTTGGAAGCCGGCCTGAACCTTACGCCGTCCGTCCGACATCAATAATGTAACGCGCGCCGCAAAGAAACCGGGGAGCGATGGAGAGGGTCATGACGAGAGGGATTCGGATGCTTTGGGTCGCCGCGGCGGCGCTGGCCGCCGCGATCGCGGGGGGAGCGACTCCCTCCGAGGGGAGGGAAGCGTTGGTGGAAAAATACGTGCTCGG
>DCUH01000090.1 GCA_002327765.1 bacterium UBA2219 | reverse complement strand
CTACGAGATGTTCTTCGAGGACGCCATCCGGGCCTCCCGCCTCCTCGACATCGCCCTGACCTCGAGGGACAAGGACGCGAACATCCCGATGTGCGGGGTGCCGCACCACGCGCGCAACGCCTACCTGTCGAAGCTGATCCGGCAGGGGTGCAAGGTCGCGGTCTGCGAGCAGATGGAGGAGCCGGGGCAAAAAGGGATCTTCCGGCGCGAGGTGACCGAGGTGGTCACTCCCGGGCTCGTGTTCCACGAGGAGTGCCTCGACGCGCGGGGGAACAACTACCTGGCGGCCGTGCGCTTCGCGGCGCCCTTCGCGTACGCCGCGCTCGACGCGACCACCGGGGAGTTCCATCACGAGACGTGCCCCACGGAAGAGGCGCTGGCCGACGCGCTCTTTCGCATCACCCCCGCGGAGTTCGTGGCGCTGGAGGGGGAGGGGAAGCCGTCGACTCCGCGAGGGAAGCGGCTGATCGAGGGGAAGCTCCTCACGGAGCTGTCCCCCGCCGCGGCGGGGTCGTTCGAACCTCCCGGTAGGATGGAAAACGTCCCCCCGCCGGGCCATCCGGCGGCGGGGGTCGTCCGGGCGATCCTGTATTATCTGCATGTCCACCAGCCCGCGGCGCTTTCGGAGATCACCCGGGTTTCCGAGCGGGCGGGTGTACGCTACCTCGCGATGGACGAGACGGCGGTGCGGACGCTCGAGATCTTCTCGACGCTGTCCGGCGAGAGAAAGGGGAGCCTCCTGTGGGCGGTGGACCGCACGCGGACGCCCATGGGCGCGAGGTTGATCCGCTCGTGGCTCGCCATGCCGCTTCAGGACGTCGACCGGATCGGGGAGCGCCACGACGCAGTGGGGGAGCTCCTTGAGGCGCACGGCATCCGGAAGGAACTCGCGTCGCGCCTCGACTCCATGGGGGACCTGCCCCGGCTCGCGTCGCGCCTGGCGCAGGACCGTTCCGGACCCAGGGACGTGGGCGCGCTGAAGGACAACCTGGCGGCGCTGCCGGCGCTAAGGGAAGCGCTGGGGGAGCCGGCCTCCCCGCTGCTGCGGGGCGTGCTCGAACGGCTCGGCGACCATTCCGAGGCCGCCGGGCTCATCTCCGGGGCGCTGGCCGACGAGCTCCCGGCCGGGTACAGGGAAGGCGGCGTTTTCCGCCCGGGGTACGACGGCCGGGTGGACGAGCTGACCCACCTCCTGACGCACAGCAGGGAGATGCTTTCGGAGCTCGAGGCGCGGGAGAGGCGGCACACGGGGATCGGCGCGCTCAAGGTGGGGTACAACCGCGTCTTCGGGTACTACATCGAGGTGTCCCGCGCGAACCTGGAACGGGTCCCGGACGATTACGTCCGGAAACAGACGCTGGCGAACGGCGAGCGGTACGTGACGCAGGAGCTGAAGGAGTTCGAGACCCGCGTGCTGCGCGCACAGGAGGAGCGCAACGCGCGCGAGGAGGAGCTGTTCCTCGCCTTGAGGGAGTCGCTTAAAGGGTGTCTTCCCTCCATCCAGGCGGCCGCGGAGGCCGTGGCCGAGCTCGACGTCCTGCTCGCCTTCTCCGAGCTGGCGGCCGACGGCGGGTACGGCCGCCCGCGAGTGAACGGGGGGAAGGACATCGTCATCGAGAACGGGCGGCATCCCGTCGTGGAAAAGATGCTCGGCCGGCACGCCTTCGTCCCGAACGACTGCCGGCTTTCGCCGGACGGCGCCCGCCTCGCGATCATCACGGGGCCGAACATGGCCGGAAAGTCGACGTACATCCGGCAGGTGGCGCTGATCGTCCTGCTGGCCCACGCCGGCTCCTTTGTGCCGGCCGACCGGGCGGAGATCGGCGTCGTGGACCGGATCTTCACGCGGATCGGCGCCTCGGACGACCTCTCCCGGGGCGAGAGCACCTTCATGGTGGAGATGCGGGAGACGGCCAGGATCCTGTCCGGCATCTCGGGGCGGACGCTGGTGGTCCTGGACGAGGTTGGCCGCGGCACGAGCACCTACGACGGCCTCAGCATCGCATGGGCCGTGGCCGAGCATCTGCACGACGCCCCCGCGCGGCCGAAGGTCCTCTTCGCGACGCACTTCCACGAGCTGACCGACATCGTCTCGACTTCCGCGCACGCCCGGAACTTCCACGTGGCGGTTCGGGAATGGCAGGGCGACATCATCTTCCTGCGGCGCATCGACGAGGGCGTCGCGAGCAAATCGTACGGGATCCAGGTGGCGCGGCTGGCGGGCCTGCCGGTTTCGCTCATCGATCGGGCACGGGATATTTTGAAAAACCTAGAATCCGCCGAGTATAATGAATTCGGGCTCCCGTCGCTTTCGGGCCGCCGGGGAGAGGGCGCGAACCCCGCGCAGATGGATCTGTTTTCCCGCGGGGAACGCAGGACAGAGGAATCCGTGCTGGAAGAGCTCCGGCGCACCGAGCCGGACCGGCTCACTCCCGTCGACGCCTTGATGCGGATTGCGGCCTGGAAAGAGAGGTTGAGGAAGGGGACGTCTTGACCCTGCGGTTCCTATACATCCTCGGCGCGCTGCTCGCACTCCTCCTGTCCGCGGCGCCCATGGCTCCTCCGGACGCGCAAGCGGCGGCCCCGGCCGAAATCTCACCCGTCCTTTCCGGAATACACGCCTGGACCAACGAGATCTACACCCGGGTGGCGATCTACACCGGCGGGGAGGTCCACTGGCAGGCGGACACCGTGCTGGCGGACCCCGCGAGGAAGCTCCCGCCGCGCATCTTCGTCGACATCCGCGGAGCCGGGATCCAGAGCGACATCCTGCACAACCCCGTCGGCGTCAACAACGGTCTGCTACGGCAGGTGAGGGCCGGCCGGTACAGCAAGGACACCGTGCGGGTCGTCATCGACCTCGAGAGGTCGAGCACGTTCCGCGTGTTCGCCCTTCCCGACCCGTACCGGATCATCATCGACATCGACGGGGAAGGGGAGATCCCGGCGCCCCGGGAAGAGGCGGCGCCGGCGACGGAGGCCGCCGCGCCGCCCGCGAAGGAGCCGCCCCCGGCCGTCCCCGAGGAACAGGGGCCGTTCCTGTCGTCCGCCCCGTCGACCCCGTTGCCTTCGCTGCGACAGAACCGCATCCGCGTCATGATCGACCCCGGACACGGGGGGAAGGACCCGGGCGCGATCGGGCCGACGGGCCTCAAGGAGAAGGACGTCGTGCTCGAGATCGGCCGAATGGTCCGGGAACGGCTGTCGCGCCACGAGGCGTACGAGGTGCGCATGACGCGGGAAAGCGACGTCTTCATCCCGCTGGAGGAGCGCACGGCGATGGCGAACCGGAGCCGGGCCGACATCTTCGTCTCCCTCCACATCAACGCCAGCCGCAACCGGAAGGCGAAGGGGATCTCCACCTTCGTCTTCTCGCGCGGCGCCAGCAACCAGGAGGACCTCGAGCTGGCCGCGAGGGAGAACGGGGTCCCGGTGGCCCGCCTGAAAGGGGTGAAGTTCATCATCGACGACATGTTCACCGGGGCCCGCAAGAACGAGTCGCTTCGGCTGGCCAAGACGATGAACGACGCCATCTGCCGCAGCGTTACCATGGGCTACGGCCGGCAGGAGAACCTGGGGCTGAAGCAGGCGCCCTTCTTCGTCCTCGTCGGGGCCCGGATGACCTCCGTGCTCGTCGAGGCCTCCTTCATCAGCAACGCCCAGGAAGAGGCCCGCCTCCGGGACGAGGCCTACCTCGCGCGGATCGCGGACGGCGTCGCGGAAGCGGTCCGGTATTACGGGCAGAACGGAAGTTTCACCCGGCACGGGCTTTAGAAGTGGGGATCCCCGAACCGTTCCCGGACCTGATGCTGCCGGACCTGCCCGACAGGGAGTTCCTCGACCGGGCGAGGGAATTCCTCCAGGCGACCCATCTCGCCCTGCGGGAGGAGCAGCGCTCCGGCCTCTTCGGGGGGCTGGCCGCCTGCCGGAAATACACCGATGCCGTCGACGCGGTCGTGACGGCGCTGCACGGCCGGTCCCGGGCCCGGTTCCTCGCCGGCTCGCCGGACATGAATTACCGGATGACGGTGATCGCCGTCGGCGGGTACGGGCGCCGCGAGCTCTGCCCGAAGTCGGACGTGGACCTGCTCTTCCTCTATCATTACAAGGTCGACTGGTACGTGGAGGCGATGACCGAGGGGATCCTCTATCCTCTGTGGGACCTCGGCCTGGAGGTGGGGCACAGCGTCCGGAACATCAAGGAGACGATCCGGCTGGCGTCCGCCGACGACTCCATCCGCAGCTCGCTGCTCGACTACCGGTACGTGGCGGGGAACCGGGAGCTGCTCGAACAGGCTTCGGGAGAGCTGGACCGCCTCGTCTATTACAACGCGGGCGACCGGTTCATCGACAGCAAGATCGCGGAGATGCGCTCGCGTCACGAGAAAGTGGGATCGACGGTCTACCTGCTCGAGCCCAACGTCAAGGACGGGCGCGGCGGCCTGCGCGACCTGCAGACGGCCGTGTGGGCGGCACGGGTGAAGTACAAGTGCCGCGACCTGAAGGAGCTGCGGCAGAAGGGCGTCGTCGACGTCCAGGCGGCCGAAGGAATCCGCCACGTCATGGACTACCTCCTGCGGATTCGCAATGAGCTGCACTACGTCCTCGGAAAAAAGTCCGACGTCCTCACCTTCGAGGCGCAGGAGCAGCTCGCCTCGCTGTTCCGATACCGGAACCTGGGCGCAAGTCTCGGCGTGGAGCGGTTCATGAAGTCGTACTACCTCCATGCGGCCTCCGCGGCGCAGCTTACCCGGGCGGTTCTGGAGGAGGTCGGCCGCCCCCTGCCGGACGATATGCCGCGCAAGCCGTTCGACTTCCTCAAGGCCCGCTGGAGCTGGAAAGGGGCGGTCCTCTACAGGGGGAAGCTGCAGGCCGGGGAGAGGGCGTCCTTCGAAAAGGAGCCGATCCGCATCCTGGAGTTCTTCCGGACGCTCCAGAAGACGAAGTCCGCGCTTTCCCTGCAGGCGAAACGAACCATCCAGGGGGCCCTTCCCTCGATCGGCGAGGCGTTCCGGGGGGACCCGGGCGCGGCGCGGATGTTCATGGAAATCCTCTCCGACCCCGCGCACCTGCGCGAGACGCTCCTCGCGATGAACGAATGCCTTTTCCTGGGGCGGTTCATACCCGAGTTCGCGCCGCTGCACTGCAGGGTGCTGCGGGACATCTACCACGTGTACACGGCGGACATCCACTCCATCCGGTGCGCCAGCGTCCTGGCCCGGATCGCCGTGTCGGAGAGCAGGACACCGGAAGAGGAGATGTTCCTGAAGATCCACGAGCGGGTGCCGGACAAGGCGCTCCTCACCCTCGCGATCCTGCTGCACGACATCGGGAAGGGGAAGGGGCACGGACACTCGAAGATCGGCGCGGAGATCGTCGCGCGCGTCGGGGCGCGCTGGGGGATGAAGGAAGAGGAGGTCTCCGACCTCGTGTTCCTCGTCGAGCAGCACCTGCTGATGGCCCACGTGTCCCAGCGCAGGGACCTGCACGACATCGAGATGATCCTGTCCTTCGCGGAGACCGTGCGGACCCCCGCCCGGCTGGACCAGCTCTACCTCCTCACGTACGCGGACATGAGGGAAGTGGGGCCGGAAGTCTGGACCCAGTGGAAGGCGATGCTCCTGAACGAGCTTTACGAGAAGGCCAGGAACGTCCTCGAGCAGGGGAAGTTGAAGCACCCCTTCGAGGAGCGCGCGTTCGCGCGGCGCAGGCAGGTGACGGAGTGGCTGAAGGACGAGCCCGCCGGAGCGGCGGCGCGGTTCCTCTCCCGGGTGGACGACCGGTACATCATCGGGACCCCGGACGCCCGGTTCGCCGACCACTGCCGGCTCCTGGCCCGGTTCGACGGGAAGACCCCCATCGTGGAGACGATCGACGCCCCGGGGGCGGGAGCGTCGGAATTCATCGTCGTCTGCCCGGACGAGCGCGGTCTCTTCGCAAAGATCGCGGGCACCCTGTCGGCCAACGGCGTGAACATCCTGAACGCGTCGATCTTCACGACGCTCGACGGGGTGGCGCTGGACACCTTCTACGTGAACTACCGGGGAAAGAGCCTCCAGGGGGAGCCGAAGAAGGAGCGGGTGACGGCCGACCTGCTGGCCGTCCTCGGGGGCGAGATGTCGGTGGAGGCGCTCATCGCGGAGCCGCGGGTCGGGAAGTACGTGAGGGACAAGGTCCCGAAGTACCGGCCGACGCGGGTCAATTTCGACAACACGGCCTCTTCCGTGTACACGGTCGTCGACGTCTTCACGTACGACCGGATCGGGCTGCTCTTCGACATCACGAGGACGCTCACCTCCCTGGGGATCGACATCCGCCTGTCGAAGATCTCCACCAAGGCCGACCAGGTGGCGGACGCCTTCTACCTCTACGACCGCGACGTCGGGAAGATCACGGACCCCGCGCGCCAGGAGGAGGTCCGGCAGGCCCTCCTCGAATCCATCGGGGAATGACCCCCGTGGACAACGACGCCCTCGCGGAATCGTTCCTGCTCCATCTCTCGACGGAGCGCCGCCTTTCCGCGAACACCCTCGAATCGTACGGCGCCGACCTGCGGCGGTTCGTCGAATTCCTGGAGTCGGCCGGGATCGACGCCCGGTCGTTCACCCGGGGAAACTTCCTTGCCTACCTCACCTCCCTGCGCGAGGGGGGGCTCTCCGCCCGCTCCGCCTCGCGGCACGTTTCCGCGCTGCGCTCCTTCTTCCGGTTCCTGGTGCGGGAAGGGCGCCTGGCCGCAAGCCCGATCGCCGAGGTGCGGGCGCCGAAGCTGGGGCGGCCGCTGCCGAAATACCTCACCGTGAGCCAGGTGAGCGCGCTCCTGGCGGCCCCCGACCGGCAGCGCGCCACGCCGGAGGGGATCCGCGACAAGGCGATGCTGACGCTCATGTATGCCTCGGGGCTGCGCGCGTCGGAGGTCGTCACGCTTCGGCTGGAGAACGTGGACCCGGACGCCGGTTTCCTGCGGGTCTTCGGGAAGGGGAGCAAGGAGCGCGTCGTGCCGGTCGCCGAAGCGGCGCTTTCCGCACTCAAGGAGTACATCGAGGAGGCCCGACCCGGGTTCCTGAAAAAAAGGGCGTCGAACGCCCTTTTCCTGTCGCGCCTTGGGAGGCCGATCACGCGGCAGACGCTCTGGAACCGGATCCGGTACTGGGCACTCGCCGCCGGGATCGAGGAGAGGATCTCTCCGCACGTTCTCCGGCATTCGTTCGCGGGGCACCTTCTGGCCGGCGGGGCGGACCTGCGCGCTGTCCAGGCGATGCTCGGGCACGCCGACATCGCGACGACGCAGATCTACACCCACGTCACCCCCGATCGCCTGCGCGAGATCCACCGGAGGCACCACCCCCGCGGCTGACCCACGCATTTTCCCCCGGGTTCCCGTAAGATAGAGACGTGGAAGTCATCACGACGGACGTGCAGGGCGCGAAATGAAAGGGGAATTTCGGAGGGTCCGCCCGATCACTGCCCGTGCTTCTCCCGGTCGTCCCGGACGTAGTGCTTCAGGGTTGTCGTCCCGCGGCCGTGGGAGAGCTCCTTCCGCAACCGCTCGAGCATCTCCTTCTCCAGCTCCTGGCGCATCTGGCTGACCCTGCTGTGCCGGCTTGCGACGTACAGGCAGACTTCTACCCCTGCCAGCTTCGCGGCCTTCCTCCACTCCCATGACAGCTGACTGGTCAGGTACGGCGTCCCGGCCTTGTTCACGAACAGCCACGCCTCCGGCAGCTTCCCCTTCGCCGCTTCTTTCAGCCGGGCGAACAGGGCGGGGGAGACGGGGCGCAGCGACGACACCCCGGTCTTCGTCCCTTTGACCTTCTTCCGCCTCGTCAGAGCCCGCTCGACGTATACCGCTTCTTCCCGCAGGTCCTTCACCTTCAGCGCCACCGCCTCATTCGGGCGCATCCCCGTCTCCATCATCGTCTCCGCCAGCAGCCGCAGGTCCTCCCGCAAGGACGCGATCACCTTCCGCTGGTCCTCCGGGTCGATCCACCCGACGTTCTCCCGCGGGATCGGGGATAGCGGAGGGAACGACGGGGCCTTGTCGATGACGTCCTTCTCGACGAGCCACGCCATCAGGGTCCGCAGGGCGGTCAGGATGTTCCGGGTCGTGTTCGCCGAAGGAGGCGTCCCTTTCCGGGTCTTCCTCTCCGCGAGCTTTGCCGGCAGCAGCTCGATGTCGAGCCCCCGGATGTCCCGGATATCCTTGTCGCCCAGGGCGGGCAGGATCCAGTCGTGGATGAACCGCCGCTGGTGGTCGGCGTACTCCGGGGACCGGTCCCGCCGCAGATGGTCGATCCACGGGTCGCAGGCATGGGAGAGGGCGTACTGCCCGAGGACGGCCCGGCGCCACCGGGAGGACTTGAACCGGTGCTCGTCGATCTCTTTCCGGATCGTTTCCAGCGTCCGGTGCGCGTGGAGGAAGGAGGCGAAGGGCCTCCCGTCCCGGTCGCAGGAGATCCTACCCAGGGGCCCCTCGCTGTCCCGGATCCAGCGGCCGTCGATGAAGAAGGTTTCCGGCCGGGTCAGGCAGGCCGGGCACATGATGTCGATGACCTGCTTCCGGACCAGAGGGTGGCGGATCTGCTGGAACGCCTTCCCGCAGACCGGGCACTTCTCCTCCGTCCGGATCGACCCCTTCATCGTCAGCCCCTCCGTAGGGATACCGGGAGCATGCGCCGAGGGAGGAGGCGGATTCAAGGCGACTTCGAAGGAGGGGGAAGGGTACAATTACGGGTTTGCCTCGGGTGCGGTCAACTTCTCCAGCAGGGCGCATATCCGGGTGAGGGCCACCGCGATTATAGGCAACGAATGCAATGGATTGCCCCGTAGCGCGTCCGATGGGGTATGCCCGTCTCCGAGGTCACACCGGCACGGCGCGTGCCTCCTGCCGCAAATTTGACATTTCCGGTGAGGATTGGCCATTATCGCTTCCTCTCCCCCCTCTTCTCGAATCCCTTGCAGGCGGGGTACGACCATGGTCTGGTGACGTCGCCCTGGTACTTCTTCCGCGCCAGGGCGCATTTACCGATCCGGCCCATCTCTTCGTCGATCTCCCCGGGCTCCCAATGCTTGCACTGGTGGCAGGAGTGAGTCATCGCGCGGCCCTCGCCTCCGGCTCCCTGTCCTTCAGCAGCGCACCGCAGGTCCTGCAGAGACGGTACCCGTTTACGTCGTTCTCCGTCGGATCGTGACCGGCGAAGAAGCAGGTGGTCCTTTCCAGGGCTTCCCGGATGAACTGCCTTATACGGTTTTCCATTGCCGTCTCCTTTTCGGCCCCGTGGGCTGGTGGCCGACGTGCCAGCATCCGCAGAACTGGCACTTGTAGGGTTTCACTTCTCGCCCGTTCCCGGTGCGGTGGGCGGCAACGTACGCCGCCCCCTTGGTCTCGTGCCGCACCTTCCCGTCGCAGGCGATCTTCCGTACGCGGCGGAGGGAGGCCATGTCACGACTCCGGTTTCCCGGCGAGGCCGCAATAGCCGGTGCGCTCGAAGTGGCCGATATTCCCGTCACCCTCGCACTCCGCGCAACAGTCACCGTCGATATGCCCGGCCCCGCCGCAGTTCTTACACGGGGTTGGCGGCGCAACTTGCTTCATGACGTGACCCCCGGAGTTGTTCATGGACGTCCGCCATGCCATGCATTCGGAGGCGACGCAGAGCGTCGTCCATCTGTCCGGATCGCGGGAAAACCTGTAAGGACATTCTTTCTTGCGCGCTTCCTTCTCCGTCAGGTTCATGCCCCGACCTCCACCTTCTCCTTCTTTGCCCTCACCCGGGTTCGAAACAGCGCGCGGACCGCCTTCCCGATTTCCTCGTCCTTGGCGGTATCGAGCACCACCACCGGTTTGCCGTGATCCTCTGCCGCGTCGTCCTTCCGGACCTGCAACTGGATCCTGTAGGCGTTGCCAACCTCGTCGATTACTATGCTTTTCTCCACCGTCTTCTCCTTCATGGCCCCGCCGATTGGCGGCTGGCGCGGGCCGGTCCTCGCCGCCCCGAGGGGCGGGATCACACCGCCACGATCGTCCGCTTCCCACGGAACCAGGTGGCCATGTAGCAAGTCGCCCGCGGGTTCTTGTGCGCTTCCTCCAGGAGCTGCTTGGACCGTGCCTTTTTCTCCTCGAGGGTGAGCTTGTCGAATTCCGCTTCCTTTGCGGCTACCCGCTGGCGGGCCATCGTCGCTCCGATGTTGATGTCGGTATCCATCAGAACCTCCCCCGGGTACGGTTCAGCTGCGCGACTTCGTGCCGCTCCCTCTCCTGGCACGCCTGGCACATCCCGCCAGTCTCGGCGGTCGGCTGATTGCAGTACCCTGCGCATGGTACGGTCTTGATCCCGAGGCGCTCCTCGATTGCCGTGATGCGATCGCTCAGGGACCTGATCTCCGTTTTGTCCATCGGATGCCTCTCCTTTACGAGTTAAAACGCGTCGTCCGGATCTTCCGCAGGGGGAGCGGCGCTCCCGCCTCCGGCGTTCCCGGCGTCCTCGGCTGCCCCCTGGGCGCCTTCCTTCTTCTCTGCGCTGCCCAGGAACTGGACCTCGTTGACGGTGATCTTGATCTTGGAGTGCTTTCCCTTGTCGTCCTCCCAGCGGTCCTGCTTCAGGCGGCCGTCGACCAGCACGGGGCGCCCCTTGGCCAGGAACTCCCCGCAGATCTCGGCGGTTTTGCCCCAGGCCTCGCAGTCGTAGAATCCGACCTCCTCCATCGCCTGGTCGCCCTTCTTGTATTTCCGGTTGACGGCAAGGCCGAAGGTGCAGACGGCCGTTCCGGAGTCCAGGAACTTCACTTCCGGATCCCGGGTCAGGTTTCCCGCGAGCTGTACGTGGTTGAAGGTGACCATCTACGCGCTCGCTTTCTGCGCCCGGGCTTCTTCCAGCGCGTGCTCGAGGGCGTCGATGATCCGGGACGCCCGATCCTTCGACAAGTCCTTCACGCTCTTGATCCCGGGGTCGTGGAGGTACGTCTGCACCCAGTTCAGGCGCGTGTTCCGGTTGGTGATCCCGAGGTCGTTGAAGCAGGCCATCAGCTTCTTGCGCTGTTCGTCGGTGATCATCGGGGTCTCGAAGGGCTGCTTGTCAGAACCGTGACCGTCGGCGGGAGGGCCTGCGGCCGAGGCAGAGGAAGGGGTTGCCGCTGTAACGGCCGCTTTTGCGGCTTCCTGCTTCTTGAGCTCGTCCAGCGCGGCACGCGTATTTTCGGGATCGCCGCCGACAGGCACGTCATCCAGCGTTTTGGGCGGGGGAGGAAGCAGGGAGACGGGGTCCACCCCGGTGTTCAGCCAGGTGAGAAGTTCTTTCCCGATCTCGATCGTCGGCTTGAAGTATCGGGAATCGAACAGGGACGTGCGGTCCTTCGAGGCCGTTGCGACATGGGCCATGTCCAGGTCGAAGAACACCGTGAACTCGTATTCCATGCCCTCGCGCTGTACCGGGGCCATCCCGACCTTCTTGATCTCGGTCTTCCCGGTCTTCTCGTCCTTCTGCTGCACGTAGTCCTGCTTGCTCCGGATCGTGGCGATGATGTGGGCCTTGCTCTGGAGCATGGCCTCCACGAGGGCCTGATGCTTCGGGGTCACCGTTCGCCAGGCGGTGTAGCTGTTCCCCTTTCCGGAATCGGCGATCTTCCCCTGCATATCCAGGAGACCGCCTTCGCCGGCCCAGGCGTGAGAGAGGGAATCGATGATGATGACGTCGAACCCTTCTTCCTCGGCGGCCTTGATCGCGGCAATATACTTGTCCGGGGTAAACGGAGCCGCGATCTGGGTGGCGTGGTATTCACCGAGGTGCGCATACAGCTCGCCGGATTTGTTTTCCGTGTCGATCAGGGCCACCTTTCCGCCCAACCCAAACCCGAGGAGCAGCGCGCTCCACGTCTTCCCGGATCCGCTGGGGCCCGCCAGGCCGCAGCGGAGTTTCGCTTTCTTCCGTTCGGCTTTGTGAAACATGCTCACGTTAGAAGACATCGAGATCCTCCTCTTTCTTTGCGGGCTCAGCCGCGGCGCCGTTGCCGTTGAGGTCCACGTACCCGAGGAAATCGAACGTGCCCGCGTACCGCAGGGCGGGGTGATAGACCTTGTATTCGAGGGCGACGGGCTCCAACTTCACGCCCTTTGCCCACTCCAAGAACGCCAGGAAGCCGTTCTGCGCGGCGTCGTTGCCGTCGAGGAGTTTCGACGGATCTGCGCCGGCCAGGTGCGTCTGGATGGCGTCGTGGATCAGGGTTCCGATGTCCATCGCCTTCCGCGACACCGCCCGGAAGTTCTTCTTGGCGTTGGTCAGGAGCTGCTCGATCCGTTCGGCCGAGGTCTTGCTCTTCCGGATCTCCGGAAGGGCTTCCCTGATGCAGTCGACGGCGCAGTTCGCCGCCCACTGGATCAGCGCCGGCTTGTCGAGGATCCCGAGGACGGTCGTGACAGACGGAAACTTGTCATTCTCGAATTTGTAGAACCGCTTGTCGCTGGCGGTCGGCTCGATCTTCAGCCGGAAGTATTCCCGAGCCGCGCAGAAGGCCATGAAGTTGGCTTCCATCTCCGCGGTGGTATCGATGAACCGCGGGTCCCCCGTCTCCTTGTCCAGATAGACGACGCCGGAGGCCGTTACCCGTTCCTTTCCCAGCCGATGCGCCTCGAGGTTGTAGGCCTCCGCGTACGCGGACACCTGGATCGGGTGTTCCGTGTAGCCGGCGAACTTCGGGTCGCCGACGTTCTTTCCCGACTTCCAGTCAAGCACCGTGAGCCTTCTCATTCCTTACCTCCCTTCGTTTTTTCGAACTCCTCATTGCTCATGTCCTCCAGCTCCTGATCCCGCTTCTGGTGGTACTTTTCGTCTCCCTCCTGGAACCGGCACCCCGGGCAGACGCCACAGAGACCGTCCTCGCAATATTCCTCGTCGCTGTCGTGTTCGGGTGGCGAGAGGATCCAGCGGTCGTAGTCGCGTGCCGAGATCGCCATGGTGGCCTCCCTTCAATCCAGTCGCTCGAGCCCGTTGTGGGGAACGAAGCGATACGTGCGCCGCTTGTCCATCGACGAAAGGATGTAGGCGTCCGGCAGGCCGTCGCCGGGCGTCGGCACCATCTCCACGACCACCAGGCTGAGGAAACCAACCTTCACCGCCTGCCCTGGCACCCAGATCTGCGTCGACTTCGTGATCGAGATCGGCATCGATTTTCTCCTTCCGTGGGCCCTATCGTGGGCTGCGATATACAAGTATCGCAAGAGGCGATACGAGTCAACAAAAAAATATCGCCGCAGGCGATTTATTTGTATTACGCCTCTATGTGTGCAGATATTAACGGGATAACGGCAGGAGCGTGGCAGGCATCTCGAATGATTCAACAGTGCCGATCATGTTAAACGTCACCCTCCGGCCGCCTGAAAGGAACCAGATCTCCTTTCGGAAGTCCTCGACGCTTTGCGAGATAACGACACGTTCCGGCGAACCCCAGGCCCGGAGGACATCCTGCTTCCCCATGTGCAGCCGGATCGAATCTCCGGCCATCGGCGGCAGGACAGAGGGGCGCGTGAGCCCTTGTTCTTCGCTGGCTGGCGGTTTCTTAAGGAGAGGGGAGAGGAGTTTTACGGCGAAAAAAACAGAGATAAAGAACAGGACCAGGGACCAGATGATGAGGCGATAGATCCTGGTCCCGCAGGTGGGGCAGTTTACTTCTGTTCTTTTTTCTCCCTGGCCTTTTGCAACAGCTCGTCCTGTTCTGCCGGGGAGCGCACGGGGATCCAGAAGCGTCCCTCCTCTTCGTACTTCCACACCTTGCCGGTTACAGTATCGATCACAAGCAGGGCGTTGGAGGAATCATGGAACTGATACCGCCCGACCTCCTTGCGATCGCACGAAAGAAGTAAACCACCGGCGATCGCGATGATCAAGAAAAGCTTTGCCACGCCCACACCACACGTCCAATGGTCGCCTCCGGGTTGGAGATCACTTCGGGAGGATAGTTCGTGTTCGCCGAGATCAGCACGATCGCACCATCGGCGATCTGCAGGTGCTTCACAACAACGCCCTCGTCTCTTCGGACGACCCAGATTGACCCCGGCGGGATCGAATTCCTTTCCGGGCGAGCCTTCGTGTCAATACAGACGATCGCGCCGTCGTGAAGGATCGGGGACATGCTGTCGCCCTTCACAAAGGTGCAAATCAGGTCTCGGGGGTTCTTCTTGTGGAGCGCCCGCCGGTGGATGAAGGCAATGTCGACGACCTGCTCCGTCGTTACGACCTCCGGAGCGCCGGCGGCCACGCGCGCCTCGACGATCGGCACGGGCAGGTAATCGGACTCCCGCGCCTGGGGGAGCTGTGGCTCCTCGAACTTCTTGGAATAGACGATCCGGACGGAGAAAGGCTCCGTCTGCCCATAGGGCGGCGGGGCCGATTCTGCAACATACAAGGCGTCAACCTGCACTCCGCTTGGTTCCGCGGCCGCCGCGAGCACCTCCAGCGGAATCCCCAGGGCTCGGTGGAGAGATCGTACGACGTCCAGCGTCAGATTCTTTTTCCCTGTCTCGATTTCGGAAACGAGGGACTGGACCACGTTGATTCGCTGCGCGAGCCCGGACTGCGTCAGTTCTTTTTTTAGCCGCGCCTTCCGAATGATATCTCCAATATTCTCAGCCATATAACCCGTATAGCCGTTAGCGATAATTCCGTCAAATCGCATGGTACGATATTTCCTCCTTGACATCTATCGCAAGGCGCGATATTTGATTTGAGCAGGAGGTGGCCCCATGAAATTGGACGAATGGAGAACCCGCGAAGGGGTGACCCAGAAGGCTCTCGCGGACCGCGTCGGCACCTCGCAGTCCTTCATCTCCGAGATCGAGAGTGGGGAGAAGGCGGCGTCCGACGACCTTGCTGCGCGGATAGAAGATGAGACCGGCGGGGCGGTGACCTTCCTCGAGCTCAAGCACCCGAAGTATCGGAAGGCGGCCAGCGAATGAGGCGGTGGTCTCCATCGCCTCTTTTTTTATCTCGGTTCCTTTTTACCGACCTTTAATTCGGTTAAAGCTCCCGGCTCAGGGAGACAGGAGGGCGGCGTGAAGAGGGAAATTCATCAGTACACCATCTCCTTCGAACCCGCACGGGAAGCCGATCCGCGGGAGTTCTCGTGTTCCACGGAAGCCGCGCACCACTGCGTCGAGAACAGCGGCTTGCAGCATAAAGAAATCGCGTTCCGCATGGGGATGTCCACGCAGCTCCTCACCATGAAGCTCCACGGCGATTCGGCGAAGCTCAGCGCGGATGAATATGATCGCCTGGCTGACGCCCTGGGGGAGAAGGGGATTCTGATGCGGAAGTACCACGCGGCGAAGCTGCTTCCCCGGGAGGACCGGAGGGAGGTCCTCCTGGCCCGCCTCGAGGAACAGCAGAAGGAAACCGCGAAGCTGCTGGAGGAACTCAAGAGAGCGCGACGATGACCTGCGAATTTGCCGCTCCCGGCCGCCAGGTGGCCTGCCTGTCGCTGATGCGGCAGCGCGAGGCCGGCATGACGCGGCCCTACGACGAGAATCTCTGCTATTCCTGCCCGATGCGCGTCAAGCGCCTCGAGGCGGCCAAGCCGCCAGAGAGGATCGCCATTCCCCCGTCGTGTTTCGGCGGCAAGCTGCCGCCGGGCTCGGGCAGAAACCTCCCGAAACCAGCATCCATCGAGGAAAAGGAGCCGCTCGTGGCCACGAACAAGAAGGAGCAGGTCTTTGCCAAGATCCGGAATACCAAGTCCTGCACGCAGTCCCGGATCATGCAGTACACCCACATCAAGACGGAAGAGCTCTCCGCGATCGCCAAGGAACTCGAGGCCGAGGGCAAGATCAAGATCTGGCCGAAGGGCAGCCGGAACATGTACGCGCTCCCCGACCAGCCGGACCCATGGGCCGGGGAGACGTATCCCCCGAGGAGGCCTCCCGAGAAGAAGGTCGCGCCGAGGAAGGCGGCCGCCGCTCCTGAGGCGAAGGACGCCGACCCCGTGCCGGGCGAGGGCGGCGCGATCGACGCCGCGATCAAGGCGCTGGAGGCCAGGCGGGACCAGATCGACCGCGCCATCGAGACGCTGAGGGCGGTCACATGACCCGCCTCCTCCTGGAATCAGAGAACCCCTGGGTCGTCGGTTACAGGTATGTCGCCGAGGAACCCTTCTTCATCGTCTACCGGAATCCCGATGGGAGCACGGGCTGGATCCCCTACAACGACGCCTCGCCGCACCTTCAGGAGCGGGCCCGCCAGGCGTACGAGTCGGCGGTGGCGGCGGAGGCGGGAGACGTGTCGGAGGAAGACGGCGTGAACGAGCCCGAGGTCGTCTACTACATCATCGACCCCGACAGCTGGACCATGGGCCAGGGGCAGCGGGGGACGCGGTACATCCAGGTGGAGGAGCCATGCGAGTGATCGATCGGTTGAAGGCCTGGTACCACCGGAACATCGTGGCGGATTACGAGACGAGTCGGCGGCTGGACGCCCTCGACCAGGAGCTGGATCGAGCCGAGATGGAACGGCGCATCGATCAGCACTTGCGCGGGAAAGACCGGGCGACGGAGTATCTGGAGCAGGCTGCGGAATGCAAGGGAGAGTAGAGCACGTTGCCCAGCTGCGGGCCCGCCTCGCGAAGCGGTTCAGGAAGAACTCCCGATCTTTTCGGGACTATGAAGCGGGGAAGCGCCTTCTCGAAGACCTTCCTCCGGTGGAATACGAGGATGCCATCCGCGAATTGACGAAATATCTGGGGCTGTGATGGACCCGAAGGAGGGGCGCATTGGCTGAGCCTGGGCTGCCGCACGCAAGCCCGATCCTGTCCATCGACGAGGAGAAGGAACGCATCCGCCAGAGGATGCGCGAGGACCGGGACTACCTCCGGACTTTGGACGGCATCCGGGAGAAGTTCTCCAAGGCCCTCACCGCCGAGTACGTCTACGAGAAGATCGCGCTCCAGAAGCAGCGGGGGATCAAGGCCATCCCTACGGGCATCGACTGGTGGGACGAGTGGGCGGGGCCGTTCCGCCGAGCGAACCTCTACTGCTTCGCCGGATACCAGGGGACGGGGAAGACCTCGTTCCTCGTCAACTTGACCTGGCCGATGGCGCAGCGGGGCGTCCGGATCTGGAACGTGTGCATGGAGCTGACCGCCGAGGAGACCTTCGAGGTCGTGGCGGAGCACGTGCTCGGGAAAACCGGCCTGGACGAGGCTGACTTCACCGCCGCATACGCCACCATTCAGCCCACGGGATACCGGTTCTTCGAGCCCGAGCGGGACAAGGGCTGGAAGGAGACCCTCGAGATCATCTGCGACACCGTGCGGCGCGACAAGATCGACGTTGTGATCATCGACAACTTCTCATACCTGACCACCTCCGGGCGCGACTCCTACGAGGTGGAGCGCATGGTGGCCAAGGCGCTGAAGGGGCTCTCCCAGGAGCTCGAGATCCCGATCCTGGCGATCGCGCACCTCCGCAAGCCGGACAGGGACGACACAGAGCCGGGACCGACCGCACACAGTGTCCTTGGGTCCGGCGCCATCACCCAGGTGGCCTCCGACACGTTCATCCTGCATCACCCGCTCACGGGGAACGAGGAGCAGTCCCGGCATCCCGTCGGGTACGTCCTTTCGGGCAAGCCCCGGTGGACCATGGGCGGGAAGCGGTACGTCCACTACGCCGGCTTCAGGCGGTCGTTCACCCCGTCGACGGTGGCGGACTACGAGCGGCAGTTCCCCGTGAAAACCAACAACAGGCGCATGCGGTAGGGGAGAGATAAATGGCCGGAGAAAAAGGCTCGTACCGATCGGTATATTCCGCGATTTGGGACGACCCGGAATTCCAGGCGTTCGACCCGGTGACGCAGGCGGTGTTTTTCTGCCTGCGCACCTCAAAGGACTGCAACTTCCCGTGCATCTTCCCGCACTATCACTCGACCCTATATGAGCGTATGCCGAACGCCAGCAGAAGGGGCATCGATGCGGGCATCCATGCCCTCATCGATGCCAAGTGGATACGGTATGAAAGGCCCATTTTATGGATCGTGAAGGGCCTCAAGAACGATCCGAGCCACGTTCCGGGCAACTCCAAGCAGATTTCCGGAATCATGAACATCTTGCGATCGCTACCGAAACTTAAAATCGTAGCAGATTTCGCTACTTACTATTCCATCCCGTACACCATAGACATCCCTATCGATACGGGCATCGATACGGGCATCGATACGGGCATCGAACCCCCTCCGAAGCAAGGAACTGGAACTGGAACTGGAACTGGAACGGGAACTGGAACGGGAGGGGAGCCCACCGCCGCAAGAGTTTCGGACGATGACTACATCCGGCAGGTCAAAGACCACTACAACGCCATGATCGACGATCCGGCCCAGACGCAGGAATGGAGAAATTTCTACAACGGGGCGATGGAGATCGACGCCCTTCTCTTCGCGGCATGCACCTGGCTCGTGGAGAATCCACGACGACGACGATCCGACTTGAAAAAATTCTACGGCAACTGGCTCCGGAAAGAATTCCAGGAGCGGGCGCGAAAGCAGGACGCACGGGCGGGCTGACCGTAGTTTGCAAAACACACAGAACAAAAAAAAAGGAGGATCGAATGGGAGTGAAATTCGACGGCAGCGTGAAGAAGGTCGACGTGATCACCGAGTACCCCGGGACGGAGGACGCCAAGCTCAAGGCGAGGATCCTGTTCGAGTTCGAGCCGACGGCAGTTGGCATCGAGCGCATCGGCGAGCTGATCAGGTTCCAGTAGCGGGTCGTGAACGTGCAGATCGATCTGGCGCAGATCGTGCTGCCACTGAAGGGAGCGGGGGCGAGATGAACCGGCACGTCTTCACCGTCTACGGCTCGCCCGTCGCCCAGGGGCGCCCGCGGTTCGCCAGGGCGGGGAATTTCGTGCGGGCCTACGATCCGGCGAAGTCGAAGGGCTGGAAGCAGGACGTCAAGGCGCAAGTGCTCTCCGCGCTCGGTGGTGTTCCGGAGATCCACGAGGGGCCGCTGGAACTGCAGGTGGTTTTCCATCTTCCGAGGCCGAAAAGCCTCCCAAAGAAGGTTATACATCACGTGAAGAAGCCCGACTGCACGAACCTTGTGAAGGGGATCGAGGATGGGTTGAACGGGATCCTGTGGCGAGACGACTCACAGCTCGTTGGTGTAGTCCTACGAAAGCAGTACGGGGAACTGCCGAGGGTAGTCATAGAGATCCGGGAGGCCCAAGATGCGCCCGCGACGTAGGACCTGCATCCGGTGTGAGGGGCGCGGAGAACTGACGCACGATCTTCCTCCGCGACTGGCCGGAGATGGCGAGAGGTTCGTCTCGGTGTGTCATGGCTGCAACGGGGAGGGGAGCATTCCAACCGACGCGAAAGGAGACGGAGATGGCGAGAGGCAGGAAACGGAAAACGCAGGAAACGGAGAGCCCGACGGTGGAGACGCAGGCGCCGCATGAAGTCCCGCCTCCGCTCGAGGAGGTCGCGGAAGCGGTAGCCGCCGGCGAGGCCGAGCCGGGGCCGGAGATGCCGCCGGAGGAGATCGCGCAGCTGCAGCCCTTCGAGGTCGCGGACCTGAGCGTCTCCAACGAGGGTACGCAGGATCCGGTTCCGCGCGCCCCAGGCGAAGGGCCAACGGAGCGCCTTCGTCGGATCGTGATGGGCGGCGATTTGCCGGCGGACGTCACCGGCGCGCAGGTCTCCTTCGGCTACCGGCCGAGGAAGTGGCGTGACGTGGAAGCCGTGGGTGTGGCGACGGCGGACGCGGAAGGGCGCGTTCTGGTCGGTTTCGTCGGCGGCAATTCCGCCGGGAGCGGCATCCCGTACGGCGAGGGTGTCGGCTGCTGGAAGTTCAGGGAGTAGGCGAGATGGCCCTCTCCCTGCGCCGCCACCTCCACGAGGCCGTGGACTACATGCGCCACACGCACGGGTACCGGACGATTCTGCCGACCAGAGAGCCTCCGGCACCGGTTCGGATCGACGAGCGCAACCTTCGGCTGGTGTACGCGGTGTCCGTGATCCTGGTCGTGGAGCGGTACGACCGCACCGGGTACGCGATGCCGTGGCTGATGGCCTCCGAAGACGTGGCGGGGGAAGAGTGGGATCGCATCCCGGAGTGGCCGGTGTGCCCGCTCTGTCTGGGGAGGGTTGGCGTGGGCGGAAAGGGCCGGGTGCCGTGTGTCGCCTGCGGCACCACGGTCCTGCCGAAGACTCTGCGGGGGATGGTCAGCGCAGATTTGGCGCGGATGGCCAGGGCGCTGCGGGCGGGGCTGATTCCCGTGGAATGGGAGGGGTAGCGGATGCAGGGAGGCCGCTGGTTGTCGGGGTGGAAATCGATCGCGCTGCATCTGGACGTTTCCGTGCGGACGGCGCGCCGGATGGCCTGTAAGGGCATTCCGGTGATGTGGGAGGGGTCAACGCCGGTAGCTTGGAGCTCTGAAATCGACGTCTGGCGACGTGGCAAATGCGGCCAAATGGGGCCAAATGGGGCCAACCAGGAAAACCCTCTTGCTACCCCCCCCGTCGGAGGGTAGATTTCTGGCAGATTGGTCGTGTTGTCAGAGCCCCGCGCCTCGCGGGGCTTTTTCGTTTCAACCGGGAGGCGGCATGAAGGAAAAGCGCGTACAGCCGAAGAAGGCGGCGACGTGTGCGGCGAAGACGGCGCGTAGCAAGGCCTGCTTCCTGACGGTGCTGGGCAAGAAGGCCGGGAACATCACCGCGGCGTGCAAGGCCGCCAAGGTCGCTCGCCGGCACTTCTATGCGTGGACCGAGGCGGACGGGGAGTTCGCCGCGGCCGTCCAGGACGTGAAGGAATCCCTCAAAGACTTCGCGGAGAGCAAGCTGCAGGAGGCGATCGGCCGCGGTGAGTCCTGGGCTGTCTGCTTCTTCCTCAAGTGCCAGGCGAAGGATCGCGGGTACGTGGAGCGCGTAGAGGCGACGGGGCCTGGCGGCGGGCCGGTCGCCATGCGGTGGATCGAGTGACGGAGCGGGTCGTCGAGATCCCCTACAAACCGCGCCCGCTGCAGCTGGAGCTCCACCGGTCGCTGAAACGCTTCAACGTCGTGGTCTGCCACCGTCGGTTCGGCAAGACGGTCTTCGCGATCAACGAGATCATCAAGAAGGCCTCGCTGTGTGTGCAGCCGAGGCCCCGGTACGCGTATCTGTCGCCGCTGCTCAAGCAGTCCAAGCAGGTGGCCTGGGACTACCTGAAGCACTTCACGGCGCCGATTCCAGGGGCTTCCTGGAACGAGGCGGAGCTGCGGTGCGACTTCGCGGAACGGCGGATCCAGCTGCTGGGCGCCGACAACCCGGACGCCCTCCGGGGGCTCTACCTCGACGGCGTCGTCCTGGACGAATACGCCCAGATGTCCCGCCGGGTATTCGACGAGATCATCCGCCCCGCCCTTGCGGACCGGAAAGGGTGGGCGGTGTTCCTGGGCACGCCGAGAGGAAAGAACCACTTCCACGAGACCTTCCAGTTCGCGCAGGATCGGCCGGCGGACTGGCATTCGGTCATCTATCGGGCCAGCGAGACGAAGGTGATCCCACCGGAGGAGCTCGAGCTCGCCCGCGGATCGATGAGCAAGGAGGCGTACGCGCAGGAGTTCGAGTGCTCGTGGGAGTCCGCCCTGGTGGGCACGTTCTACGGGGATTACCTCTCCCAGGCGCAGGCCGACGGGCGGATCACGGTGGTGCCGTACGATCCGTCGACGCCGGTGCACACGTTCTGGGACCTAGGGCTGGATGACCAGACGGCGATCTGGTTCATGCAGGAGTCCCGCAAGCACGACGGGTACAACTTCATCGATTACGAGGAGGGCCGGGAGGTCGGGCTGGGGCAGTACATCAAGCTGCTCAAGGACAAGCCGTACATCTACGGCACCCACTACTGGCCCCACGACGGCCGCAGTCGGGAGCTGACCACGAGCGAGCCGCGGGACCGGTGGGCAGCCCGGCACGGCCTAAAGGTCAGCATCGTACCGGTGCGCCATTCCGCCCAGGGGTGGCTTGCGGAGTGCATCGAGGCGACTCGCCGGATCCTGCCGCGTTGTCGGTTCGACGAGAAGAAATGCGAGCTGGGGCTGCAGGCGCTCCGGTCGTACAGGAAGGCCTGGAACGACGACAAGGGGACGTACGAGGAGAAGCCCATCCACGACTGGGCTTCCCACGGCTCGACGGCGTTCCATCTGGTCGCCATGGGGTACCAGGGGCCGCCGCCGACGAATCTGCAGACCCGGGCGGAGACGGACTTCAACCCGATCATGGACCTCCACCAGCCGGCGCAGTTCCAAACCGAGGCGGAGACGTAGGGAGGGGAGCATGGGCTGGTTCAAGAAGGTGACGAGTGCGGTCAAAAAGGTTGCGAACTACACGCCCTTCACGGGTTTCGGGGCCTTCTCCAGCGAGGGGCCGGCCGCGCAGCTCGGCGCGATGGCCGGGATACATACTCGCACGGTGACCGCCGCGAACAAGGCCTCCGACGCTGCCCAGGCGAACGCGGCCGCGAAGGCAGACGCGGACGCCCGCCAGGCGGAATACGAGGAGCAGGCGGCCAAGGGGTTAGAGCGGATGC
This sequence comes from bacterium UBA2219, assembly GCA_002327765.1. GTDB lineage: Bacteria > Desulfobacterota > Deferrimicrobia > Deferrimicrobiales > Deferrimicrobiaceae > UBA2219. Next base: position 6,080 of record DCUH01000090.1, on the reverse strand, counting down.
GGCTGCGCAGACGACGGGGGTTTTCGTCGACGATCCTGACCGGGGGCCCTGCGTCCCTGGGCGGCTCCGACTACGGCAAGTCGCTGCTGGGGCAGTAGGCGATGGCGCGCGCCGCGGAGATCGACGTCCGCAAGCACAAGGACCGGTACGCCAACCTGGAGGCGGAACGGTCGCCCTGCATATCGATCTGGTGCGACCTGGCGGACTACATCATCCCCCGGAAGGCGAACATCGCCAGCCGGTACTCCTCCGTGGTCCGGATGACGGACAAGCAGTTCGACCCTACCGCCGAGCACGCGCTGAACCTGCTGGCGGCCTCCATGGCTGGGACGCTGACCAACAAGGCCACCCGGTGGTTCACCCTGAAGAGCCGCCGGCCAGAGCTCAACGACGTCAAGGTGATCGCCGATTGGCTCGACGACTGCACCGAGCGGATGTACTACGCCCTGGCGCAGAGCAACTTCTACTCGCAGATCCACGAGACATATCTCGACCTGGGAGCGTTCGGGACGTCCTCCCTGCTGATAGACACCGACAAGCGTACGGGCGCTTTGCAGTTCCTTGCGCAATTCGCCGGGGATTTCTGCATCGCCGAGGACGGTCACCGGCGGGTCAACACGGTCTATCGGAAGCTGAAGCTCTCCGCGGCGCAGATCGAGGACCTGTGGCCGGGGAAGGCCTCAGCGGATGTGCGGCGGGTGGCGGAGTCTTCCGAGAAGGACAAGAAGATCGACATCCTGCATTGCATCTACCCGAGGCCGTACGGGAAGACCGGCCCTGGCGTGCTCTCCGGGGACATGGCGTATGGGTCGCTGTACTTCGAGTGGGACACCAACCAGGTGCTCGAGGAGGGCGGGTACCAGGAGTGGCCGATCCCAACGCCGCGTTGGGCGAAGACAAGTGGGGAAACGTACGGACGCGGCCCCGGGCATGTCGCGCTGCCGGTGGTGAAGACCCTCAATGCGGTCGTCGAGCAGAAGCTGATGGCCGGGTCCCTGTCGATCCGCCCGCCGCTGCTGGCGACGCAGAACGGGGTTCTTTCGAAGGTCTCCCTGCGTCCCGCGGCGATCAACACGGTGGCGCCCTCGCTTCCCGGGCAGATGAATCCGCCGCTGCAGCCGCTGATGCATGGGTCGAGCATTCGAAACGCCGAGCTGCTCGAAGAGCCGATGCAGCAGCAGATCCACCAGATCTTCTTCTCCGACCTGCTGAACCTTCCCGAAGAAGGCGGCGAGATGACCGCCAGGGAGGTCATGATCCGTCACGAGCGGATGCAGCAGGCGCTGGGCCCCACGCTGGGGCGGCTCGAGGAGGAACTGTTCAACCCGACGATCGAGCGGGTGTTCGGCGTACTGCTTCGCAACGGCCAGATCGCACCTCCGCCCCGGGAACTCCTCGAGGTCGACGGGTCGATCGACATCGAATATCAGGGGCCGCTCGCCCGGGCGCAGCGCTCCGCGGACACCATGGCGATCGAGCGGTTCACGGAGTGGCGGATCAAGCAGTCCATCGACCTGCAGGACCCCTCTCTGCTGGACGTCATCGACCTGGACGAGGCCGGCTGGCACTCCGCCGAGGTGATCGGCGTGCCGTCGAAGGTCATGCGGTCGAAGGACCAGGTGGGGCAGCTCCGGGAAGATCGCGCCGCTCAGCAGGCGGAGCAACAGGCGGTCGAGCAGCGCCTGGCGGCCTCCGAGGAGATGCGCAACAAGGCGCCGTACCTGAAGGTGGTCGGCGAGCAGGGCGGAGAGATGGAAGGCGCTCCCGGGGCGGTGGCGTAGGTGGACCCTCGCGTACAGGAGGAGCTCGACCGCCAGGATCGGGACCGGCAAGCCGAGGAGCGAAAAGCCGAGGAGAAGAAGATCCGTAGGGCGTTCGTCGAGACCTTCACGTCGGATTCCGGCCGAATCGTACTGGGGCAACTTCGGAAGGAGTTCTACGACGTGGACGGTTTCGTTCCGGGGCAGCCGGCGGATTCCCATGCCCTGGCGCTTCAGCGAAACGTTGTCCTTCGGATCCTTACCGTGCTGGCCGAGGAAGCGGACGTGCCGAAAGAGGAGCAGGAGTCTGCGGAAACATAGCATCCATCAACCGGGCAACCCCCTTGCGGGGTCCGGACGGAGGAACGCATGACCTGGAAGCAGCTGTTGGGCATTGGAACGTACGATGATGCGGGAGCAGGAGGATCCGGTGGAGGCGGAGGCAACCCGGGAGGAGCGGCTGGAGCGGGAGATTCGGGAGACCCTGGTGCGGGCGGCCCGGCGGGTGGCGGCGAAGGCGGCAAGCCGGGGGCCAGCGGCGCGGGAAGCGGGGGGGATGCTGGTGCGGGCGGCGGAAGCGGTGAGCAGGGCGCAGCGGGAGCTCAGACCAACCCCTACCAGCCAAACGACTGGAGGCATGGGCTCTACCCTGCCCTGTCTGCGGATGAAAAGGCGCTCAAGGTTTTAGAGAAGTTCAAGGACCCCACGGCATTCGTCAAGAGTCACGCCGAGCTGGAATCGTTCCAGGGGCAGTCGATCCGGATCCCGGGGAAGGACGCCAAGCCCGAGGACTGGACGACGTTCTACGGCAAGCTGGGACGGCCGCCCTCGCCGGCGGAGTACCAGTTCGAGCGGCCGCAGCTGCCCAAGGACGTCACGATGGACCCCGGCATGGAGTCCTGGCTGCTCAATTCCGCCTTCGAGGCGGGCTTGAACAACAAGCAGGTCGAGCGGCTCTTCTCCAACGCCGCCCGCCTGACGGTCGCGGAAGCCGAAAGCACGCTCGCTGAGCGTCGGCGCGCGGAGGCCGAGCTGGTCAAGGAATGGGGCATGGAGTACGAGCCCCGTCTGGCGCTGGCCAAGAAGGCGCTGGAGACGGCAGGGCCAGACACCGCGAAGGTCCTCCACGAGTCCGGGCTGGGGAACCACCCGGCGATCCTGAAGGCGTTCTACGCCCTGGGCGGCATGCTGCAGGAGTCCGGCTACGTGGTCGCCAACGTCGAGGGGATTACGACCAAGGAGGCCGCGGCCGCCGAGGTGAAGAAGCTCATGACCGATCCGGCATATATGGACAGCACCAAGCCGAACCACAAGGAGATCGTGGAGAAGGTCAACAAGCTGCAGCAGCTCCGGTTCCCGGGGACGCCCCGGACCGAATGATCGACAGACCCGCGGGCAACCCGAGAGGGCCCGCGGCGGGGAGGCGCCTCCGATAACGGCGCCACGCTTTACCCCTCCGGGCAACCCTCGCACGGGTCCGGACCTTGGCGACAAGGTCACGGGCAGGTCCGCTTCCAGCGGGCAACCTCCCAGGCCGAAGGCATCAACGGATATCCAACTTCGGAAGGAGGCTCTCCCCGATGGCGAATGAAATCACCAACTGGCAGGTCCAAACGTACAAGGAGGGCGTCCTGCTGGCCCTCCAGCAGCGGCGTTCCAAGCTGCGTGCAGCCGTGCGCGACGACGGCAAGCTCGTCGGCAAGCGCGTGTTCTTCGACATCCTGGCGGCCACCGCCATGGCGAAGCGCACCGTCCGCAACCAGCCCACGGTGCTGACCGAGCAGATCCATCAGCGCCGGTCCGGAACGATGGACCTCTACGATCTCCACATGACGGTCGATCCGCTCGACAAGCACCGGATCGGCTCCGACCCGATGTCCTCCTACCAGCAGAACGGCGTCATGGCGTGCGAGCGGAAGATCGACGAGGTCATCATCGCCGCGATGACGGGCACCGCGTACGAGGGCGAGGACGGCACCACGTCGGTGGCGTTCAACGCCGGCGGGTCCGCGCTGATCGCCCACGGCGGAACCGGGTTGACCAAGGACAAGATCATCGAGGCGAAGAAGACCTTCATGTCCAACCTGGTCGACGATTCCGAGACCCTCTACTGGGCGTACGGCCCAGAGCAGTTCGAGGACCTCATGAACATCGACGAGGTGGTCAACAACGACTACAACCAGAAGGCCCTGCAGGACGGCAAGGTGGTCTACTTCTGCGGGTTCAACTGGATCCCGAGCACGCTCCTTGGCGTTGGCGCGATCGCCGGCACCCGCCGGAACGTCGCGTGGGCGAAGTCGGGTGTGGGCTTCTTCCTCGGCCAGGACATGGCGATCGAGATCGGCAAGCGGCGCGATCTGTCCAACGTCGACCAGATCTCCATCACCATCGACTGCGGCGCCCTGCGCGTCGAAGACGGGAAGCTCCTGGCGATCGACTGCGCCGAATAACGAAACCCTTTAACTTCAGGAGGTAACTGACATGGCAGCGGGAACTCTGTATTCGGATCAGCGGACCAACGAGGTCGCCGTCCCGATGGTGCCGAACAAGCCGGACACCTGTGGGCAGCTCGTCCGGAAGTATTTCTCGGGGACGGTTGCCGGCACGGATGTCGCCGTTGGAACCACGATCAGCCTTTGCAAGATCCCGAAAGGCGCGCGGATCATGGGAGGCAAGTGGTACAACGACGGCACGTTCGCCGGCGCCGGTGTCACCATCGACATCGGAGACGGGACGACGGCGGACCGGTTTGCGGACGGCATCGACGTTTCGGGCGAGAACTTCACGGAGATCCCCAACGCCGCCGGAGAGGGTGGCACCGGATACGGCCACCTCTGCACGGCGGAAACGGAGATCATCGTGACGACCATCGGCGACGTGATCGTGGCCGATGGCGTCTACAAGGGGCACATCGACTACATCACCGGTGGCTGACGGTAAAACCCGGGGCGCCTTCGGGCGCCCCTCCACTTTCCCAGGAGGGAACCGACATGAGGAAATTCATGGTGATGCTGATGGTTGTCGCGGCGATTGCCGTGATGACCGCCGGGCAGGCGATAGCCTGGCATGATGGGTACGCGGAGGTCACGATCACCGGCGGGGTGGTCACCGACAACACGCTTTCCTCGGCGGCCACGATCCCGAGGGGTGTGGACTACTTCACGATCTACGTCCCGACGATCACCTCGGCGACAGTGAGCGTCAAGGTCTCTCCCGACGGCGGGACCACGTACGACGACCTGTTCTGCCTGAACAACGGCACGAACAGCGTCCTGTGGAGCTCCGCCGCCGGCACGGGAGGCATGTACCTGTCGCCTCCTCCCGATTGCCGAATCAGCTTCTTCAACCGGATCAAGATATTGACCGGGGCCGCCCAAGCGGCCGATCGAACGTTCAAGGTGTTTTTCAAGAAGGACCCGTCGAAGTCCAACAACTGACATGGATGGGGGCCGAAAGGCCCCCCGTCCTCCTGGAGGAGTCTGCTCATGGCAGAGAAATCGTTCGAGATCGTGAGGACCGGGTATGACTCCTCCGGGGTGTGCCTGGTGAAGTGGGCCGGCCTGGCGGTGGACGACGTCGGCGCCCCGTTCAAGCGTCCGTCCAGGAGCGATCGCTCCGTGCACGTCAAGGGCACGTTCGGTGCCGGCGGAGCCGTGGTCATCGAGGGAAGCAACGAATTGGAACCGGCATCCTACGCTGCCCTCAACGACCCGAGCCAGAATCCCCTGACCTTCGGCTCAGAGAAGATCGAGGCCGTCCTCGAAAACGTGCTGAATATCCGCCCCCGAGTCTCCGCCGGGGATGAGACCACGAGCGTCGATGTCTACATGCTCCTGGTGGGGAGGTAAGCCATGGACCAGATCAATCCGGACATCCTGAACCAGGGAATCGCCACCATGAGGAGCATCGCCAACGCCTTCAAGGCGGCCAAGGACATCGAGGCGGCACTGGCACTGTACGCGCAGACGCAGGGATCCCTCGGCGACCTGACCGCCAGGCGAGACGGGCTTTCCAACGAGGTCATCAACCTTACGGAATTGCGGGACACCACACGCGCCGAGCTCGATCAGGAAGTCGTCCGCCTGGCGGAGTACCGGGAGACGGAGAAGGCGAAGATCGCCGAGGAGGGCGCGAAGGCGAAGGCTGAATCCGGGCTGGAGGTCGCTTTCATCCAGCAGCAGATCGCCCAGGGCAAGAAGGAGCTCGAGGCCCAGGTGATGGAGAAGAACGCCTTCATGATCTCCGCCGCCCAGGAGATCGCGAACAAGCAGAAGATCCTCGACGGCCTCAAGGCCGAGCTCGCCGCGATCGCCGCGAAGA
>DCUH01000060.1:14492-15890 GCA_002327765.1 bacterium UBA2219 | reverse complement strand
TGTCGAAGAAATGCTTGGTCTTGGCCTCGTTCACGGCGATGATGGGGTACCGCAGCACCCCCTTCTTTCCCATGGAGACCAGGCGGATGACCCCGGTGGTCGTCTCCTCCGTGCCGCCCACGATGGCCGGCAGGTACCCCTTCTTCTCCGTGTGGACCACCGTGACCAGGTCGGCGCCGTCGTCCATCGTCACGTTCGGCTCCGAGGCGAGGGCCGCGAGGATATGCCGGTAGTACGTGTGCCGGTCCTCCCCCTTGATGGCGTACACCGAGATCCCGTCGTTCTTCACGAGGGAGGCCGCCGCCTCGTCCTGGGTGGAGAGGGGGTTCGAGGCGCACAGGGAAACCTTCGCCCCGCCCGCCGAAAGCACCTGCATCAGCGCGGCGGTCTCGGTGGTCACGTGGAGGCAGGCCGCGATGCGGACCCCTTTCAGCGGCTTCTCCTTCGCGAAACGCTCCCCGATGGAGCGGAGCACGGGCATGTCCTTCTTGGCCCACTCGATGCGGCTTTTCCCCGCGGCGGCGAGCCGGATGTCCTTTATGTCGTATCCCTTGTCCCGCTTCATCGATTCGCCCCTTTCGTCTTCGCTTACGCTCCGTGGCCCGCGGCCTTGCGCAGCGCCCGGGCCCGGTCGGTTTTTTCCCACGTGAACTCCGGCAGCTCCCTCCCGAAGTGCCCGAGGGAGGCCGTCTTCCGGTAGATGGGACGCAGGAGGGAAAGCTCCCGGATGATCCGGGCGGGACGCATGTCGAAGGTGTCGAGGACGGCCCGGTGGATCCTGTCCTCGGGGACGACCGCCGTGCCGAAGGTCTCCACCAGGACCGACACCGGGTCCGCGACCCCGATGGCGTAGGCGAGCTGGACCTCGCACTTGCGGGCGAGCCCCGCCGCGACCACGTTCTTGGCGACGTACCGGGCCATGTAGGCGGCGCTGCGGTCTACCTTGGAAGGGTCCTTGCCGGAGAACGCCCCGCCGCCGTGGCGGCTGAAGCCCCCGTAGGTGTCGACGATGATCTTCCGCCCCGTGAGCCCCGTATCCCCGTGCGGCCCTCCCACGACGAACCGGCCGGTCGGGTTGATGTGGAACTTCACCTTCTTCGACATCATCTCCTTCGGGATGGCCTTCCGGACGACCTCCTCGATCACGCCCTCCGTGAGGGTCTTGCGCCCCACCTCCTCGGAGTGCTGCGTGGAGCAGACGACCGTCGTCACCTCGCGGGGGACGCCCCCCTCGTACCGCACCGTCACCTGGCTCTTCCCGTCGGGGCGAAGCCACGGCAGCGCCCTCTTCTCCCGCGCCTCCGTGAGCCTCGCGCAGATCCTGTGGGCGAAGGAGATCGGCATCGGCATCAGCTCCTTCGTGTCGTCGCAGGCGAAGCCGAACATCATCCCCTGGTC
>DCUH01000060.1:0-14468 GCA_002327765.1 bacterium UBA2219 | reverse complement strand
CGGTGGACACCAGGGTCTCGCAGGCCACGCGGGAGCGGGGATCCTGCCGGATGATCTCGTCGAGCACCGCGTCGGATATCTGGTCCGCCACCTTGTCAGGATGGCCCCCGGTCACGGATTCGGATGTGAAGAGGAACTCGTTCATGCGGTCTCTGGCTCCTGTGCTATGGGAATGGAATGATTCGGGCATCGGAAAGTATACGTTAAAACCGCTCGGCCGGAAACAGGTCTTCCATCTTCTTGCGCAGGATCCGGTCGATCTCCCCCGCCGTGGAGTGCAGCAGCAGCTCGCCGACGAACTCCTTCGCCTCGAAGGCGACCGATTTTCGCAGGATCCGCTTGACCCGGGGGATCGCGGTGGAGTTCATGCTGAGCTCGTCCAGCCCCAGCCCCAGGAGGACGTAGGAGTAGAGCGGCTCCCCCGCCATCTCCCCGCACATGGAGACGGGGATCCCGGCCTCGTGGCCCGCCTCGACGATGCGCCGGATCAGCCGCAGGATCGCCGGGTGGAGCGGCTCGTAGAGGTAGGAGACGTGCTCGTTCACCCGGTCGATGGCCAGGGCGTACTGGATGAGGTCGTTCGTCCCGATGCTGAAGAAGGAGACCTCCTTCGCCAGCAGGTCCGCCACGATCGCCGCCGAGGGGATCTCGATCATGGCCCCGACGGACATTCCCTTGTCGAACGGGACGCGCCTGCGCTTGAGCTCCGCCCTCGCCTCGTCGACCACCGCCATCGCCTCGTGGAGCTCCGCCACGCCGGAGATCATCGGGAACATCATCCGGACCCTCCCGTGGACGGACGCCCGCAGGATGGCCCGGATCTGGTTCTTGAAGATGTCCTTCTCCCGAAGGCAGAAACGGATCGCCCGAAGCCCCATCGCCGGGTTCATCTCGTCGGCGAGGTCGAGCTGGGAGGCGAACTTGTCGCCGCCCAGGTCGAAGGTCCGGATGGTGACCGGGTTTCGCCGGAACTTCTCCACCACCTTCCGGTACGTCTCGTAATGCTCCTCCTCGCCCGGGAGGTCCTTCCGGTTGAGGAACAGGAACTCCGTCCGGTAGAGCCCCACGCCGTCGGCGCCGCTCCGGATGGCGATCGCCGACTCCTCCGGGAACTCGATGTTGGCCATGAGCGACAGCGTCTTGCCGTCCCTCGTCACCGTGGGCAGGCGGGCGAACCGGGACAGGTCGCGGGTCCGCTGGGAGAAGGCCTTCCGCTTCTCCGCGTATTCCCGGACGGTCTCCTCCGTCGGGTCGAGGATGACGAGCCCCGCCTCGCCGTCGAGAATGACCGGCCCCTCCGCGCTGTATTCCTCGGTTATTCGCTCCAGCCCGACGACGGCCGGGACGCCGAGCGAGCGCGCCGTGATCGCCGTGTGGGACGTACGACTGCCGACGTCCGTTGCGAAGCCGAGGATGGAGCTGTTCAGGATCTGGGTGGTGTCCGCGGGGGAGAGGTCGTGCGCGATGACGACCACCGGGTCCTTGATGGCCGAGATCGAGTCGGGCTGGCGCCCCGCGAGGTTCTCGAGGACCCGGTGCCCGATCTGGCGAAGGTCGGCCCCCCGCTCCCGGAGGTACGGATCCTCGATCCGGTGGAACGTGTCCAGCAGGTTCTGCAGCACCTTGTTGAAGGCCCAGTCCGCCGTGAACTGGTTCTCCCGGATCGTCCGTGTCGTCTGCTCGAGGAGCATCGAGTCTTCGAGCAGCGCCAGGTGTACCGAGAGGATCTGGTAATGCTCCGCGGAGTGGTCCTCGAGGGTGTCCCGGATGGCGCGGACCTGCTCCTTCGAGCGCGCGAGGGCCCTGTGGAACGCCGCGACCTCCTCCTCGACCTTCTCGTGGCTGACCGTGGACTGGACCGCCCGGGGAAGAGCCCGGTTCAGGAAGTATCCCTGCCCGATGGCGATCCCGTCGGAGGCCGGGATCCCCTTCAGCACGCGCATCTTCCTGCGGGCGTCCATCGGGCCGCTACTCCTCCCCGAACTTTCCGTCGATCAGCTCGCCGATGGCGCCCAGGGCCGCGTCGGCGTCCTCGCCGACGGCCCGGACCAGGATCCTGGTGTCCTTCGGGGCCGCCAGCATGAGTACGCCCATGATGCTCTTGCCGTTTACCTCCATCCCTTCCTTGACCAGCCGGACCTCCGACGCGTACTGGTTCGCGACGCGCACCAGCTGCGCTGCCGCCCGGGCGTGCAGCCCGTGGCGGTTCCTGATGTCGAACTCCCGTTCCGCGTTCACTGCCACAGGATCAGCACCCCCACGAGAAGAAGAAACGCAAGGATCTCCGACGGCGACACCGCCTTCCGGAACATCATCGTGACGAACTGGATGGCGGCGGCGCCGATGAGGAACAGGGCGATGGCGTGCAGCCCGGTCTCGCCGAATATCGCGGTCCGTCCGGTGAAGATCCCGGCGTAGGCGCCGCCCAGGACCGCAGCCGCCAGCTTGCGGTTTCCGGTCTTGACGTTCAGCGACTCTCTCTTCAGCCATTCGATCGCCGCTTGCTCGCCCCGCATCCCCGCGGCAAAACCCCGGCGCCGGACGGCGAGGTGCGTGAGGTTGTAGAGGACGAGCAGGGCGGCGATCCCCGCCAGGGGATGCACCAGGGCGATGATCGCCCCGGCGACGGAGGCCATCGGGCGCAGCGACCCCCAGAAGAAGGAGTCGCCGATCGCTCCCAGGGACCCCATCCACCCCATCTTGAACGCGCCGACCCGGGCGGGATCGGTCTCCCCGGCGGCCGCGCTCTCCTCGAGCCGCACCCCCGCGCCGAGGACCACGGCCCCCAGGACGGGGTGGGTGTTGAAGAACTCGATGTGCCGCTTCACGCTCTTGAGTTCCTCCTCCGGCCGGCCGGAGTAGATCTCGCGCAGCGCGGGTAGGATGGCGTAGGCGAACCCCACGTTCTGCATCCCCTCGTAGTTCCAGCATCCCTGGATCAGGAACTGGCGTCGCCAGACGCTGCGGCGGGCCTCGGGGGAGACGGCGGGCATGGTCACACCACCCACCCGAACAGCACGGTCGCGCCGAACGCGACCGCCATCGCCAGGAAGAAGAGGTAGGCGGTCCTCTCGGTGCGGCCGCAGGTGAACACGGAGGCCGCCCCCACCAGCGGCAGCACGGGGTGGAGCGCGTTGAAGTCGAGCTGGAGCTGGGGGCTGAACTGCGGGAGCAGGTACGTCGACACCGCGACGCCCGCCCCGGAAAACGCCAGCGAGAGGAGGACCCCCGCGATCCCGAACAGGGTGAGTCCCGCCAGCAGGCCGTGTTCCACCGCCTTGAGGTCCCCCCGCTCCAGCGAATTTCGCGTGATGCGGGCGATCCGGCCGTTGATTTTCCGGACCGTGGCGTCCGCCCCCTTGCCCAGCTCGGCGAACGCCACCGAGAGCAGGATCAGGGCGGTGAAGCTGCCGGCGTCGAGGAGGCGGCCCTCCGCGACGATCGCCGCGGCGGTGCCCGCGAAGATGGCTGCGCCGGTGTCGTCGGGGGGCAGCGAGGCCCCGACGGGAAGGTGCACGAGGTAGATCAGCTCCAGCACGATCCCGACCTGTGCGCCCGCCTGGAAGTTCCCGAAGACCGCCCCCATGAGCGTCGCCGCGACGAGCGGGCGGTGCAGCATCAGCTGGAAGGCCGCCGTCCGGTCGAGGTAGCATACCCCCCCCAGGATGCCGGCCAGCAGGATGCGCCAGAGCATGCCTCTATCCCTCCGCCTCGAACGACATTCCCGACTCGAACGGCGTCCCCTTCACGCACACCGAGACCCCGTGCGACCGGAGCCACCGGAGCGCCTCGAAATCCTCGGGGGCGAAGAAGACGGACGGGGAGATCTGCACCTTCCCCTCGGCGAAGTGGAGGTTGCCGATGTTCAGCAGGTTGAACGAGGCCCCGTCCCTGCGGGCCTTCACGGCGTCGGACGCGTTCGAGAGCAGGAGGATCGACCGGTCCCCGGCGCGGTCCGCCTCCGCGATGGCCGCGACCACCTCGTCGAGGCGGCAGAACCGCACCCGGATGCCGACGGGGACGGCCAGCTCCATGACCGACCGGAGCATGGGGTTCGCGGCGAGGTCGTCGTTTGCCACGATCAGGAGGTTGGCCTTCACGTGGGGGACCCACGTCTCCACCACCTGGCCGTGGATGAGGCGGCAGTCTATGCGGGCCAGCACCAGCGACATCCCGCTCCCCTCATTTCTTTTCCGACTTCTTCTTCAGCATGTCCCCGGGAATCGTGATGTTGCGCTGTCCGCATTCCTGGAGGTGATGGGCCAGCTCCGGCAGGGTCATGGACTGGCGCGCGTAAGGGAACTTGACCATCATCGGCAGGTTCACCCCCGTGATGACCTCGACCGGGTGCGTCCCGAGGAACGAGATGGCGATGTTGGACGGGGTCCCGCCGAACATGTCGGTCAGGATCAGGACGCCCTTGCCCTTGTCGACCGACCGGATCGCGGCCTCCATGGCGGCGTGGACCTCTTCCACGCCCATGGAAGGCGACAGGTCGACGGCCGCCACGCCCTCGATCCTGCCGACGATTACCTCGGCCGCCTGCAGCAGGCCGGTGGCGTGAGTGCCGTGGGAAACGACGACTGCTCCGATCATCGCGCCCCCTTTGCGGAAAGCGACGAGCGAGCGAGGTCGCGATGGGTCACGACGACGGTCCCGTCTTCCTTCCCCAGGATATTCCCGAGCGCAACGGCCACCGCGACGGAACGATGCCTGCCGCCGGTGCAGCCGACGCCCAGTGTGAAGTACGCCTTGCCTTCCTTTCTATAAAGCGGGATCAGGAAATGCAACATCCCCGTCAGCCTGCGCATGAACGATTTGGCGATCCGCCCCGCGAAGACGTATTCGCGGACCCTCCGGTCGAGGCCGGAGAACCTCCGAAGCGACGCGACGAAGTTGGGGTTCGGCAGGAACCTCACGTCCACCACCATGTCGGCTTCCGTCGGGATGCCGTACCGGTACCCGAAGGAGACCAGGCTCACCTGGAGCCCGCGCCCCCCCTTGCGGCGGAACCTCCGCACCAGGGTGTCCCGGAGCTGATGGACGGACATCTGGGAGGTGTCGATGACCGCGTCGGACATCTCCCGCAGAGGGGAGAGGATCCCCCGTTCCTTGCGGATCGCCTCCTTGGCGCCCCGGGCGGCCACGGGGTGAACGCGCCGCGTTTCGCTGAACCGCCGCAGGAGCGCGTCGTCCGCGGCGTCGAGGAACAGGACCTGGACGTCGTTCTTCCCGCCCCGCAGCTCCTCGAGGACCCTCGACAGGTCGGGGAGGAACTCCGCGCCCCGGACGTCCACCCCCACCGCGATACGGGCGTCGTCGCCGCGGGCCTCGGTGACCACCTCGATGATCTTCGGCAGGAGCACGGGCGGGACGTTGTCGACGCAGTAGTATCCGAGATCCTCGAACGCCTTGGCGGCGGTGCTCTTCCCCGCCCCGGAAAGCCCCGTGATGACCACGATGTTCGCGCGGTGCCCGCGCACGTTGCGATTTATCACGGCTTCGCGGGTTCTCCCGCCTTCCTCGACTGGCGGTCGACGAGTTCCGCCGCGGAGTGGACCCCGCGCAGCTTCAGGAGGTGGTTCCGGACGGCCACCTCGACGATGGTCGCCAGGTTCCTCCCGGGCGAGACCGGCACGAGCAGCGACGGCAGCCGGACTCCCAGGATCTCGACGGAATCGTTCTCCACCCCCAGCCGGTCGTACTCCTTCTCCGCCTCCCACGACTCGATCCGTACGACCAGCTCGATCTTCTTCGCCTGCGCCGTGGCGGTCAGGCCGAACAGGTCGCGGATGTTCAGTATCCCCAGCCCCCGGATCTCCATGTGGTGCTGCGTGAGCTCGTTCCCTCCCCCGACGAGGGTCGCCGGCCCCAGCTTCTCGACCAGGACGATGTCGTCGGCGACGAAACGGCTTCCCCGCAGGACGAGGTCGAGGGCGCATTCGCTCTTCCCCACCCCGCTGCGCCCGACGAGCAGGACCCCCACGCCCAGGACGTCCATCAGCACGCCGTGGACCGTCGTGGATTCCCGGAAGAGCCGGCGGAGCTCGGCGTGGATCTCCTCGTTGAGGTCGGCCGTCGGAAGGGTCGAGGAGAAAAGCGGCATGTCGTGCCGGCCGGCCGCGTCGACGAGCGGCTGCGGCACCGGCATCGAGGAACTGACGACGACGCAGGGGGACGCCCCGGAGAAGAACCGGTCGGCGATCTCGGCCTGGCGCCCGGCGTCCTGCCGCAGGAAATAGGCGATCTCCGCCTCCCCGAGGATCTTCACGCGCCCCGCCTCCGCGGGCAGCGTCTCACCGGTGATCTCGAGCCCCGCTTCGTGGGCGCGGGTCTTCGCGATCTCCCGGTTGCCGCCCTTCTCCCCCGCGAGAAGGCGCATCTGCAGGACGCCGCAGCACTCCTTGCGGAAGACCGTCACGGAGATCGCCACCGCACGCTCCCTTTTCGCCCTTGTCAGGCGAGTTCGTCCTCTTCCCGCAGCGCCCGGGAGAGGCCCTCGATCCCTTCCGCTTCCAGGAGGCTCCGACGGAACCGTTCGTCCTTTACGAGCCTGGAGATGCGGGCGAGCGCCTTCAGGTGCATCCCTGCGGAATTGCTTTCCGGGGCCACGACCAGGAAGAAGATCCGGGCGGGCTTCCCGTCGAGCGAAGCGAACTGCACGCCGCCTCGGCTGCGCCCGAAGGCGGCGATCAGGCGGTCGATCCCCGGCATCTTCCCGTGGGGGATCGCCACCCCCTCCCCGATCCCCGTGCTTCCCAGCGCTTCGCGGTCCAGGAGGACCGACGCGAGGTGGTCCGGGGACATGCCGGGAACCGCCCGGCAGACCGCGTCGGACAGTTCCCGGAGGACCCCCTCCTTGGTTTCCGACCGGAGGTCGTCCACGATCCCTCCGGCCGGAATCAGGTCGAAAATCCTCATCTGGCGGCCGGCTCCGTGAACCCGATGGTGCCGTCCTGCTGGCGGAACACGACGCTCGGCTGGTTGGTCTCCTGGTTCACGAACATCACGACGTCGACCCGGAGGATGTCCAGATGCTTCGCGGCCTCCTCGACGGTCATCGGCTTGGGAAGGAAGTTGTCGCTGCGCACGATGCGGGGGCCGCCCTCCCCCGGGGAGATGGTGAGGGAGACGCCGGACACGAAGGGCTCCTGGACCGTCCCCTGGCCCTTGTCCTTCTGCTTCTCGCGATATTTCTTCAACTGGCGCTCGACCTTGTCGCAGACGAGATCGATGGCCGAATAGAGGTCCTCTGTGGATTCGAACGCCTTGATGGTGATCCCCGGCGCGGTCATGTACACTTCGGCGATGTGGCGGTACTTCTCGACCGAGAGCGTCACGTTGGCCTCGAAGGCCTTTTCGACGACCTTCTGGAGCCTGCCCAGCTTCTCGACCACGTAATCCTTGAGCGCCTGGCTCGGATCGACGTGCCGGAACGTCACATTGATCTGTTTCACGGTAACCCCTCCTTCCCAGGAATGGGCCGTTCTGCGGATCTAGAACTGCCTTCTGCGGCCGGAAGAGGAGAGCAGCCCCAGCTGCGCACGATACTTCGTCACGGTCCGCCGCGCGATCCGGATCCCCTGGTTCTGCAGGAGCCGCATCAGCTCCTGGTCGCTCAAGGGCTTGTTCTCGCCCTCGGCACGGATGATCTCGCGGATCTTCTCCTTCACGGACTTTGAGGCGATCTCCTCCTCTCCCCCGCCCCGGTTCAGCCCCGAATTGAAGAAGTATTTCAGCTCGAAGATGCCGTGCGGGGTGTTGACGTACTTCCCGCTTGTGACGCGCGAAACGGTCGACTCGTGCATCTCGATGTCCTCGGCCACGTCCTTCAGGGTGAGCGGCCGGAGGTGCTTCGGGCCCTTCTCGAAGAAGTCGCCCTGCAGCTTTATGATGCTCTCCACCACCTTGTAGATGGTCCGCTTGCGCTGTTCGATGCTCTTGATGAACCAGAGGGCGGAGTTGACCTTCGCCTTCAGGAACTCCCGGTCCTCCTTCGGGAGCTCCTGTCCCCCGCCGGCCAGCAGGCTCCGGTAGTAGGAGGAGAGCCGCAGCCGCGGCTGCCCGTCCTCGTTGAGCTGGATGACCCACCGGTCGTCCAGCTTGAAGACGTGGACGTCGGGCGTGATGTACTGCACGTCGTCTGCGGAATACTCCCGCCCCGGCTTCGGCCACAGGGAGACGAGCTTCTGGAACGCCTCCTTGACGGTTTCCTTCGGGATCTTGAGCTTGCGCGCGATCCCCGCCACGTCCCCCTTGGAGAACAGCTCGAACTGCTCCTCGAGGATCCGGATGGGGAGCTCGAATCCTTCCCCCTTCTCCCGCGCCTGGATCAGGAGGCATTCGCGCAGGTCCCGTGCCCCGACGCCCAGAGGATCGAGCGTGTGCACCCTGGCGAGCGCCCGCTCCACCTCCTCGACGGGCAGGGACAGCGCCTCCGCCGCATCTTCCACCGTCGTCTTGAGGTACCCGTTCTCGTCGATGTTGCCGATCAGGTAGAGGGCGGCCTCCTGCATGGAGTCGGGCAGGCCGAAGAGACGGATCTGCGTTTCCAGGTGGTCGGAAAGGGAAAGCCGGCGCGTCAGCGTGTTCTCGTAGTAGGGGCGCCCGTCCTCCTCTTCCGTATCGCGCTCCACGCGGCCCTCGCCTCGCCCGCCGTCGCCGAAGTAATACTCCCAATCGACGCGGTCGATGAGGCCTTTGTCCTCCGCGGGGGGCGCCTCCTCCGGCGCCGCCGCCGGGGCCGACGCCTCCGGCGCCGCCGTTTCCTCTTCGGAGCCTCCGTCGGCGGTTTCCTCGAGGGCGGGGTTGACCTCGAGCTCCTCCCGGACCGCCTGCTGGAGCTCGAGACGGGAGAGCTGAAGCAGCTTGATCGCCTGCTGCAGCTGGGGGGTCATCACCAGCTGCTGGGCGAGCTTCAGGTTCTGCCGGAGTTCGAGGGCCATCGGGTCCTTATGCCGCTCCTAAAGTGAAAATCCTTCCCCGAGGTAGATCTCGCGGACCCGGTCCGAGGCCGCGATTTCCGAAGGGGTTCCCGAAAGGAGTATGCGCCCCTCGGAGATGATGTACGCGCGATCGCATACCTTCAGCGTATCGCGCACGTTATGATCCGTTATTATAACCCCGATCCCGCGCTCTTTTAATCCGAGGATGACCTGCTGGAGGTCGGCCACGGAGATCGGGTCGATGCCGGCGAACGGCTCGTCCAGAAGGAGGAAATCGGGCGACAGGACCAGCGCCCGCGCGATCTCCACCCGGCGCCGCTCCCCGCCGGAAAGCGCATAGCCCATCGTGTCGCCGACGTGCCCGATCCGCATGTCCCGGAGCAGCGTTTCCAGCCGCTCCATCCTCTCCCCCCTCGAGAGGTCCGTCTCCTCCAGAAACACGAGGATGTTTTCCCGCACGGAGAGCTTGCGGAAAACGGAGGGCTCCTGCGGAAGGTACCCCAGCCCCATTCGCGCTCTCCGGTGCATCGGCAGCTCCGTCACGCGGTTGCCGTTCAGGGAGACCTCCCCCCCGTCGGGGCGGACGAGCCCCACCATCATGTAGAAGATGGTCGTCTTCCCCGCCCCGTTCGGCCCGAGGAGGCCGACCACTTCCCCCGGCGAGGTCGAAAGCGACACGCCCCGCACCACTTCCCTGCGGCGATACCGCTTGTAGAGCGCCGTGACGGCAAGCGACTTGCCGATGCGGTCTGCACGCCGGCGGTGGGGGTGATCCCTGGGGGCCGCGCCTTCCGTCACGGCTTCGGCGCCTCCCGGATCCCCTTGGGGTTGATCACCGCCTTGACGCGACCGCCCCCTGCGGAGCCCGCCACCTCGGCCCGGTTCTCCCTCAGGTAGACGGTGATCGTCTCCCCCTGGATGGTGTTCTCCCCCTGGCGCATGGTCGCGCCGCCGGAGAAGACGACGCGCTGCTCCAGGTTGTACAGCGTCGCCCGCGCGGCACGGACCTCCCGCCCCTCCTGGACGAAACGGACCGCCCCTTCCGCCTCGATCCGTTCGATCGCGTTCGTCTTGCGGGAATACGCGGCGTGCAGGCGGTTCGCGTTCATCGTCACGTCCCCCTGCTTCGCGATGACGTTCCCCTCGAAGGTCACCGAGTCGCTCCCGCTGTCCGCGTCGAGCCGGTCGGCCGTCACCTCGATCGGGCGGGTCCCCGCCTCCTGGAGGGACAATCCCTTCTTCTCCTCCCCGAAAGCCCCGCGCGCGGACAGGAGAACCAACAGCAGCGCGAGCGCACACCGGATACCCATCGGCTTCATCCCCTTCTCCCCGGCAGCGACGCCGGGGCGATGCGGCTCACCGGCGACTCCATGCGGATCTTCCCGTCCGGCCAGCTCCACTCGAGGTTTCCCCCGACCACGGACAGGCCGGGGCCGGACAGCGTCACCGCGCCCGGGACCCGCAGAATCCGGGTGTCGAGGTCGATCCGGGCGGGGGCGAGCTCCCCGCGCCAGCCGCCCTCGCGCTCGGCGCGCCCGCCTTCCGGAAACTCGATGCTCTTCCCGCTCAAATCCCAGAACGCGCGGGCCGCCCGGATGAAGGACCCGCCCGACTTCCCTTCCCCCAGGGAGACGGCCACCCCGGTCCCCGTCAAGGTCCCGAGCCCGTAGCTGTAGACCGCCTCCTTCGCCTCGAGCCGGTTCCAGCCCCCGTCGTCGTGGAATTCCCGCATGTCGACGGGCGCAAGACGGACCGTAAGCTCGAGCGCGGCCGCGTTCCGGTCCGGCGCCGGGCCCGTCGCGGCCTCCTCCGGAGCGGGCGCGAGGAAGGAAAGCGCCGCGACGAACGCCGCGAAGGCCGCCCAGGGGAGCAGGCGCAGGCTCATCCCTTACGACTTCCCTTCGAAGTACTTCGCCGTCACGGAGCGCCACGTCCCGTTCGCCTTGAGCAGAAACTCGATGATCTCGCGAACCGCGCCCATCCCGCCGGGCCTTGAGGAAACGAAATCGACCGTGTCGAGGACGTACTGCTCCGCGTCGCACGGGGCGGCGGAGAAGCCGACCACCCGAAGGACCGGCACGTCCACGATGTCGTCGCCGACGAAGGCGGTCTCTTCCGGCGGGACGCCCTGCTCCCGCAGGACCTCCCGCAGCACGGCCGCCTTGTCGAGCGCTCCCTGGCGGAGGATGTGGATTCCGAGCTCCCGGGCCCGGACATCCACGACCTCGGAGGTGCGGCCGGTGATGATCCCCACCCGCACCCCGGCGCGGTCCAGCATCTTGATGCCGTGCCCGTCGCGGACGTGGAACCGCTTCGACTCGAGGCCGTTCGCGTCGTAGACGATCCCCCCGTCCGTCAGCACGCCGTCGACGTCCATGAGGAACAGCCGGACCCGCGCGGCCTTGTCGTCCGCCCCCGGCTTCACCCGCGGCCCGTTCATCCGACGCCCGCCTTCAGCAGGTCGTGGATGTGAACGATCCCGACCGGTTTCGCCGGCGACGATGCGTCGAAGACGAACAGGCTGGTGATCGAATGCTCCTCCATCATGCGCAGCGCCGCCGCCGCGAGCACCGTCGACGAGATCCGCTTCGGCGACACGGTCATGACCTCCCCCGCCTTCGCCATGTAGAGGTCGACGCCGGACTGCGTGGCGCGGCGGACATCTCCGTCGGTGATCACGCCGACGAGCTTCCCTTCCCCGTCCACCACGCCGGTCACCCCGAGCCGCTTCGCGCTGATGACGAGGAGCGCGTCCTTCAGCGGCATCTCCCCGGGGACAATCGGCACCTCGTCCCCCGTGTGCATGAGGTCCGCCACCGTCTGCAGCCGCCGCCCGAGCGCTCCGCCGGGATGCAGCCGGGCGAAGTCCTCCTCCGAGAACCCCTTCTCCTCGAAGAGGACCACGGCCAGCGCGTCCCCCATCGCCAGCGCCGCCGTCGTGGAGGCGGTGGGCGCGAGGCCCAGGGGGCACGCCTCCTCGGGGACGCCCACGTCGAGCACCACGTCCGCGTACCGGCCCAGGGTGGAATCGGGCCTCCCCGTCATCGCGATCACCGGCAGCCCCATCCGCTGGAACATGGGGAGCAGGCGGACGATCTCCTCGGTCTCCCCCGAGTTGGAGAGGGCGACCACCACGTCGCCCCGCCGCACCATGCCGAGGTCGCCGTGGATCCCGTCTCCGGCGTGGAGGAAGAAGGCGGGGGTCCCCGTGGAGGCCATCGTCGCCGCGATTTTCCGGCCGATCAGCCCCGACTTCCCCATCCCGGTGACGACGACCTTCCCCCGGGCCGACTTGAGCAGGTCCACCGCCTTCCCGAACCCCTCGCCCACCTTCTTCCGCAGCCCCTCGATCGCGGACGCCTCCACGGCGAGGACGCGGCCGGCGCGGGCGATCCGGTCATTCTCCACGGGATGCCTCCTCTCCGGCGGCGGCGCGCAGCGCCAGGAGGGACCGCAGGAGCGGCTCGACCTCCGCGAGCGGAAGGCTGTTCGGGCCGTCCGAGAGCGCCCGGGCCGGGTCGGGATGGATTTCCAGGAACACGCCGTCCACTCCCGCCGCCACGGCGGCCCGGGCGAGCGGCGCCACGTACTTCCGCTCGCCGGAAGAGGCGGTGCCCGCCCCCCCCGGGAGCTGGACGCTGTGCGTGGCGTCGAAGACGACGGGGCAGATCGACTCCCGGATGTGCGCGAGGCCCCGGAAGTCCACAACCAGGTTGTTGTACCCGAAGGTGGTCCCCCGCTCCGTCACGAGGACGGCCGCGTTGCCGGTCGCGCGCACCTTCTCCACGGCGTTGCCCATGTCCCAGGGGGCCATGAACTGCCCCTTCTTGATGTTCACGGGAAGCCCGGTCTCCGCGGCGGCCAGCAGGAGGTCGGTCTGGCGGCATAGGAACGCAGGGATCTGGAGCACGTCGACCACCCGGGCGGCCGCGGCCGCCTGCCGCGTGTCGTGGATGTCGGTCGTGACGGGAAGGCGGTGGCGCTCCTTGATCTTCGCCAGGATGCGGAGCCCTTCCGCCGTCCCGGGTCCCCGGTAAGACGAGGCGGAGGAGCGGTTCGCCTTGTCGAAGGACCCCTTGAAGACCACGTTGACGCGAAGCTTCGCGGAAAGCTCCTCGAGGAAGGCCGCCACCGAGAGGGCCAGCGCCTCGGACTCGAGGACGCAGGGGCCCGCGATGAAGAAGAGGGGGCACCCGACGCCGACATCGAACCGCCCGCCGACGGAAACCCTGCGGATCGCGTCCGCCCCCGCCACGGCTACGAATCCCCCTTCCGGGAGGCGCGGGCGTTGGCCGCCCCGATGAAGTCGCGGAACAGCGGGTGGGGGACCATCGGGCGGGACTGGAACTCGGGGTGGAACTGGCACCCGAGGAACCACGGGTGGCCGGCCACCTCGACGATCTCCACGAGCCGGTCGTCGGGAGACACGCCGGTGATCGCCATCCCCTTCGTGACGAACAGGTCCCGGTAGTCGTTGTTGAACTCGTACCGGTGCCGGTGCCGCTCCGAGATCTCCGCCGCTCCGTATGCCTTCCACGCCAGCGACTTCTCCTTGAGCCGGCACGGGTAGGCGCCCAGCCGCATCGTCGCCCCCTTGTCCTCGATGTCGCGCTGCTCCGGCATGAGGTCGATGACGGGGCACTGGCTCTCGCTGTCGAGCTCCCGGCTGGTCGCGGTCGAAAGACCGCAGACGTTCCGGGCGAATTCCACGACCGCCATCTGCATCCCGAGGCAGATCCCGAAGAAGGGGATCTCGTTCTCCCGGGCATATCGTACGGCGGCGATCTTCCCCTCCACTCCCCGGGACCCGAACCCGCCGGGGACCAGGATGCCGTCGGCCCCTTTCAGCAGCGCCTCGGGCCCCTGGCGCTCCACCTCCTCGCTGTCCACGTACCGGTGGTGGACCCGCACCTGGTGGGCGATCCCTCCGTGGGTGAGCGCCTCGTTCAGGCTCTTGTACGACTCCTTGAGGTTGACGTACTTGCCGACGATGGCGATGGTGACCTCCCCCACGGGGTTGCGCCACCGGTCGACCACGCGCGTCCAGTCGTCGAGGCGCGGCTCGCCTGCCCAGATGTTGAGCAGCTCCATGATCTTGTCGTCGAGCCCTTCCTGGTGGTAGATCAGCGGCACCTCGTAGATGCAGTCGACGTCGTTCGCCGTGATCACCGCGTCCTCGGTGACGTTGCAGAACAGGGCGATCTTCGCCTTCATGTCCTTGGGGATGGCCCGGTCGGTCCGGCACAGGAGGATGTCGGGCTGGATGCCGATGGAGCGCAGCTCCTTCACGCTGTGCTGGGTGGGCTTGGTCTTGAGCTCCCCGGCCGTCTTGATGTACGGGACCAGCGTCAGATGGATGTAGAGGACGTTCTCCTTCCCCCGGTCGCCCTTCACCTGCCGTATCGCCTCGAGGAACGGGAGCCCCTCGATGTCGCCGACCGTTCCCCCCACCTCGACGATCGCCAGGTCGTACCCCTTGGCCGCGGCGTAGATGACCCGCTTGATCTCGTCGGTGATGTGGGG
>DCUH01000107.1:273-3681 GCA_002327765.1 bacterium UBA2219 | reverse complement strand
TCAGGTAGACCTTGGTCACCAGGCGGTCGGGGTACGTCGCGGAGAAGAAGTTGTAGGACCTCTGCGCTTCCGTCGCAAGCAGGTTGGAGACGACCTTCATGATCTCTTCGAGCTTCGCGGAGCGTTCCCCCGGGTCCTTCTTGCCGATCTTGTACTCCTCGGCCGTCTCGTAGCTCACCGCCATCTGCTTCTGGATCTCGGAAGTGTACATCCCCCCGCCCATGGGCACGTCCCGCGTGAACAATGGGACCCCCGCGTGGAGGACGTTGATGTTCATGAACGACGCGCCGACGTTCACCACCATGGGCACCTGCTCGTCGGAGACCGGGTGGGTCAGCTCGAAAGCGTTGCCGGCCGCGAGCGAGTCGATGTCGACGATGCGGGGAACCAGCCCCGCCTCCTTGACGACCGAGATGTAGTCGTTGATCAGGTCGGTCTTCGCGGCGACAAGGAGGACGTCCATCTTCGTCGGGTCGTCCTTCAGCGGGCCGATCACCTGGAAGTCGATCTTGACGTCCTTGATGTCGAACGGGATGTACTGCTCCACCTCCCACTGGATCGATTCCTCGAGCTCCTCGGCCGTGGTGGTGGCGAGCTGCACCTTCTTGATGATGACCGAATGGCCCGAAAGGGAGATGGCGACCTCCTTCTCGTGGACCTTGAGCTCCCGCATCGCGGTCTGGATCCCCTCGACGACGGCGGCATGGTCCATAATGGCCCCGTCGACGATGGAGTCCGCGGAAAGCGGAAAGACGCCGAACTTCCGCAGCCGGTTCTCGACGCCGACGCCCTTCACGTGGGCCATCTTGATCGAGCTCGATCCGATGTCCAGACCGACCACTTCCTTGCTGCCGAACAGACCCATCGTCCCTCCCGCACCCTTCCGCCTTAAGGCTTGAACACCTTGTCCCTGTCGGACAGCTTCAGGCCCAGCGAAAGGATGATCTTCCGCTTGGTATCCATACGGCACGTCAGCCCTTTTTCCACCCGGTCGATCGTCAAGACGGAAAGCTTGGCCCGACGTGCCAGCTCCGCCTTGCTCATCAATAACCCTTCTCTGATTTTTCGGACGTTGTTCGCCTCAACTTTAGGTTTTTCTTTTTCCGAGGTTCCCAAGGTCGTCACCCCTTCGGGCATTCATATTCTTGGCATCTATCCATCGGTTTTCAAGGAAAATAATAACCCTCCTATAATAACTGTCAAGATATTTTCAACTATATTCTATTGACATATAATTATGCTAAATTATGGTCCCGGAATTCCGTATTCTTTCGCCTTGTACAGCAGGGCGGGGTGACTGATCCCCAGCAGCTCCGCCGCTTTGGGCCGGCTTCCCCCGCTGCGCTCCAGCGCCATCCGGATCAACTGCCGTTCCAGGTCCCGCACCGCGCTTTTCAGGTCCGGCCGCTCCGGCGAGACGCAGATCCGGATCCCGTGGGAAGGGGCCGCCTCCTGCGCACGCCCCGCCGCGCCGCTGGTCTTCCATACTGCCATGAGGCCTTCCTTCGACACCTCCCGGTCGCCGCCGAGAAGGGAGCACCGTTCCATCAGGTTCTTCAGCTCCCGGACGTTCCCCCTCCAGTCGTGGCTCCCCAGGGCCGCCAGCGCCTCCTCCGAAAGGGCCATCCCGGCCTTCCCGTGCTTGGCGCAGTAGTGCGCCAGGAAATGGCGGGACAGGAAAGGGATGTCCGCGGGACGTTCCCGCAGGGGGGGCACGTGGAGCCGAATCACGTTCAGGCGGTAGAACAGGTCCTCCCGGAACCTCCCGGCGGACACCTCCGCCTCGAGATCGCGCGCCGTGGCGGCCACCAGGCGCACGTCGACCCGCCGGGTCTCCGTGTCGCCCACCCTCCGGATCTCCCCGTCCTGCAGAAAACGGAGCAGCTTGATCTGCAGGGAAAGCGGAAGCTCGCCGATCTCGTCCAGGAACAGCGTCCCGTGGTTCGCCTCCTCGATCAGCCCCGCCCGGTCCTTCTTCGCCTCGGTGAAGGCGCCCTTGCGGTATCCGAACAGCTCGCTTTCCAAAAGCGTCTCGGGGATCGCCCCGCAGTTGATGGCGACGAACGGCTTCCCGCGCCGCCGACCCCCGAAATGGAGGTGCCGCGCCACGAGCTCCTTCCCCGTCCCGCTTTCCCCGGTCACGAGGACCGTCGCGTCGTAGTCCTTGACCTTCTCCGCCGTACGGAGGACCTCCTCCATCGCGGGGTCCGCATAGAGCAGCTCTTCCGGCCGCGCGGCCTTCTCGATCTCCTTGCGCAGGAACTCGTTCTCCGTCCGCAGCCGCTCCCGCTCGGACGCCTTCCGCAGGGTGAGGAGGATCTCGTCGCTCATGAAGGGCTTGGAGACGTAGTCGTACGCTCCCAGCTTCATCGCCTCGACGGCGGTGTCCACCGTGCCGAAGGCGGACATCATGATCACCGTCCCGGAGATCCCCTTCGCCGTGATCTCCTTGAGCAGGTCGAGCCCGCCCATGACGGGCATCCGCAGGTCGCAGAGGATGAAGTCGAACCGCTCCGCCTCGAGGAGCCGCAGCGCCGCGCGGCCGTCCCCCGCTTCCCGTACCTCGTACCCTTCCGCGGCGAGGATCCTCCCGACGGCGTCCCTCAGGGATTCCTCGTCGTCGACCACCAGGATGCGGTCAGCCATTACCCTGTTCCCCCTCCTTCCGCGCCGGCGGCAGGACGACGGTAAAGGTCGTCCCCTTCCCCGGCTCGCTCTCGACCCGGATCTCCCCCCCGGCGCCGTCGACGATCGTCCTCGAAACCGAAAGCCCCAGCCCCGTCCCCTTCCCGGGCTCCTTCGTGGTGAAGAACGGGTCGAAGACCAGGGGAAGGTCCCCCGCCGCGATCCCGCCGCCCGTGTCGGCGATGGAGACCGCGATGCCGCGCCCGGACTGCCCGGCGCCGCTGCGGAGGGGGGCAGCGTCCATCCCCGGGGGATCGGTCGCCCGCCGGAGCAGGGCCCTGGCGGCCGCCGGGTTCCAGTCCTCCATCGTCCACGTCCGCACCGTCAGCCGGCCCCTGCCCCCCATGGCGTCCACCGCGTTGAGCACGATGTTCAGCAGGACCTGGCGGAACCGGTCCTCGAGGATCGCCGCCCGGGGGACCTCGCCGCAATCCAGGACGACCTCCACCTCCCGGAAGAGGTTCCGGAAAGAGACCATCTCGATCGTGCCGCGCACGACGACGTTGACGTCCGTGGCGCCCTCCCGGCCCCCGCCGGGCGAAGCGACGGAAAGCAGCCCCTGCACGATCCGCTCGATCTTGCGGGTCTCCCCGACGATCTTGCCGAGACACTCCTCCGACTCCTTCTCCCCCGGCCTGTGCCGCAGGAGATGCTCCCCGTAGGCGCGGATCGCCATCAGGGGGCTGCCCACCTCGTGCGCCACGCCGGCGGCCAGGCGGCCGA
>DCUH01000107.1:0-145 GCA_002327765.1 bacterium UBA2219 | reverse complement strand
CGACGCGATCCGCTCCGAGGTCGACGCGAGCCGGCGGATCGGCGCAATCACGATCCGGTTCAAAAGGAACCCGCCGAAAAGGACCAGGACCGCCACGTCGATGGCCGCGAGCACCAGCGTGACGTTCACCAGGGTCCGGACCTCG
>DCUH01000031.1 GCA_002327765.1 bacterium UBA2219 | reverse complement strand
ACCCCTGTAGGTCAGGAGGTCTGGATTCAGCATCTCGTACTTCCGCCGGACCCGCGCTACGCCTTCACCTCGCCGCATGCCCCGCTACAAAGCAGACCCCGCGAACGAAGGCCAAAAACTGGCATGCGCCTCAGAAACGTTATCTGCGAGCGACTCCTTAGATGCGATAGCCCTGGCCACTTCCCAGGATGCCACTTCCCAGGATGCCCAAGATGCCCAAGATGCCGATTGACAAGGCTTCGTGAGCGGCCTCACAATGGCTGCGGATGGCGAACGGTCGGTCCCGAGCCCTCGGCGTTGCCGCGGTCCTGTTCGAGCGTCACGGCTACGACGGCGTGACGATCGCCGACGTGGCTCGTGCGGCGGGCCTCGCACGGCGGACGCTCTACGCGCAGTTCGGGAGCAAGGCGGGGGTGTTGGCGGCGATCGCGGACGCGTTCTGCGAGGAGTTCGCCCTGGCGCTGACCAGGCAGGCCGGGGGGGGGCAAAAGACAACATGATTCCGGATGGTTCGGGTTTTCGGTCGCCACCTGCCGACGACTCGGCGCCGTCGCTCGGGTCGGCTTGACCGTCCGCTCCGTGCCATGGGTACGGCGCCGAATGCGCAACCGCGGCCTGTTGCACGGCGCGCTCCGTGGATGGCTGGCGGTGCCGCAGGCACCCGTGCAGGCGCTCGAACTCGTCCTGGACGCGCTGAAGCAGACGATCCTCGAGGACGCCCTGCCCGGCGCGATGCCGGAGACTGCCCGTCGCGGGGCAGTGCTGCCGTCCGAAGGCGCGCGTTTCGCGACCGAAACGCCTCCGGAAGGGGTCGAGGTGGCGGGTGGGTTTCCGACGACCTGCGCAAGGCTCCTGGCGGAGTTGGTGAATGGGGACGGGAGACGAGAAAGTGAGTAGACCCGTCGGTGCTGAAATGGAACTCGCAGTCTACCGCGGCGATGGCAGCGTGGCTCCACGGTTCCAGGGCGGGCGGGCACCCGTGTCGGATGTCGCACCGGTCCCTGGGGAGGAGGTGACGATGGCCGAGATCTACGACGTCATCCGCGGGGCCTGCGGCGGCTGGTGCTCCAGCGCCGACACGATCGGGTGGGGCCAGATGGTCGGGGCCGCGATGGGCGAGTGGGGGCTCGGCTCGGCGAAGTACACCTACTTCGTGCAGACCGGCGCCAACACCGGGGTGGACAACTGATGAGCATCCGGGTCGGCATCGGGGTGACGGCGGTCTGGCTGTTCTGCCTGGCGGGGTGCGACGGGGCCTGCGGTGGCGGCGCCCAGCCGGACAGCGGTGACGCCCCCGACGCCGGCGAGGCGGACGGCGGCACGCCGGATGACGGTGGTCACGATGCCGACGTTGGTGACGTGGCGGAGGATGCCGAGGATGCGAACCCGTTCATCTTCGACGTCTGTCCGGGGCCGACCACCTTCGTGAACCGGGAGGGATGCGTCCATCCGACGGTCGTCCCCGACTGCGACGCCGGCTGGTGCCGCATCCCTGCCGGGTGCTTCGACCTGGGCTCGCCGTACACGGAGCCGGCTCGCGGCCGCTACTCCGAGACCCCCACCCAGGTGACGCTGACCCACTCGTTCGAGATCATGCAGTACGAGGTGACCCACGCCGACTGGGCGCGCTCGGGGTTCCCCGACCCGAGCAAACTGGGTCCCGGTGGTTCCGGCGCCTGCCCGGAGGACGACTGCCCGGTGGAGAACCTGAGCTGGTTCGAGGCGGCCGCGTTCGCCAACCGGATGTCGGAGCTGCACGACCCGCCGCTCCCGGCCTGCCACGTCCTGTCCGACTGCGAAGGGGAGGTCGGGAGCGGGATGATCTGCGACGGTTTCGGCGTCGCGGCGGACACGATCTACGACTGCCCCGGGTATCGGCTGCCGACCTTCGCCGAGCACGAATACGCCACGCGGGCCGGCACGACCACCACCTACTACTCCGGCCCGATCCTGATGCGGACCGATCCGCTGGATCGTGTCGGCGGCGACCCGTGCCTCGAGCCGATCGCCTGGTTCTTCTGGAACTCGGAGGAGCGGCCGCACCGGGTCGGCAACCGGGAACCGAACGCCTGGGGACTGTACGACATGCTCGGCAACATCGGCGAATGGATCAATGACGAGTACAGCGGACTGGGGTACGGCGGCGAGCCGATCAGCGACCCGACCGGGCCGGATACGGGTGGAACTCGGCGGCAAGCGAGGGGCGGCTTCTTCTCGTGCACGCGATACGGTTGTCGCTCGGCGGCCAACTTCGAGACCCCGTCCTGGGCCTACGGCGAGGTGGTCGGCCTGCGCCTCGTGCGGACGCTGCCGTAGCCCGCCGCGACCGTGGGGAGGCGGTGGCAGGATGCGGGAGACATCTGATGCGGATGAAGCACTGATGACGATCCGGGCCGGCGTCGGGGAGGCAACGTCCTTGCCGCTTCGTCGCATCGACCGCGGGAACGATCCGAGCCGCCCGTCGGGTGCCGACCGAGTACAGGAGGTGGGGTCATGAGGTCGAATCGATCGACGATCGCGAGTGCCGCGGCGTGGGCCCTGGCGATCTGGCTGGCGGGTTGCGGCGGCGGCACGTCCGCCGGCGACGATGCGGCGGACGGCGACGACGCGCTGCCGGACAATGCGGCCGACGTGCTGCCGGACGATGCGGCCGACGTGCCGCCGGACGATGTGGCCGACGCGGAGGCGGAGACGCCGCGCACCTGTCCCGAGCCGATCGCCGAAGCCTGTGTTCCGGTCGCCGGGGAGGGGGCGTTCTTCCCCTATCCGCCGTACGAGCTTCCCGTGTTCCTGCGGGCATCGGACGTGGGGCCGGACGTGCGCTTTCTCGCGCTGACGCAGGTCGGGGTGGTGCTGGCCGAGCGCCTCGAGACGGACGGCCGCACGCTGCTCGTGCTCGTATCCCGCGACGCCACCGACGGCGCGCCGACCGTACGGGCGACGCTGACGCTGCCGGCCGGTTCGGCACTGCGCGGAGTGGGCGCGGTGGCGCGCCCGCCGTTGCCCGTCGAGCCGGAGCTGCCCGAGTTGGTGGTCCTCGCGTGCGACGACGACCGGTGTTTTCTGTACGGGGCGGACCTGGAGCCGGCACCGGCAGCGTTGGTCGAGCTGGCGGGCGGCGAGGTGCCCGTGCCCGGCGCCATGAACGGGCTGTGGTGGTCGACCGGACCGGCGGCGTGCGTCTACGGGGTCGGGGTGCACTGCTTCGACGGCGAGGACTGGACGTCGCCGGTGTCCGGCGAAACCGCGTGCGGGCCGTTCCGGGCGATGCGTACGTGCGGGTCGCGGACGATCGCCGTCGGCGACCACGGGTGCCGGGCGACCTCGGCCGAGCCCGACTGGGTTCTCGCCGGAGGCGAAGCGGGCGCGCCCGATCTGTTCGCGGTGGCCTGTGACGGCTACGACTACCTGCTGGGCGGGTCGGGCGGGCTCGAGGCGGAGCACGACGGAAGGACGTGCCCGATCGCCGACGAATCCATCCTGTTCCTGGACGCCCGCCGGGACGGGTCGCAGACGTACGTGGTGGGCGCCACGGCGTCGGGTCGGATCTTCCTCGGCCGTGGCCTGCCCGGCCCGGAGACGGCGTACTGCTACACCGGACAGACGGTCGGGCCGCTGCTCGGCGCTGCGACCGCGTACTGCGGGGGCGCCTACAACTTCAACCTGCTCACCGAGGACACGCTGTACGGTTCCTTCTTGTGCGCGGTCGTGAAGGGCACCTCGTAGGCGATACCGTGCGCGGCGTCGTCGGGCCCACTTCACGACGGCCAACCGGGCGGCGACGCAGACCACCACCCGTTCGTCGATCGGCAGCGCCGAGAAGCCGCGCTCGAGCCCNNGCGCCACAGCGGGGTGCCGGTCAGCCCGTCGAGCGCCACCACGCCGCGCTGGTCGCCTGCGGGATTCTGGAGGTCCGGAGGAGGCGAATTAGTCCACCTTTCAAGTCCCGTTTCTGGGCAAGGATTACGTCATGACAACAGAAGAACACAACCGGATGATGGACGTCGAGTTGGAGGAAGACGACCTGCCGTATACCCAGGTCGGTGACGGCGTGCCGGTCATTGCGCTCCTGCGCATCCTGGCGGCGAACCTGCTGGCCCTCTTGCGGGATGCGCACCTGCGAGCGGCGGAGAACCGACGGCTGCCGTGGCGCCGCGTCCGCGATCTGGTGTGGCAGGCGCTCGTCGCCGACGAGCCGGAGACCGAAGAACTCGAGGCGGAGGAGACGGCCGCCGCAAGCTGATCTCGGCGTCGGCAACCCGCGCCCACCACCCCAGGGCGTCGCCGAACCGAGAACTCCCAACGCTGCGGTACGCCGCACAGGACCCGCTCACCTCCTTGACGTCCCCAACAGGGCCCCCGGCGCCCAACTTGGCGCCCCGCGCCGCAGGCTACGGCCTTGGGCCACCTCTAGGGATTCGGTCGGGATTCGGGGAGTCGATCGGACAGGGTGTCAATCGCGGGGCGTCGAGCGCGAGGCAGGGGCGATTGCGTGCCCGGGTTCGGGGCGTCATACTGATCTACGGAGCGCGAAGGCGAACGTTGCCTCGTCGTACCGACGAACGGAGGGGAGCCATGCCAGAGAAGTCGATGGTGGCGTTCGCGGCAGCGGTGGCGTGTCTGTCCGGTTGTCCCGGGTCCGAGGTGACGGAATCGACNNAGGGGGGGGGGGCGAGATCTAGCCGCCACCACCGTTGATCGGTTGGGGGGCGAGTTGACGTACGGTCCCTTGACGCTGGTCGTCCCCGAGGGTGCGCTCGGCGAGCCGACGACGCTCGTGCTGCGCGCGGCGGCGCGGCGGCTTCCGGCTGTCTCAGCGGCCCCTTCTTCCGCGTCCGGGCGTACCGGCATTTCGGCGGGCGCATCCCCGAGAGGATCCTGATGCGTGCGCTGCGATCCGGCCGCTACGACGACATCTGGTGGGACCTGTACGCCGACATGATGGCGGCCGATCGACTTCTATACCCGCCCTCCCAGCAGCACCAGGGCGCCTTCTTCCACATGGCCTTCGAGGGCCATGGAATTGATGCGGCCCTGCGCGACTTCTGCAACGAGGGCTCGGGATACGGGAGCGGGAGCTGCAACTGCCGCGGCACCTACGCCGCGTGCGGGTTCTAGAAGGCGAGCGGCGCGATGGCCCCCAATCGAACCACGAAGGAACGAACGGATCGAACACGGTGCACCGTACGGCCGGTGCTGTGGACAGCGGCGATCGTCCTCGGGACATGCGCGCCAGCCTGTACCGAGACGGACTCCCCATCAGATCCCTGCAACGGCTCTCGGACTCTCCTGGAATCGTGCGGCGACGCGAGGGATGACCGCGACATCGGTTATCGGACTGGGATTCCCGAGAGCTGCATCTCCGGCCTTTGGCAGTTCGTCGGGTTGGGAAGATGCGAGACCGATGCCGATTGCGCCCGTTGGTCCGGCACGGAACACGTCCCGGTCGGAGCAGATCCGCCGCATTCCCGTTGCATGGAGTATCCGCCCACGGGAGAACAGTTCTGCGAGTCGTTCCGGGAGACCGCAGCAAGCACCTGTTTCGAGTGCACGCCAGGATACCCGTGCATGCCCGGGGAGGGGGGCTGCTGGCCCAACCAGTGGTGGGAGATTCCCAATCCTGGAACCCACAACTGCGTCCGCTGGCGGACGCGGGAGGCGACGGCGACGGCCCCGGCCGCCCACATCACCGCGTGCATCGACGGGACGCCGGACCCGTACGTGCTGCCGGGCTGCTACTGATTGCGAGGGCGCAGGTTGGGACGTCCCAGCCGGGATGGTCCCGGACCGGATGAAGGTGTCGGTGGCGAAGCCGTAGCCGTGCTGCATCTCGTCCGGCGAGTTCCCGGCAGGATCGGTGCGTTGCGACCGCGCGGTTCTGCCGGGAACTGGGCGGGTAGGCCTACTTGACGACGGCGAGGCGGGCGGCGACGCCGTAGGCGGCCAGGTGGCCGGACTGCTCGCCGACGTACAGGTGGGCCCGCTCGTCGACGCGGACCCAGTCGGGGACCAGGCCGTCGTCGAGTCGGTGGACCACCTCGCCGTCGTCGGCGCGCAGCACCTGGACCGTGTCCATCGGCACGAACAGCGTCGTGCCGCGCAGGATCGGCTCGAGGCGCTGGGGCACGTCGGAGGCGTCGCCGCCGGAACGGTGTTCCCAGGCGACATCGCCGGAGGGGGCCTCGAGCGCCGCGGCGTAGCCGCCGGCGACGTTGACCACCACCCGTTCGTCGATCGGCAGCGCCGAGAAGCCGCGCTCGAGCCCGGGCAGGCTGCGGCGCCACAGCGGGGTGCCGGTCAGCGTCTCGACGGCGGTGAGGCCGGGGCGTCCCACGCCGCCGGGGTCGGCCGTGGCCACCACCGCCACGGTCTGACTGACCGTCGGGGCGGCCAGCGGCGCGCCGGGGATCGCGCGCTTCCAGATCGGCCGGCCGGAGTAGGCGTCGAGGGCGTACATCGTGGCGCCGGGGCGGCCCGGATGGCCGGCGACGGCGACGACCATGTCGCGCGCGAGCCGCGGGCGCAGCACGAAGCGCACGCGGTCGGCGAAGCGCCAGACGGTGGCGCCGGTGTCGGCGTCGAGGCCGTAGATCGCGGAGTCGCCGCAGACGACCACGAGGATCCGGCCCGCGCGCTGGAACTCGAAGGTCGCGTCCTCGGTGGCCCGCCGCGCGGCGAAGCGCCAGCGCGCCTCGCCGGTGAGCGCGTCGAGCGCCACCAGGCCGCGTTCGGCGGCGGCGCCCTCGGCCACGACGATCAGCCGCGGGGCGCGGGCGCTGCCGAGCGTGGTGCCGGTGGGGCGTCCCACGGTGGGCCGCACGCGGGTCGACCAGACCTCGGCCCCGCTGTCCAGCTCGAGCAGCCCGACGCGGCCGCCGGGGGAGACGCGGGCCACGCCGCGGTTGCCGACCATCACCGAGGTGACGGCGGCGGGCGGCCCGGCGGGGCTCGGCTCCGCCAGCCGCCAGAGCATCTCGCCCGAGTCGCGATCGACGGCCAGCAGCGCGTCGGTGGTGGGGACGAGCAGCCGATCGCCGCAGAGGTAGGTCGAGCCCAGCTCCAGCCCTGCCGCCTCGAGGTGCCAGCGTTCGACGTAGCGCATGCGACGCGGCTCGCCGTGGAGCAGCAGCGCCGGCAGCACCGGGAGGTCCTGGGGCTCGGCCTCGCCGAACGGCTCGACGCGGTAGGCCGCGGGGTCGCGGTTGACCACCGCCTTGCTCATCAGGTCGGAGCGCCAGGCGGCGAGCCGGCGCAGCTCGGCGGTGAAGGCCTGGAGCCGCAGGTTGCGGCGCTGGGCCGGGGCGGTCTCGAGGATCGCGCGACGCAGGTCGCCGCCGAGGGTCAGCACGCCGCCGACCAGCGCCTCGGGATCGCGGAACAGGACGGTGACCGGCTCCTGGTCGTCGACGCGGTCGGCGAAGGAGAGCACCACCTCGTCGTCGACCTCCCCCGGGCGCACGCCGACCAGCAGGCCGTTGCACTGCAGGCGCAGCGAGGCGGGGGCGCGGCCGTTGTCGCGGGCCTCGAGCAGATGGCGGGCCACGGCGAGCAGCCGCTCGGCCACCAGGAACAGGTGCCCGCGGCCGACGGCGCGGCGGCGCGGCCCGTCCCACACGGCGAGGTCGCCGCGGAACAGCAGCGCGGCGAGGTCGGCGCGGTCGGGCAGCGCGGGGCCGAGCAGGTCGCTCCAGGTGGCGTCGCCGCGGAAGACGAACGTGGGGACGTGGCGGGCCGGGATGCGGTCCCAGCCGCGCCCCTCCAGCGTCGCCCGCTCGGGCTCGCCGATCGGGCTCGGGGCGGTGCCGGCCTGCTGGACCCGTTCGGCGAGCTGCCGCAGGTCGCGGACGAAGGCGTCCTCGGCCATCGCGCGGTTGAGCTTGACGATCTGGTTCGCCAGCCGCTTGCCGGCGGTGGCCACGGCCCGCGCCAGCTCGCGCAGCTTGACCTCGTGGTTGCGCAGCAGGATCTCAGGAGAAGGTCCGCCGCGGAAGAAGGTCACCAGGACCTTCGGCTCCTCGACGGCGGTCTTGCGGGCGCGGGGCCGGCGGCCGGGCGCGGGGAGGGCCGGGGTCGGCCGGGCCACGCGCTGGATCACCAGCTCGAAGGACGACTCGTAGAACGGCACCGCCACCTTCTGCTCTTCGCCCGACTGGAGGCGGGCCAGGGCGGCGAGCAGGTCGCGGGTCAGGCAGGCGATGGCGTCGGCGCTGGCGGCGGCGCCGATGTTGGCGCCGTCGACGAAGATGTCCACCACGTCGAGAACATTGGCGAAATCGAACGCGCCGTGGTCCCGATCGTGGGACCGCAGCCGCTCCACGACGGCCCGGTCCGTCGCCCAACGCTCGCCCAGGATGATCTGAATACCGCTCATGCTGAAGTCGCCCAGGGGACTCATCATCCGGGGGACATTCTAGAGGGGCGGTTCCGGATGGGGCAACTTTCCGGCGGCAAAAGGGACCGCCGGCGGGCGCGGCGGCACGCCGATTTCTTGCCTAGTCCGACTCTTCGCAGGGGCCGTTGGGGGCCAGCGGGCTCGGGGCGGCCCAGCACCAGTCGTCGCGGCGGTCGGTGTCGGTCTCGGCGGGCGGCCGGCGCTGGATCGACTTGTTGTCGTCGTCGGTCGGGTACTTGTCGGCGCCGAGGCCGAGCCAGACGTCGGGCCACAGCGGGGTGCCGGCCGGCTCGCCCCACATCACGAAGTCGATGCCGAAGCCGTGGAGGTCGCGCAGCGCCACCGTGCCGTCGCCGTCGGAGCCGAGCGAGACGTTCTCGGGGAGGATCAGCTCGCCGGTGATGCTCGACAGGTCCCGCTCGGTGGCCACCTGCCGGGCGCCGGGCGCGAGGGTTCCGGCGAGGCGATAGTCGCCGACCACACCGCCGTAGTAGGGGGCGGTGTAGGACAGGTAGACCTGCGACAGGTCCACCGGGTCGGGGCCGGGGTTGTAGATCTCGACCCAGTCGGGCCGCCCGGTCATCACCTCGGTGATGACCAGGCGGATGCCGAGCGGCTCGAGACACTCGACGGGCGCGCTGCCGACGTTCGGCGTCGTCAGGCAGAAGTCGGCGGAGCTGTCGGTGTCGGGGTCGCCGGGGCGACGGGACAGCGAGGTGAGCGGTCCGGGCATCGGCGTGGGCGGTCCCTCGGCCCAGGCGAGCCAGCGGACGGTGGAGCCGCCGGCGGCGAGGAAGTCGAGCACCTCGCCGTAGGGGTCCTTGAAGCCGACGGCGATCGGGATCAGGCCGTCGATGTTGAGGTTGGAGCCGAGCTGCATGATGCCGCGGACGACGCGGCCCGCGACGCCGTTGTCCTGCAGGCCGAGCCGCGCGCCGTCGGCCAGCTCGTAGGAGGCCAACGGGACCTCGCCGGCGCCGAGGTCGTCGCCGTCCCAGATCAGGACCCAGCCGGCGAGATCGATGGGGCCTCCGGAGCGATTGAGCACCTCGACCTGGTCGTTGGTGCCCTGCGAATCCAGCTCGGTGACCAGCACGGCGCCGAGCGGCAGGCGCGGCAGGCAGCCGGACGACGGCTCGTCGGGCGACGGGCGGGCGACGCAGAAGTCGCCGGCCAGGTCGCCGTCGGTCGACTCGTCGACCCGGTTGAGCACGTT
This sequence comes from bacterium UBA2219, assembly GCA_002327765.1. Lineage (GTDB taxonomy): Bacteria > Desulfobacterota > Deferrimicrobia > Deferrimicrobiales > Deferrimicrobiaceae > UBA2219. The sequence continues at coordinate 28,817 of DCUH01000031.1, read as the reverse complement.
GAGCGTCTGGGGCACCGGCAACGGCCGGTCGTCGGACCAGGCGAGGTCGGCGGGCGGACGTTCGGCCGAACCGCCCCAGCGGACGAAGTCGACGCCGCGCTCGTGAGTGGCGACGAGCGCCGCGGCGCCGTAGCCCTCGTTGGTCCACGGCAGCTCGCGGGGCAGCGGCCACCCGCCGCGATACTCCGCTCCGTCCTCGACGAGCGCGGTCCGGACGCCGGCGGGGAGCAGCAGGCCGTCGAGCGGGAACTCGTCGCGGGCGCCGCTGGAGCTGGAGACGCGCAGCACCCAGCCGGTCAGGTCCAGCTCCTCGTCGGTGGTGTTGTGCAGCTCGACGTAGTCGTCGCGCAGCGTGCCCGGCACGTTGCGCTCGGCGGTGGAGACCTCGGTGATCAGCACCGACTGCGGATGGGTGACGAAGAAGTTGAGCAGCAGGAACGGCTCGGTGACCACCGGAACGGCGTCCAGCTCGCGGTCGGTGGCGGAGACGCGCAGGCGGACGCCGGCGGTGTCGCCGGGCAGGTCGACGGTGCTGCGCCACAGCAGGGCGTGCTCGGTCCCCGCCTCGGGCGACGACGCCAGCTGCTCCGTGCCGGAGGTCGCGTCGAGCGTCGCGGGCCGCCAGGCCTCCTCTCCCACGCGGTACTCGACGGTCAGGTCGCAGCGCCGCGACCGTTCGTGGCCCAGGCGCAGGTGCAGCGTGACGTCGCCCTCGGAGGGGTCGGACGGACCGAGCAGCGAGATCCACGGGCCGGACGGGTAGAGCCCGCCGTAGTCGATGCCGCCGTCGGGGTCGTACGGGGTGACCTCGTCGCAGCCGGCGACGGCGAGTCCGAGGCCGGCCAGCGCCAGGGCGCACGGCCAGCGGCCGGAGCGACGTCGCCGCCGGGCGACCAGCACGCCGGCCAGCGCCAGCAGCAGGCCGGCCGCCCAGCCGCGACCGGAAGGTCCGGGCACGGCGCAGTCGCACCCGCCGCCCTCGACGACCGTCTGGGTGTCGAGAATCTCGCGGACGAGGACGGTGCGCGCGGCGGTCGACGTGCCGTCGGGGCCGGTCACGGTCAGCCGCACCTCGTACTCGCCCTCGGCCGCCCAGACGTGCGTCGGGTTGGCCTGGGTGGAGGTCGTGCCGTCGCCGAAGTCCCAGTGGTGGGATTCGAGCAGGCCGACGCTCCAATCGACGAGCTGGGCGGTCAGCGCGGGCTCGGGCACGCGCGGGTCGACGCCGAACGAGGCGAAGGTGCGTTCGGTCACGGCCAGCGGGAACGGCGCGACGACCAGGCCCGGGGCCAGCGGGGGATCGAGCCCGGCGGCGACCAGCCGCAGCTCGTACAGCCCCTCGGCGACGCCGGTCAGCTCGACGGTCCCGGCCCAGGCCGCCGCGGGGACCAGCGGCAGGGGCAGGTCGAGCGGCGCGGAGTCGACGACCTCGCCCGACTCGAGCCGCACGAGCTGCGCGGTGACGGGGGCGGCGGTGATCTCGAGGTTGCCGGTGTTCCCGAGGTTCAGGGCGGCGGTGAACGGCTCGCCCGGCCGGGCGATGCGGGGGGCGTCGATCGTGCCGTCGAGCCGCACGCGGGCGGAGTCGATCAGCAGCACGGCGCGGTGCAGGCTGCCGTCCTCGACGCCGTCGCTGTCGTCGATCACGCGCAGGGTCCAGGTGCCCTCGAGCGGGACGCCCTTGAGCCCGTCGAACACGGCGGGGAGGTGCTGGGAGCCGAGGATCGAGTTGACGTTGTAGCGGCCCAGCTCGGCGTCGTCGACCAGCTCGTGCCGCGCCGCGGTGCCGTCCGGGGCCTCGAGCTCGAGGGCCAGCTCCCCGGTGGCCCAGTGTTCGACGTTGAGGTCGAGGTACACGGCGCCGACGGTGCCGGACACGCAGTCCTCGGAGGTGCAGGCCACGTCGACCGTCAGCTCGAGCCCCGCGGGGTCGCCGTCGGGGATCGGCAGGCCGTCGTAGTCGGAGGCGAACACGGCGCCGGTGTCGAAGCGCAGCACGGCCTCGTGGTCGCCCATCCGGATGAACCGGTGGATGTACGGCTGGGACGAGTAGTCCTCGGGGACCGGCACGGCGTCCACCCGCATCCGCTCGAGGGTCCACAGCGGGTCGGAGGCGTAGCGGGCCTGGTAGACGGCGGCGAGGCCGGCCACGTGGGGTGCGGCCATCGACGTGCCGGAGTAGCCGCGCAGGCCGGCGGCGTCGATGTCGTTGCCCGGCGCGACGCCGAACACCAGGTCCACACGGCGCTTGTCCTTCCGGGTGTAATTGGTGATGTTGTCGCCGGTCAGCTTCGAGTTCGGGATGATGATCGCCTTGTTGTCCAGCGTGGAGAGCGTGGTGGTGAAGATGCGGATCTCCTCCACGACGCCCGCGACGCCGGCGCCCTCGATGTAGTCGCCCACCTTGAAGGGGCGGAAGACGAGCAGGAGGACGCCGGAGGCGAAGTTCGCCAGCGACCCCTGCAGGGCAAGGCCGACAGCGAGGCCCGCCGCGCCGATGACGGCGATGAACGACGTGGTCTGGATCCCGAGCTGGGCCAGCGCCGCCAGGACGACGAACGCCAGGATCGCGAAATAGACCAGGCTCTCCACGAACGACACCAGCGTCGGGTCCATCTCGCTGCGGCCCATCATCCGCCGGGTGAGGTTCCGGATCGCCTTGGCGACCCAACGGCCGATCACGAAGATCAGGAGCGCCGCGATGGCCTTGTAACCGAACGTCGCGATCAGCTCCTCGCCTCCCTCGATGAATCCCTCCATGCCTCTTCCTCCTTTTTTTCAGAAACGGAACCCGATGGTGAACGCACCCTCGCCCCCGTCCAGGTCGTGCTTTTCGCCGAACAGGGTCGTTTCCATGAAGGTGTACCGGTACTCGAACCCGGCGTACACGTTCCGCGACAGGTCGAACTCCACGCCGCCGCCGATGTGGAAGCCGGTCGCGGTGTCGCTGTCGCTTCCCCCGGGGCGGTCCGCGTCGATGAAATGGACGTCCACGCCCACGACAGCGTAAGGGAAGAACCGCTCGGCGGGGACCCCGGCCTTTACCGAGAGGGACAGGGGCCAGACCGACAGGTCGCCGTAGGTATAGTCCGCGGAGTAATAACCGACCGACCCCTCCAGGGCGACGTTGTTCGCGATATACCGCCCGTAGACGCCGTTGAGGCTCCAGTCGGTGTCGCCGTCCGACGTCACGGCGCCGACCTGGAACCGGAAGTAGCTCTCCCCGGCGGGCCTCCCCTGGCCCGCCGCCTCCCGGGCGAACAGCGACGCCGCCAGGGCAAGGCACATCACGGGAAATACGTGCGTCCGTGCGAAGCGCGTCTTCGTTTCCATGGCGGGCTTCCTCCTTGTTCCCTAAGGATACCACCCGCCCGGGGCGGATTCCCCGGCAACACGCGGGTTGTTTTCCGGGCCGCGCGACGATAGGCTGTTGAATCATACCCACATTGCAATCCCGGGAGGCCGACCGAAACCACCAGCCAGGAGGGACAGGCGATGTCCGACGAACAGAAGAAGGCACCGGAAGGAGACCCGACGGACGCAACCCAGTGGCACGTGGTGCAGAAAGGGGAAACCCTCTCCAAGATCGCCGCCAAGTATTACGGCGACCCTTCGCTCTACCCCACGATCTTCGAGGCGAACAAGGACCGGCTGAAGGACCCGAACCTGATCCGGATCGGGCAGAAGCTGCGCATCCCCTGACGCGAACCCTTATATCCGGCAAGGAGGAGACCATGCCCGTGAAGAAGATCCTGTCGTTGGCGTTGGTCGCGTTGTTCGCGCTTTCTCTCGGCGCCTGCGGAGACAAGGCCAAGGGCCCCGCCGAAGCGGCCCTGAAAGCCGCGGAGGAAGCCCTGAACGCGGGGAAGGCGGAAGCCGCGAAGCTGATCCCGGACCAGGTGGCGGCGGCGGAGGATGCGCTGAAGCAGGCCAAGGAGCTCTTCCAGAAGAAGGACTACGCCGGCGCGTTGTCCGCGGCCACGGCGGTCGCCGACAAGGCCAAGGGGCTCGGGGCGGCGGCGATGGCGAAGAAGGACGAGCTGACGAAAGGCTGGGAGGAGCAGGCCAAGCTGCTCCCGAACATGATCGGCGCCATCAAGAGCCGCGTCGACATCCTCTCCAAGAGCAAGAAGCTGCCGGAGGGGCTGGACGCGGCGAAGCTCGACGGGGCCAAGAGCGGCCTGGCGGAAATCACCAAGACGTGGGACGAGGCGAGCGCCGCTTTCAAGGAAGGGGCCCTCGCGGACGCGTCCGCGAAGGCGAAGGCCGTCAAGAAAAAGGCCGTCGAGATCATGAACACCCTGGGGATGCAGATCCCCGCGGCGGCGAAGAGCTGATCCTCGCCCTCGAATCGGCGGGCGGGGGGCGCCGAAGGCCTCCCGCCCGGCTCTACCTCCGGACGCCGGCCAGGGAACGATCGAAATTCAGGATATCCAGGTCCTTCTTGTACACGGCCGTACGGATCTCCATCATCCCGAGGACCGTGTGGAACAGGTTGTCGTGGGAGAACCGGAGCCCCGATATCGCCCTCAACGCCTTCCGGTCGACCCCGAAGGAGTCCCCGAACCACATGACCGCGGCCACATGCTTCTGCTCGTCGGGAGCCACGAAGTACGGGAGGCCGTGCAGGTAGACGCGGTTCTCGCCGAGCGATTCGCCGTGGTCGCTGACGTACACCATCGCCGTGTGGAAATCCTTCGAGTTCGCCTTCAACAGGCCGATGACCCGCGACAGGAAATAATCCGTGTACAGGACGGCGTTGGCGTAGGCGTTCTCGATCTCCTCGCCCGTGCACTGCTCCAGCTGGTTCGAGCGGCAGACCGGAGCGAACCTCTCGAATCTTCCGGGGTATCTCTTGTAATAAGCGGGGCCGTGGTTGCCCATCTGGTGAAGGACGATGAAGATGTCGCCGGCTTCCGTCCGGTCGATGTAATCCTGAAGCCCTCCGAGCATCCCTTCGTCCCGGCATTCCGTATCGCATAGCGGATTTTTCCCGGGACTCTTGTAGTCCTCATATGTGACCCGCTCCGCTACCCCTTTCGAGTTGGAGTTGTTGTCCCGCCACAAGACATTGACGCCCGCGTGCCTGAGGACATCCAGCAGGTTTTCCGTTTCCCGGGCCTTTCCTTCGCTGTAATCCTTCCTGCCGAAAACGGAGAACATGCAGGGAACGGAAAACGACGTCGTCGTCCCGCAGGAATAGAAGCTGGTGAAGCTGACGACGTCCTCCCGGGCGAGCAGCGGGTTGGTTTCCTTGGCGTACCCGTTCAGCGAGAGCTTGTCCGCCCGGACCGCCTCGCCCACCACCAGGATGATCAGTTCCCTGTCGGTATCGGTCGCCGGTATCGCCGCGTCCTCGCCGACCGGACGCACCGCCTTCGCCTTCGCCGAACCGAAGGCGAGCCGGCCGGTCGAGAAGATCCATGCCGCCGGGTTGGCGTACGACCGCACGAGCTTGTGTTCCCTTAGGAAGGAATAGTAATTTCCGGAAAAGGCGATCGCGACCGCCGGAAGTGCCAGGAGCAGGGCCGCGGCGTATTTCAGCCTCGAACGGGCCTCGATATTCCAGGGGCGGAGCCGCACCCGGGCCCTGGTCACCCATGCCGCGGGAAGCAGCCCGAGGAACAGGAAATACCCCGCCATGCGGGGGCTCAAAAGATCCATCGTTTCGGCCGGGTCGGTCTGGAGGACGTTCCTCAGCATCTGGACGTCGATCACGACGTTGTAGGTGTTCATGAAATAACTCGTTACCGACGATACCAGGAGCACCAGGATCAGCAAAGGCTTCAGGGTGCGCCGCCAGCCGAAAGCCAGGAGAAAAAGGGCCGTGAGACAGAACAGCACGAAGGAAACGGATGCCAGGAAAGGCGCGCTCCTCCATGCCAGGGGGTAAACGGCCAGCAGACTGCGGTAAAACGCGTAATTCCCAGAAACCACGAGAAAAAATGCAACCAGGATAGCAAGGAGCGGCGCGGTGAGGCCTGGAAACGCCTTTTCCCCGGGCTTAGTTCTTCGCATCTTCCGTTAGACAGGAAAGGCTGCCGGAAAGTTTCAGGGGAAGGGGTGCGGCGTACGATGGCTCCGCCTCACCCCGGCTTCGAGAGATACTCCCGGACGTAGCGCCGGACGCCCTCCTCGATGGAGAGGAACGGCGCCGCGTACCCCGCCGCGCGCAGCTTCGCCAGGTCGGCGCAGGTGTGGTACTGGTACTTGTCGCGGATCGCCTCCGGCATCTCGATGAACTCGATCCGCGGAGCGACCTCCGCCGCCGAGAACACCGCGTTCGCAAGGTCGATCCAGGTCCGCGCCTTCCCCGTGCCGCAGTTGAACAGGCCGCACGCCTCCGGGCGGTCGAAGAAGAACAGCGTGGCGGCCACGGCGTCGGAGACGTGGATGAAATCCCGCACCTGCTCGCCGTCGCGGTACTCGGGCCGGTACGACCTGAACAGGGTGATCCTCCCCTCGCGCATCATCTGCCCATACGCCTTGTGCACCAGGGAGCGCATGTCGCCCTTGTGGTCTTCCCAGGGGCCGTACACGTTGAAGTACTTGAGCCCGGCGATCCTGCGGAGCGCCCCCGTCGAAAGCGCCCACAGGTCGAACATCTGCTTGCTCCTGCCGTACGGGTTCAGGGGTTTCAGGGCGGGCGTCGCCTCGTCGGAATCGGAATAGCCGAGGGAGCCGTCGCCGTACGTGGCCGCGCTCGACGCGTAGACGAACCGCGCCCCGGAGCGCAGCGACCATTCGCACAACTCCCGGGTATACAGGTAGTTGTTGTCGTTGATGTAGGCCTCGTTCATCTCCGTCGTGGAGCTGCAGGCCCCCAGGTGGAACACCCCCGAAGCCGCCGGGAGGCGGTCTTCGCGCAGGCTTTTGCGGAACTCCTCCTTGTCGGCGAAGTCCCGGAAACGGAGCCGCTCCAGGTTGCGCCGCTTGTCGGGGTGGTTCAGATGGTCGACGACCAGGATGTCCGTCTCCCCCCGTTCGTTGAGCGCGTGGACGAGGTTGCTTCCGATGAACCCGGCGCCGCCGGTGACGATGAACGTTTTGGCCATGATGATATAAGGATACCCGATATCAGACGAACAGGTCCACCAGCGGGGCGGAATCCGCCGGGCCCGAGAGGGACCGGTATCTCGCAAGCACGGACGGAATGTCGGCCGCGCTTCCGCGAAACGCGAGGCCCGCCTCTTCCCGCACCCCGGATTGCGCGACCTGTCCCGGCCGCCCGGAGCGATGCGATGGGACGATCTCGCGCGAAGTCGATACCAGGACCGCGCGCCGGGACCCGTCCGACAGGTCGACCGCGTCGGGAATGCCCGATCTCCATTCGGAATCGGTTTCCGGCGGCGCGGCGGCACGGCAGGAGGAGTACTCCCGCACGCCGTTCAGGAATGCGGACCGGAGAGAACCGGCTTCGATCGCGCCCGTCATGTCCGTCCCCAACGCGCACTCCCCCTATATCTGTTATCGGACGATGCCGGGGAAAACTTTAACGGGGTCCCCGGGGGCCAAGCGGGGAGGTTCAAGGTATACTGCGCCGTGGCGGCCGAAGGCGCGGCGTCGCCGCAGGAATCCCGCGTGCAGGAGACGGCGGACGATGGGAAGCGGACCCGGGAGAGAGCTGGAGAGGAAGCTCGGCCTGTTCCCCGTGACGAACGTCGTCATCGCCAACATGGTCGGCTCGGGGATCTTCACCACCAGCGGGCTGATCCTGGGCGCCCTCGGGGACCCGCTCCTGATGCTCGCCCTGTGGGTCGCCGGGGGGGGCGTCGCCCTCTGCGGCGCGCTCACCTACGGGGCGCTCGGCGCCGAGATGCCGGAGGCGGGCGGCGAGTACGTCTTCCTCTCCCGGCTTTACCATCCGCTCCTGGGGTTCCTCGCCGGGTGGACCTCCTTCCTCGTCGGTTTTTCCGCCCCGATCGCGGCGTCGGCCATCGGCTGCTCCGAATACTTCTTCCAGGCGTACCCCCGGCTCCTCGACGGGGGAAATCCGGCGCTCCTGAAGAAAGCGCTCTCCGTCGGCGTGATCCTGCTGTTCACCGGGATCCACATGCGGGGGGCCGAATTCGGCACGCGGGTCCAGAACGTCCTGACGCTGTTCAAGATGGGGTTGATCGCCTGCATGGTCGTCGGCGGTCTTTTGCTCGGGTCGGGCAGCGTCTCCCACTTCGCACAGGGCGACCCGCTCCCCTTCTCCTTCGGAGGGATGAAGACGACCGGACTCTCCCTGATGTGGATCCTGTTCGCCTACAGCGGGTGGAACGCCGCGACTTACATCGGCTCGGAGATCCGCGACCCGGAGAGGACGCTGCCGCGGTCGCTCCTTCTGGGGACCGGCGCGGTGGTCGCGCTGTACCTGCTCGTCAACGTCGTGTTCGTCTACGCGGTGCCGCCGGCGGAGATGAAGGGCGTCATCGCGGTCGGCGGGCTCGCCATGGAAAAACTCTTCGGCCGCTCCATGGGGACCGCCTTCTCGCTCCTGGTCGCCTTCGCCCTGTTCTCGTCGTTGAGCGCATTCCTCATTCTGGGGCCGCGGGTGTACTACTCCATGGCGAAGGACCGGCTGTTCTTCGGGGGGCTCGCGGCCGTAAACCCGGCGACCGGGGCCCCGGGGCGGTCGATCGCCCTGCAGGGCGCCGTCTCCTCGCTGATGGCGCTCACGGGGACGTTCGACCAGATTCTGACCGTGATGGGGTTCGCGCTGGGGATCTTCCCGCTGCTCGCCGCGGCGAGCGTCTTCCGGCTGAAGGCGCTGCGGGCCGCGGGCCCGGCGCCGGGCGGGAAAAACACGCTTCCCGGCTATCCATGGGCTCCGGCGGCCTATCTCGCCGCCGGGACCGGGGTCCTCTTCCTGTCGTTCTTCGAGCGCCCGGTCGAGTCGTCGCTGGCGGTCGGCTGCGTCCTGTCGGGCGTGCCGGTGTACCTGTACTTCAAGGGAAAAGGCGCCTGACCGCTCACTTCCCTTTCAGGATCTTGTCGATCGTCCGGTCCACGGATTCCCCGGAGGGCTGCCCCGCGCCCTTCGGTGCCGCGCCTTCCGCAGCCCCGCCTGCCGAATGCGCCGCCAGCGTCTTCTCCAGATCCTCCCGGGCCTCCGCGAACATCTCCCGCATCACCCGGTTCAGGTCCTCCTCGCTCCGGTCCACCATGCACCGGACCTTCATCCCGCACCCGTCGTAACGGTTTTTCGGAACCAGGAACGACCTCGCGACCGCCTTTTCCCAGAACGGCGCCTTGTCCGCCTTGCGGAAGGCCCGGAGCGCGAAAGCGTATTCGGTGGGCTTTTCATATGGAACACCGGGGACGTACGCTTTTTCCAGCGTGCCCTCGATGTGGAAATCCTCGTCCCGAAGCTCCGAAGCGTCGTAGAGGAAACGGACCGAACGGAAGCCTCCCGAGGCCGACAAGTCGTCCGCAAGCGTCTTCGCCCACAGCTCCGCCGGCAGCCACCCGGATCTCGCCGCGTTGTGCGTCAGCCCGTCCGGATTCAGGAGGCTCCCCCGCCTCGTGAAATCCTCCGTGCCGTCCTTGAAGGCGAGGACCGCCGCCTTCAGGGGAAACCGTTCCGCTCCCGGTGCCGGCGGGTTCGCCTTGTAGACGAACGGCCGGGCGCCGGAGGAGCAGCCCGCGGCCAGCGCGATCAACGCCGCCCCCAGCGAAATTTCCGCCCATCGGACCAGGCGGCTCATCGGATATGCTCCAGACATCTCACTTCCCCTTGAGGATCTTGTCGATCGTCCGGTCGACGGATTCCACGGCGGCCTGCCCCGCGGCATTCGGCGCCGCGCCGCTCACGGCCCCGCCTTCCGAAAGGCCCGCCAGCGTCCCCACCAGGTCCGCCCGCGCCTCTGCGAATATCGAGACCATCTCCTTGTTCCAGTCGCCGTGCATCTTGTCGGTCATGCACTGGATCCCCATCCCGCAGCCGGCGTACACGTTCCTCGGGGTCTTCCAGACCCGACCCGATGTCTTTTCCCAGACGATCTTCTTATCGGAAACCCTGGTGGCCCGGAAGGAGACGAGGATCTCGTTCGCGTAGTCGAACGTGGCCGCGAAATTGGCCTTCTTCAGCGTGCCGTCCACGGAGTAGCCCTCGTCCTTGATCTCGGAGGGTGCGAAGACGAAGCGGGCCGACTGGAAGCTGCCGGAGGCCGCCAGGTCGTCTGCGAAAGACTTCCCCCAGAGCTCCGGCGTCAGGGCGTCCATGCTCCCCGAGATCCCGGCTTTCGCCAGGTTGTACTGGCCGTCGCTCAATGCCGATCCCCGCTTGGTGAAGTTCTCGGTCCCGTCGGTGAACGGCAGGACCGCCACCTTCGCCGGGAGCTTCGGTCCGCCCGCCGCGGGCGGGTTCGGCTTGTAGGTGAAGCTCGAGTTGACCGCGCACCCGGCCGCCATGGCCAGGAACCCCGCGAACGCCGCAAAACCGATCCATCGAGCCGTGCGTCTCATCGATTGCCCTCCCTGCCGGGTTATTTGCCTTTGAGAATGTTTTCGATCGTCCGGTCCACCGGTTCCCCCGCGGGCTGCTCCGCCGCCTTCGGTCCGGCGCTCCCGCCGGGCCCGCCTTCCGCAAGGGCCGCCAGCGCGGCGACGAAGTCCTTCCGGGCCTCGGCCAGCACGGCGTTCATCCGCCGGTTCCAGTCCTCGTGCGCCTTCCCGATCGAGCACTTCATGCTGACGGCGCACGCCGTGGAAACGTCCGGCGACTCCCACGATGCTCCCGACTCCTTTTCCCACACGCGCTTCCCGTCGGACATCCGCGTGGCGCGGAACGAGGCGAGGATCGCGTTCGGGAATTCCCAGGAAGAGGCGAAGTCGGCTTTTTTGAGGGTGCCCTCGACCAGATAGTCCTCCTCCCTGACTTCGGACCGGCCGTAGACGAAACGGGACGACCGGAAAGTCCCGGACGCCGCGAGCTCGTCGGCGAAAGACTTGCCCCAGAACTCCGGCGGCAGGGCGCCCATCCCTCCCGCGACCCCGGCCTTCCCCAGGTTGTACTGGCCCTTTCCGAAGAGCCCGCCGCGGTAGGTGAAGTTTTCCGTGCCGTCCTCGAACGGGAGTACCGCAACCTTCGCCGGGAGCTTCGGTGCGTCCGCCGCGGGCGGGTTCGGAACGTAGACGAGCTTCGTGTTCACCGAGCAGCCCGCCGCCAGGGCGAGCCCCGCCGCGACCGCAAGGGCAGCCGAGTACCGCATCGCTCTCTTCATCGGATGTTTTCCCACCACGGATTCAGCCGCTTCATGTCGGCGGCCGCGGGCGCGCCCGGCGGCTCGCCCTTCGCCGCCTCGAGCGTCTCCCCCGCCGCCACGATCACCGCCTCGCCCCGCGGCGTGACGGCCTTCACCCGTCCCTCGAGGACGGCGACGACGGTCCGGCCGGCGGCGGCGTGCACCACGATCCGGGCCGAGCGGAACCCCAGGACCAGCGACCCGGTGGCGACCGCGAACCCCTCGGGCGACGGCGCCTCCATCCCCGGGACCGGGGCCCGGTACGTCCCGAAATGCAAAAGCCCCTCCGAAAGCGTCACCCGGCATTCCCGCGACGGGGCGCACACCCCGGCGGCCGCCTTCGTGTCCGGACCGACCCGGACCTCGCTGCCGTCCCACAGCGTGATCCCGGCCCCTCCCCTTCCCGTCGCGACCGGGTCGTTCGGCCGGATCGCCTTCGGCTCGATGCCTCCGCCCCAACGGATCCCCACCGATCCCGCTTCCGCCTCCTTCCCGAGGCCGGCCTGGATCGCCTCGAGCTCCTTCTTCCGCTTCGCCACTTCCTCCTCCAACCCGGCGCGCGACGCCGCGGTCCCGACGGAAGGGTCACCGGATGCATCCGCGAGCGCCGCAAAGACCGCGCGGGCTTTCGCCGCCCGGCAGTGGAGCGACAGTCCGGGCGCTTCGCAGGGGTCCGCAAGCGGCGCGAGCGCGCCCGCGGACGACAGCGCCGCCGGGATCCCGGTCAGCCGGAACAGAGCGTTCCCGCGCCAGGAAAGGACGTAGAGATCGCCCCCGCGGACGCGGAGCATCCCCCCTAGTCCTTCCCGCACCAGGAGGATATCCCCGCCCCGAAACGCGTACAGGTCGTCGCCGTCCGAGAAGTAGAGCAGCCCGCTTCCCTCGTCCGCCGCGACGGAGAGGATGTGCGAAAACCGCGGAAGATGGGCGAGCAGCCGGGCGGGCCCGCCTTCCTTGAGCGCGTAGATCCGGGACCCCGAGGAAAAGTACAGCGTCTCCCGCGTAAGCGCCATGGCGTCGATCGGTGCGTCGGGGGAAAGGAGCGCCTTGTGCCCTTCGCCCTCCCGGAGAAGGAACAGCGCGGGCCGCCCGTCCGGAAGGACGCCGGCGAGGAAGGTCCGCACGCCGTCGGAAACGAAGACGCAGCTCTTCATCGGGACGTCGAGGAGCCTGCGCGGCGCCCCGCCGTCGACGGCGTAAAGCACGCCGCCCGAGAGGATGCGCAGGTTATTCCCCGCGAAGGCGAACCACGCGGGGTCCTTGAGCGGCTCGCCGAAGAGGTTTTTCCCCGAGCCCGCGTCGTAAAGGTTGTCGCCGGTCAGGACGAGGACCGCGCCGTCCTGGGAGACGTCGTAGACGAAGGGGGATCCGAGGGAGGAGGTGTCGAGCAGCTGCCGGACGGCGATCCGTTCCGCGGAAGCGGCGGCCGGGGCCCAGAAGAGGAGCAACGCCAGCAGCGCCCACGCGCGGAAGCCTCGAAGCCCGTAAAGTCCGTTCATTGCGGAAGCCCCTTCCCGTCCCCGGACTCATACCGGGGTGTCGGGAACTTGCCCACGACGTCGTCGAAGAGCTCGTTGTAAACCTTCAAGGGAACGCGGTTGGACCGGTCGTACAGCTTCCTTGCGTCGTCCGCGCTGCCATGCGCGATCGCATGCGGGGCCGCGACGAGGATCTCGCCCACCTCGTCGGCGGTGGACTTCGTAACGCCCAGGATCTTGTAGCCCGTCGTCACGCTCTTCCCGATCGCGCCGAAGTTGTTGTTGACGTACTCGACCCCCACGTCCTTCACGAGCTCCACCGGCCGCGACTTGATGAACTCCGTCAGCCCCACCTTCTCGTCCGCCTCCCGGTACAGCGACTTCGCCTTGTACCACCACCAGGGCGCCTTTTCGCTCAGGTATTCCCGGATACGATCGGTAGCGGACGCCTCGCCGGCGGCGGCGGACCCCTCCGGCAAGGGAACGTCGGAGGCCGAAAGCGGTCCCTTGCTCCATTTCGAGTCCCATCCCGCCTTCAGGTCCGCCACCTTTCCCCCGTAGGGCAATCCCCGCCCGGCGGATTTGGCGAGAGCGCCGGACGAAGACGCGGCGGCCGCGGGCCGCGAACCGACGCTGCAGTAGTTGCGGACGCCGGACGCGCGGTCGGCGTCCAGGCGAAGCTGCGCGGCTTCCCTTCTGAGGTTCCCGGCCTTCACGAGATACAGGTCCGTTTCCCCGAACGGCTGTGCCCCGGATCCCGCGGCGGCGCCCGCGGCCTGCCCTCCGCTTTTCAGCCGCGAGAGGTCGCGCGACACCGCGGCGTTCAGGGCCAGGCAGGCCTGCCGGGCCTCGTTCGCCGCCTGCCGGTAGCTCGCCTGGATGTGGCGGATCATGTCGGCGGACGCGTTCCGGTGGCTGTAGACCGGGATGTCCGGCGGGACGGGGCAGGCCACCTGCGGGGGAATGCAGCGCTCCGGCGCGGCAAGGCAGGCGTCGACGGCCTGCAGCGCCGAGGAGACGACCATTTCCATCTGTCGGAAGTACGCGCTCAGGCCGGGCACGACCCCCCGGTCGTTCTCGGCGGCGGCGATCCCCTTCCGGATCGTCGGAAGCAGCTGGCGGGCCTGCGCCGTCTGCGCCCGGATCGACGCCGCGGAAGCGGCCGGCAAGGTCGGCGGGGCCGAATCGGCCGCAGACGCGGCGCCGCCCCGGCCTTCGAGGAACTTCTTCCGCTGCTCGGACTTCCGTTCGTAATCCCCGGCGTCCTTTTCGGCGCGGACGGCCTTCTCGCAGAGCCGGTCGGCCTCGGGCCCGGCGGCCTCCGCCCGCGGGCAAGGCCCGGAAAGCGAAAGGGCGGCCAGCGCCGCGAGACACCATCCGGAACGGACCATTGCGCGGCGCATGAAGGGGATCAGAGCCCCGTCATCGACGCCACGAACTGCCGGTTGGCCTCTTTCAGCCGCTCCAGTCCCCGGTCCTCGGCATCGACTTTCCTCAGCAGCTCGTCGGAGGCCGCGAGCAGCGACTTCGCGTTCGCGATGCCGACGATCCGGTTGTGTGCCTCCATGAGCCGGTTCCCCTCGGCCTCGAACTGGTCGGCCTGCATCTCCAGGGGGCCGGCCTTCTTGTCGGCATCCGCGGCGAGCTGCCCGGCCGCCGCGTGGGCGTTCGCCATGGCCTTCGCGTCCGCGGACTGCTGCCCCTGGATCATCTGCCCGGTCAGCTGGGAGGCTAACATCGCGTTCGGGGTGATGGTTCCCATTCCGCTCATGCCGCTCATGCTCGACATGATGCCGAACATGTCGCCGATGAAGCTGGACATCGCCGCGTTCTGCTCCGCCTTGCTCCGCAGCGCCTCGCCGCTCTTGGTGGATTCCGAACGGGCCACGCCGGCCTTCTGGCGAAGCGCCTTCGCGGCCGCATACTTCTTGTCCGCGGCCGCCTTCAGGAGCGCCGCCTTCCGCTTCAGCAGGTCCGCTTCCTTCTTCAGCTCCTCCGTTTCGGCCGCTGACAAAAGCGGAGGTGCCGCCTCCGCCTTGGGAAGGAACAGGGGATTGGCTTCCGATGCCGTCGCGAGACAGCCCAGCATCAACGCCGCAAGGATTCCCGCATGGATCGCCGCATGTCTCATGACCCGCCTCCGCTTCATGGCTATCTCCCTGCAATGCAGCCGGCCACGTAGAACTGGAGCGGCTTGTAGAAGCCGTCCGTGTCGGCCAGCATGCGCTTGATCTCTTCCCGGTCCTTCGCAAGGATCTTTTCCGCCGCCTCGAACCGCTCGACGGCCTTCCTGGCGGACGCCGACCCCTTTTCCCTTCCGGCGTCCATCCCGCCGAGCGGCCCGCTTCCCAGCACTTCCTCGGAGAGCTCTGCGGTCTCCAGGTCGTTGGCAACCTTCGTGGACGCGGCGACGGCGGTCTTCGCCATCTCCTCCTGCTCGCGGAAGGCCTCCCACTTGACCGCCAGCTCCTTCCGCTGGCGCTCCGCGGCCGCGAGCGCCCCGAGTGCCTCGTCGAGCGACCCCTCGAGCCCCGGCCGGGCCGCAAGCGCCATGGAAGAGCATTCCGAGGGGAGGCTCCCCGAAGGCCCCATCCTCTCGAACTCGTACAGCCTGCGCCTCAATTCGTCCGCGTCGCCGGACCGCTTCCGGATCTTGGAAGAAAGGGTCAGCGCGCAGCCGTAGCTCTTCAGCCACGGGCTGGTCTCGATCGCCGCGGAGAGCCCCTGCCGGGCGCCGGGGGAGCCGGCCCCCGCTTGAGGCTCCGCGGGCTTTATCCAGCCCCGGACCTCGGCCGCGCGGGGGCTTTCCGGGAACTTCGCGAGGAACGCCTTGTAGCCGTACTGGTTCCCCCAGGACTTCACCTGCGCGTAGGACCGCTCCGCGAGGACCTCGCGCGCCTTCCCCGAGAAGCGCGACTCCGGGTACCGGAAAAGGAAGTATTCCATCGCCGCGGGGGACGCGTCCTTCCGGGCGTTCTCGAAATCCGCCTCCTCCAGCCGGGCCCGGATCTCCTCCGCCCCGGGATGGTTCCGGAAGTAAGCGAGGAAGGCGGCAAGGGGAGCTACCCCGGTCTCCTTCTGCGCGGCCTTGAAGGCGATTCCCGGCATCTCGGCGGCGATCTTCGGATCGGGATTGCTCTCCATGATCCGGATGCACTCGGCCACCGAGTCCGCCTTCCGGGCCTGCTCCATCTTCGTTTTCTCGACCTGCTCCCGCGCCTCTTTCGCATGCGCGCCCGTCGGATAGCGCTGGGCGTAGCTCTGGTAGGCGGCCGCCGTGTTGGCGGTCTTCGCCATGTTCCAGGCGGTGATGTCCGGGGAGGAGGTGCACCCGGCGAAGAGGAGGGCGGAAACCGCAAGGCATGCTTTTTTCATTCCCGTGGCTCCAGTTAAGTGGTATGCGCATCCTCGGGACCGTTGGCGGCGAACCCGCGAACCGATTCCGGTCACGGATTTCTTATCGGAAGCGCGGCCTACGATCATTAACGGGAAAATTCCCGGCTCGTTCGAACGCAACTCGCCGAACGCGGCCGTTTTCTTATGGACGATGCGGGGAGGCGTACCGGCTCAGCGCATGAGGGATTCCCGGACCTTGACCTACAGTCCCTTTCAGGGAAAACGGCTTGGAAACGAACTTGACGCCTTCCTCGAGGATCCCCAGGCGGGCGATCACGCCTCCGAGTACCCGGACATGAACAGGGGTTTCAGCCCCGGCCGCAGGGCGAGTATCCGCTCCGAGAGCTCCTTCCCGTCCATGCCCGGCATGACCACGTCGGTGAGCAGCAGGTCGATGGCGTCGCTGTGCTCCCGGACCAGCCGGAACGCCTCGTCCTTTCCCCCGGCCGCCAGCACCTTGTATCCCAACCGTTCGAGCATGGCCTGGGTGAGCACCAGGACGGACCGCTCGTCCTCCTCGATCATGCCGTCGATCCCGTGGCTATATCGACACGTAAGGGGGAAAACCTTGGAAAAAAACCGGGGGCTTGCGGAGAATCGTTACCGGATGGCCGCTAAAGTTCGACGGTGAGGCCGCCGCTCGTGAAGTACTCCCGGATGGAACCCTTCATGGGGGCCTGCAGGCGGAGCGTGATCGCCTTCTTGGGACAGCGCGCGGCGCAGATGCCGCACCCGAGGCAGTCCCGCTCCCGGATCTCGACGCGCTCCCCTTCGAGGACGGCGGCGTCGATCGGGCATTGCCGCACGCAGGCCATGCACCGGACGCAGGCCTCCTGGTCGATGACGGCCTTCCAGCCGATGGAGCGGAAGCGACCCTTGACATCCCCCCGGGCCGCGGCCCGGCTCAAGCGGAAGACGCCGCAGCAGCAGGGGCAACAGAAGCAGAACTCCAGCCAGCGCGCGGTCCCCTTGTCCCGCTCGAGCCCCATGAGCAGCCGCTCGACCTCGACCCACAGGGCCTGCCCGACCAGCCCCAGCTCCGCCGCCTTGTCGACGTGGGCCAGCGCCTCCTCCATGCCGGCTTCCCGCCCGATCCCCTTCTCGACCAGGCCGCGCGCCCGCTCCCCCAGGAAGAGGCAACCGTGATCCTTGGGGTAATGGTCGCAGGAGAACGCGACGCGGCAGAGGCACCGCTTCATGATGACCCGGCACTCCGACTCCCGGATCGCCCGCTTCATCAGTTCGACGGGAAGGACGACCCCCTGGGCCGCATCGACCAGGTTCGCGTTGAGGTTGAGCGTGTAGCCCTGCGTGAGCGCGTCCGGCTCCAGCTCGGTCAGCCTGCGGAGCATCGGCCCGACGACCGGGGAATCGAGTTTGCCGCCCTGGTTGAGGAAGGTCCGAAAAAGGGAAAGAAAGAAACCCCAGGAAACGGTCTTGGGCATATCGGCCGCACTCCTTTCGACGTTCGCCCTGTATCCCCTTCCTTGATTACTAAACCATTCTCCTTCGCTATTTTCCATGGGAAACCGGAAAAACGCGGGGACCGCCGTCTCACTCCGTCGGTTCCGATTTCGGGAGGACTCCCTCGACGATCGTCAGGGGGAGCCGGATCGTGCGCTGCAGGACCCCGAGGAGGCCGGACCCCGCCCCGGCCGTATCGAACGCCACGGTCGGGTTATACACGTCCCCCGTGACCTTGAGTGGGACGGAAACCAGGGTCTTTTTCATGATGTGGCGAACCAGGGGGATCTTCCGGATGATCCAGTCCGCGGTTCTGAAGGGGGCGGCCAGCACGTTCATGTCGACCTTCGAGTTCCGGAAGTCGACCTCCCCGGTCGACGCGATCCCCAGCGTCGGAGCCCGCAACGTGCCTTCCTTCACCAGGAGCGTCTCCGCGTGGTACTCTCCCCGGATCGTCAAGGTATCGTAGGCGATTCCTCTCCGCCGGAAATCCGGGAACTTCCCTCGGACCACGTTCGTGACGTTCAGCACGGAAAGGATCCTGGACAGCAACGGCATCTGATAGATGCGGCCGTCCGAGGCGGTGAACTCCACGGGACCCGCGATGGATCGGATCAGGGAGGATTTGTCCCGGCCACGCGCCGTCAGCCGCGTGTCGAACCGGAACGACCCGCTCATGGATATCCGTCGGTCGAACAGGCACATCACCGGTTCGTTGAGGTCCGTTCCCGAGGCCGTCGTGCGCAGCTCCAGTTCCAGCCCCGCGGAATCGAGGACGGCCCGCCCATGAAGCGGAAGCCCGCACAGGTCGCCCCCGGAGGCCGACACCTCGAGACCGCCCGGCCTCAGCTCGCCGGAAGCGGCAACCTCCCGAACGACCCAGCGGTCGTACCGGATGGAGTCGGAACGGAGCCGGAACGTGCCGCGGACCGGGAGTTTCGGGATACGAAACCCAACCTCCGCGACCGGCGGACTTCCGGGCCCCACGGCCGTCTCCACGGAACCCGCGGTACGCCCCAGCAGCCGTTCCAGCGGCACCTCGCCCCCCTCCACGTCCACGTCGACCTCCAGGCCGTCGCGGGAAAAGCGCCCGTTCCCCCGCATCCGGAACGGCACTTCCCGCCAGGCGAGGTCCGCGGAAGCCACCCGGAGCTCTCTCCCGTCCGCCGAAACGGAAATGGAGCGGATCCGGAGGGGATCGAGCGGCCCCCAGGGGACCCGGATCCCCTCGCCGTTCAACGTTCCACGGGCCCGGGAGCGCCCCGGGCTTTCGAGGTCCACCGAAAGGTCCATGGATCCCTCGAGACGCCGGAAACCGTGGACGGGGATCGCGACGAATTTCTCGACCGCCGAACGGCGCAGGGTGCCTTCGTACTTAACGCGCAGATCCTTCGGGCCGAGATGGAACGACAGGTCGGCGCTCGAATCCCGGTCCCGCAAGGAGAAGGAGTCGATCGCCAGCTCCTCCGGGCTCTTCCGCAGGGAGATCGACAGCGACGCCCCGCCGGGATGACCGAGTTTCCCCCGGAAAGAGACCGCCCCGTCCTTTTCCCAGGAAAATGCCGCCCCGGACAGGGAAAGGGGAGCGCGGATGGCGGCCCCTTCCGGCAGCTGAAGCCGCGGCGACGCCCACGCCGTCATCGCCGGGCCGAATTCCCCCTCGTCCACCGATGCGGCGATCCCCGAGACCCCATCCCCGGAATAGCGGATCTCCGCGGATCCGCCGGCCTTCGCATCCAGCAGCTCCGCCACGATGCCGGAGAACAAGGCCGCACCGGGAAGGAGGCGGAACCCCCCCCGCCGTATCGTCGCCGGGCCCGGCATGGAATTTATTTCCAGGACCAGGTCGTTCACCCTGCCGGAAGACTCGTACCGCCATTCCCCCGGGGCGCCCGGCGTCCCTTCTGCTGAAAACGAGGACACCTCGACGGTCCCACGCGCCGATCTCACGTCGCGCAACGTTTCGCGGGCGAAATCCGTCGAGGAGAGCCAGGGGGCCAGTTCGTCCACGGAGAATCGGGCCTGCCCGGATCGAACGGTGACCTTCGGGGGCTTCCCCAAGTCCAGCCGTCCGGCCAGCCCCGAGAAGGAGGACTTCCCGATCCGGCCCCCCAGGCCGGAGACCTCGACGCGACCCGCCTCGTAGGCGATCATGCCGCCATCGATCGCCAGGGGGAACGGCACCCGGTCGTACCGGGCGGTCAAACGCATGTCCGTCGCGCGGACGATCGGGCGGATCGACGAGAGGCGCTCGCCCAGGACTACCCGGCCCGCGATGGACCCTTGGAGATCCTTGAACCGGCCCAGCTCTTCCAGGAAGCCGCGGTCCGGGATCAGCCGCCGGACGAGCGGCCGCAACCCTTCCGGGTCGGCGACCGCCAGGAACTCCGCGTGGAACGCGGGATCCGGCTGCGCCAGGCCGAGCCGGAACGACCCCTCCCGGGCCCGGGCGCCCTCGGCCCGCGCCGAGACATTCTTACCGGTCAGCGTGTCCTTCGAAAGGGTCAGAGAGCCGTCGACCTCCGTGAGCGCAAGCCCGATGCCAGGAATGGAAAGGACGCCGCCCCGGAGGAGGGCGGACGCTTCGACGCCACGCAGATCCCCCAGCTCCGCCGCCGAATCCCCCGAAACCCGCGCGTAGAGGCGGGACAGGCTACCTCCCCGCACGATGTCGAGCGCCGACCGCACGCCGGGCAGGTCCCCGGCCAGGGAGAGGACGGCGGAACGGATCGTCGGGATCTCCGCCTCCTGTCCGGACAGCTCCAGCCGGATCCGGGGGGATTCCCGGTCCATCGCGAGCGTGCCGGACATCCTGAGGCGCGGCGCTTCCAGGTCGAAGCGGGAAACGGAAACCCGCAAGTTCCCTTCCTTTAGCCAAACCTTGCTCTCGATGGTCGCATCCTTGAGGATCAGGGACCGGGAAGCGCGGCGGACCTCCAGGGAAGGGATCGTCCCGGAGACATCGGCCCGCAACGACCGCAATCCTTCCGATTCCACCCGGGCCTTCGCCGACAGGGAGGGAACGTTCGCGAAGGCGGCTTTCCCGGGGGCCGGCCGCTCGAGGATCGAGAGGGGCCGCAGCCCCTTGACCTCGACCCGGGCCTCCCCCCGGAGCCCCTCGGAACGAAGACTGCCTTCGGTGTCCAGAAATTCCCAGTGCGTGGAGACGCAGGATAGCCGGAACCGCAAGCGGTCCGGCGGAAGGGAGACGCGGGCCTGGATTTCCCGCAGCGACAGGGGTGGGCGGCTCCCCTCGGTAAGGGTCAGGCGGCCATCCCGGACCTCGAAGGTCGCGCCCGGCGTCCGGGAGGCCATCCAGGAAAGGAGGCGGGAGGCGCTCTCCTCGATCTTTTCGAGGGAAGGGGGCTGCTCCCCTTTCTCCCTTTCCGGTATCCGCACCCGGAAATCCGGGGATTCCGCAAGAAGGGACCCGATCGGGAACCGGTTCCGCAGCAGGCCGAGCGGCGAAATGTCCGCCGCGATGCGCTTCACCGTCCCCTCCGCCAGCGGCGGGAGAACGAGGAACGCCTCGTGGAGCACCAGCCGGGGGCGGGGAAACCAGGCGAGTTCCGCCCGATCGAAGGAGACTCGAACCCCCGTCTCTCTCTCCAGCCGCGCCAGGATCGGGGTTTTCACCGCGTCGACGTTGACGAGCCGGGGAACCAGGAAAACCGCGATAAAAAGGAGCGCCGCGACGAGGGCCGCCGACCCGAGGACGATCAAAAGGAGCTTCCGGCGCGGGCTCATGGCTTCGGCATGCCTCATGAAAGAAGTATGTCAGATCCTGAAGAAAACGCCGCGCCAACCCGCTCCGGTTGGCGCGGCGGCGTCATCTTTGCATCCCTACTTTTTCTTTTCCACCTTCTCGACCTTCACCGCGACCTCTTCGGTCACCGTGATCTCCAGGCGGTCGCCCACTTTCGCCTGGTCGAGTCGTTTCGGGTCTTGCGGCGTGACCGTAACGGACTTCCCGTCCTCTCCTTTCAGGGTCGCGGTCTTCGCCTTCCTGTCGATGGACTCGACCGTGAAGAGAGCCGTCTTCTCCCGCATGGCGAATCCCCCCGGCTTCCCTTCGTCTTTCGTACGCAGCACCATTCCGCCCTCACCGGTCGCGGGCGCCTTTTCCCCCTTCTCCAGCACGCGGACCGCGAGGGCCGCGTAGCGAGCGAACCTTACCTGGTCGCCCGCCTTCACGAGGTCGAGATTCTGTATATGCTTTCCCGCCTTGACCGTGGACTCTTTCCCGTCGGGAGACTTCAGCGTGACCATCCGGGTCGAGGTGTCGATCGCCACCACGGTCGCCGTCTCCTCGACCATCGTTTCCGTTTTCCAGGACGCCGGCACCGCCCCGCCTTTCGCCTTCGCGGCGGGTTCCTGCGCCCGGCCGCCCGCGGCGATCTGTAAAACCAGCATCAGGGCGAGTGCGACGAACGCGATTCTTTTCACCATCCAATGCCTCCTCGAATTATCCATCGTCGGCTGCGGCGGTTACGGCTTGATCTCCGGGCATCCCTTGCCGCCGCGGGCTTCACACAGCATGTACCGGATCCTCTTGGCCCAGTATTGCACGGCGGAGTCCGCGCCTTCCCAGGTGTCGAACACCCCGCTCAGCGTCTTCCCCCCGACGCGCCTGTCGAGCGCGGCCCCGGCCAATTGGCCGGTCCCGGAATCGGTCATCTTGACCTCGCCGGTGACTTCCCCCACCGCGGCGGGCTTCCCGGTGGCGGCGTATTTCACGCTGCTGATGGCGATGCCCGGCGGCATGAAGGTCGTCAGGAAGTTGCGGACCGGCGCCGCCTTCTGGGCGTCGGAGATGGCGAACTGGATCCGCAGCGTATCCGGCCCCGGCTCCGTCGCGATCGTGTAATCCTTGCGCAACTCGTCCACAACATAGACGAACGCGTTGTTGGCCAGCTTCTGGTAGTTCTCCCGGGCCGCCCCTTCCACCGCCTTTTCGTTGTACAGGATCACCGGGTCGACGATGACCTTGGTGTACTTCCTGAAGTCGAAGTTCGGGTTCTGGTACCGATACAGCGCCTGGTCGCCGGTTCCCGCCGTGAGAATCGCGGGGTCCACCAGGAACGCCTGGTTGACGTCGACGCTCTTCGCCTTGAGACTCGGCGCGCATCCCGCCGCCAGCGGAAGGACAAGAACGAACATCAGAAGCATCCCCACCGTTTTCTCGCGAATCATCTCTTTTTCCCCTTTCGTTCGGATGGCATTACGGTTTTTCCACGGAGATCGCCATGGCCTCGGTGTAGCGCACCGTGACCTGGTCGCCCACCTTGACATTCTCCAGACGGACCTGGTCGCCCACCTTCATCGTGTGCACTTTCCCCTTGGGCCCCCGGATCGTGGCGGTCCGCGCCTTGAGATCCAGCGCCTCCACCGTGCCCACCGCCTCCACCGTGCTGGTCACCCGGCCGCCGGGCTTCGCGCCGAGAGGCGCCCGCTGCACGTCGGTCGCTCCCGTGAGCGACGGCTTGCCTCCGGCCGGGGCGACGGAGACCGCCAGGGCCTGGAAATACTTGAACGTCACCTTGTCCCCGACCTTCAGCTGCCCGAGGTTCCGGGCCTCCGGTCCCACCTTGATCGTCTCGAGTTTCCCTCCCTCTCCCTTCAGGGTGACTTCCCGGGTCGCCATGTCGATCTTTTCGACGGTGGCCGTGACGACCAGCAGCTCCGCCGCCTCGCCGCCGGGCTTGTCCGCCGCGAAACCCGCGGCGGCGCATACCAGCAGGAGCGACACCATTGCCAATACCGAAATCCGTCGTTCCATCACCGAATTCTCCTTTCCCTTCATTAAAGTGGTTTCCCCGTCCCTTCGCTTGCGGTCCCGGGCCGGGGCGGTGCGATGTGCTCCAGCAGGATGCGCCGAACCTCCTCGATGGTAAGCGGGTGCCCCTGGCAGGAGTGGCCGCTGCGTACGATGAACTCCGACTCCACATCCTCCAGGTGTGCGCTTTTATATTCGACGACCCCGTCGTTCCCTTCCCGGTAGTCCCCCTCCCCCTTGACGGCGATGATCGAGTGGGCCTTCACCCCCGGCTCCAAGGGCGTGGACACCAACGCCTGAAGTACCGGGTTCTCCGGCGACATCCCGTCCACGCTCGTCGGAATCTTCCCGCGCATGCTTAAAGGAAGCTTCAGTCTGCCTTCCGCCCGGAAAAGCTCGGACCCGACCTGGGCGATGTCCAGCGGCAGGCGCACGAAGCGCCGGACGAGGTTCCTCACCCGGTAGCCCGCGAGGTAGCTTCCCCGGTGGGGGGTGGAGATGAAGACGACGCGCGAGACGAAGGGCAGCGGTTCGATGAAGAGATACTCCCGGAGCCGCTTCTTCGTCTCCGGGTCCAGCGGGGCGTCTTCCAGCGTGTCGTCGCTCAAGGCGCGCCACAACCGGTCCCCGGTGCGGACCGCCGTCATCCGGGTGAGCAGCCCTCCCTGGCTGTGGCCGATCACCACCATCCGCCCCAGTGCGGGATCCCTGCCGTCCGGGTCGAGTTCCTTGACCACTTGTGTCAGGGACCGGCGCAGCTCCGCCGCCGAGATGGTGACGGGGATGCCGCTGTTGTACTGGAAGAGCCAGAACTGGTAGCGCTTCCGGAGGACCGGGTCGGAGCGCAGCGTGTTGATCATCTCCGCCCACCAGACCTGACTGCTCGCCGTTCCGTGCACGAAGACCACGGGGATGCGGCCGGGCATGTAGGGCTGGATGGGCTTGATCCCGGGGTCGACCCGGCCCTCGAGCTTCAGGAACCGCTGGAGCCCGGCCTTCCAGACATAGGGATTATCCAGCATGTAGGCGAACGGGACGGTGGAATCGGTCTCCAGCGGCACCTTGCGCCCGTCTACCACCGCCTCCGTCTCTTCGTAGGCGGAGTACAGCTCCAGTGTGCCCCTGAATCGACGCTCGCCGTCGCCGGAACCCTCCCGGGAGATCCGCAGGAAGGCGGTCACGGGAACCGCCCACTCCACCGGCCTGTCCGGGGTCTTTCGCTGGACCGCGATCATCGGGACGCCCATCCCCGGCGTGCGGTTCCGCACCGTGAGACCCTGCACGGAATATTCGTCCGAAAGGAGGAACAGGTCGAAGGCGTCGACCGGCCAGGGCAGCCTGCTCGTGTCCGGGGAGATCGTCAGGAGGCCCGAGGGCAGCTTCCGTTCCCCCCCCCGAAGGTCCACCTTCCCCCCTTCGCCGGTGGCCAGCCCCCGGCCCAGGGCGCGGTTGTAGAGATCGCAGGCGACCCGGAAACGCCGGTCGTACGGACCCGGCGGATCCTCCGAACTGAGGCCAAGCAGGTAGGAGTAGGCGTACCCGGCGGCGTCCAGGAAATGGTCTGCGGCCCTCCCGCGCTCTTCGGGATCTTCGCTACCCAGGAGTTGGCTTGCATATAGATATTCCAGCTCGGCGATGGCGAAACGGAGGTCGCGCCGGTAGTCCTCCCCCATGGCCTTCTCCCGCAGGGTCGCCAGGGCGGCCAGGGGATCCTTGTCGATGCGCCCCACCAGGTCGTACCGCTGCAGCACGACCCGGGTATCCCCGCTCGCCTCCCCCCGGCTCAGCGCGGTGACGTTGATCTCGCGATACGCGTCCTGGAGGGTAACCCGCTTGACGCCCACGGGCGTCGCGCAGCCCGCCGCGGACAAGGCAACCAACGCGGCCAGGAGGAACAGCGCCTTGCGGACTGGCAGGCCGTGCCGATTCAAGATTGCGTCTCCTCTCGTCCGAGGTTCACTTCCACGAGGTCTCCGTTGAGTGGCCGCCGGGGAGGCCGAAGCGGATGCGCCGGGAGAAATCCGGGGCCTGCCCCGCCGCCCTGGCCCTCTCCGTCACCTCGCTTCGCCGGCGCAGCTCCTCGAACGGGAGGCTCGTATCGATGCTCCCGCGCTCGTAGGACATCCGGTCCGCATGCCCGTTGGCGAGGATCCGCCAATCCCAGGGTTTGGCCGCCTGGATCCGCCGGGCATGGTGCCGGATGGCGGTGGTGCAGCTGTTCGTAAGCGCGTTGTACCAGCGCGGCTTGACCGCCAGTCCGTTGATCTCTTTCACGTATTCCACCAGGAGGGCCCGGGCCTGCGCCGGGGAGGCCTTCATCCGGTAGAGGAACAGCCGCTCCCCGCGGTGGTTCGTCCGCAACCGCACGACGTCGCGCTCGTCGGCCAGCACGTAGTAGATCTCGAACTGCCGGAAGAAGCCCCGCACCGCCGAATAGCCCTCCCCCACCTCCTTGCGCGTCTCGATGGAAGCGGCCAGGTGGGACCCGTCGGCGAATTCCCAGCTGACGATCGTGTGCGCGATCAGCGTGGGGCCCCAGTAGCACAGAAAGATGTCGATCCCCTGGAGGGTGTCCAGGTCGTAGCTGCGCGTCTCCCACCGCTCGGCGAAGTCGGTCTCGCTGCGGTAGTCGAAGTTGCGAACGTTGTGGACCGTCAGGCGGCTCCCGGAAAGTTCGGCTGTCGGCGGGAGGGCGACGTCCCGCTGCCAATCCCGGTCGTTGCTTGGCGGGATCCGGATCCACCAGGCCGCCACGACGAGGACCGCGAAAACCACCGCGAAGGCCGCCCGGCGCGGAGGGCGCAGCCCGGCCGCGATCGCGAGACAGGCCGCAGGGAACCCCGCCGCCAGGAGGCCGGCCTGCCACCGGGACGCCGGCCCGTCGAACCAGAGCGCGGCGGCGCACCACGCCACGGCCGGGACCAGAACGGTCGAGAGCAGAACCGCGGCGACCCGCCGTCCCCATTTTTTCATGATCCCGTCTCTCTTTCCTTCGCGCCAGCGCTATCCCGCCGGGATCGTCAGCACCGGAAGGTTCGGATGCCCGCCGGTCTCGGCCAGGGAGAACAGCAACATCAGGAACGAGAATACCCTTTTCGACGGAATGTCCCGGTCCTCGATCCAGAACCATTGGCCGCGATACCGCACGGCGGCGTAGGCATCTTCCGGCCGCTCCGCCGTGCACCGGACGCGCACCAGCGGGGGAAGCGCGGGGCCGGGCATTCCTTCGAAGACCGGCGGGGGAACGACCCGCTTCTCTTCGATTTCCTTCTCCGGGACGTCGATGCCGGAGCCGATCTCCGACATGATCTCCAGCATGGAGCGGCTGAGGATCGCGATTTCCCCGGGGCGGGCCGGGATCGCCCCGAAGACCAAGCTGTACTCGTCGGCCTCCGTCAGGCCGAGGGTCTGCGCCACGAACCGCCGGTCGGCCTCCAGCGCCGTCGAGCGGCTCTTTCGGAAGAGCAGGATCGCCGTCTCTTCGCTGGTGCGCTTCTCCAGCCGCAGGCCGACCCCCCCGGAGACCTGGATCCGGCGAAGCGCTTCGAGGAGCGGAACGAACGACGGGTCGGCCGGCTGCCTCAAGGCGAAGGCCCCCGTCTGGTTGGATATCCCGTTGACGGTCTTCACGCAGAGCCGGAAGACCGCGTCCACGGGGTAGCCCACTTGGATCAGCGACAGGATCGCCACGGGCGTGATGGGGGTCATCACGCTCCTCGTGAACTTTTCCCCCGCGACCGGGCTGTAGGTGATGGTCGGGCGGTCGGTGTACGTCCCGTGGGCGCCCAGGGTGGTGGAGTTCGGGACCTGGGATCCGAAGACGCCCTCGAGGGTGACCCCGGACTCCAGGGAATAGGAGTTCACGATGGAGGCGACCTCGAGGAAGATCGGCGGATCGACGTACCGGAGCCGGACCAGGTTCAGGAGCGTCTGGGTCTTCCACGAGGAGGACAGCGCCTCGTGGTAGTCGAGGCGGTCCCGGGAGATCGCCTTGGGGCCGAGGCTGGCGCAGCCGGGCCCGAGGAGGGCGAGCGCGAGCAACGCGGCCGTGGCGCGGAGGAAGCTCCCGCAGGGAAGGCGGCCGCTCACAGATTCATCACCAGGGCCGTGAGGGCGAAACCGCCCACGACCGTCAGCACCAGGCTGATGTAAAAGGCGATGCTGACCCGAGGCGGAAGCCCCCTGGCCTGCAGCTCGTTCGTGCGAATCCGGAACTGCACGGTGGCCGCAAGCAGCCCCAAGGTCCCGAGCACGACGAGAAAGTAGGCCATGCTCTCTACGCTGACCATGCGTTTCATCCCGAGGAATCCCTTCACCTCGACGCTGTCGAGGGCCTGCCCGAGCTTCCCCAGGGTGAACCCGAAGCTGATCATGGAGAGGGCGGTACGGATCCACCCCATGAGGGTGCGCTCCGAGGCCATGTAGGTGCGCTCCATCGCGAGGTCCGTGCGCTGGCCGGCGAGACGGTTCGCCGCGTCCGGACCGCCGGCGGGCGGCATCCCGGCATCTGCCTTGACAAAACCGAACGCGGCCGCGAGGAAGCGGGCTGTCTTCTTCCACAGGGTGATCGTCTTATCATCGGTTTCTCCACCCATCGGCTCTCCTCCTCTCCGCCGGAACCGATCAGTTCCCGAGAATATTGATCGCGCGGGACGCGACGACGACGATCGTCACGAGCGAGATCGAGCTTTCGAGCATCATCGCCATCTTGGCGCGGGATGTCAGCGGCATGACGTCGGTCGTGCTGAACGCCGTCGCCGTCGAGAAGCCGAGGTACAGGTAATCCACGAACATCGGCCGCCAGCCGGGCGGCACGTCTTCGGAAGAAGCACCCGCCTGGGGGAAGAGGAAGTCCGACCTCGAAACCGTTTCGCCCGCGCGGGGTCCGGGGCCGCCGCGATCGAACTGCCAGTACAGCAACGAGAACACGAACACGTTGGAGACCCACACCGAGATGCTCGAGGCCAGGAGCTGCAGGCCGCCGATCCCCTCCGACGGGTGAAGAATGGCGCCGATCAGCGTCGCCAGGTTCGAAACGGTCCCAAACCCGAAAAACAGGCAGAAAATCAGCATGACCGTGCGCTCGACCCGCTGCCATAGCGCTTTATCGGACGCAAGGGAAACGGCGGCAAGCGGGGCGAGCACGACCATCGCGACGACGGAGGAAAACCAGTCCGGGTACACCCGGACCCGGGCGGGCAACCCCAGCAGCAGGGCAAGAACCGCCAGGATCGCGAGCGCGACCGGCCAGCGCGGCTCGATACGACGGGCCTGGTCCTGTCCTTCCATGGAACCTCCCGCAGGTAATGCCCTACTGCCGCGCCAGGGCCATCCGGATCGCGTCGACGGGGTCGACCACGTGCTTTCCGTCGTCTTCGGCGATCGAGAGCTGCACCCCCTTGACCCTGCCGTTGAAGGCGTTGTCGCCGGACCTGTAGTCCGGGGAGACCGCCGAGCCGCCGTCCTTCCCGA
>DCUH01000103.1 GCA_002327765.1 bacterium UBA2219 | reverse complement strand
CGTTGGAGACGAAGTCGCTCTTGATTTGCGACAGCCGCCGCTCCTCCGTGACGTCGTGCAGCGTCAGGAGCACGTCCGTCGACGTTTCCCCGCGGTACCGGACCAGGGCGCCGGAGAGTCGGACCGTCCGCACCCCCTCGCGCGACGGGACCGGGATGTCGCGGGGAGACGGCCCCTCCCCCTTCACCCAGCCGTCGATGAACGGGAGGATCCGGGGGAGGCGGACCGCCTCGGCATAGGGCCTCCCCTCCGCCATCGTCCCGGACGCGTCGAGGAGCCTTCCGGCGGCGTCGTTCATCATGCGGACGGTCCGGTTCGGCGCTACGACGATCACGCCGTCGGAGAGGTTGGAGAGGAGCGTCATCAGCCGCGTCTTTTCCGCGTCGAGCTGGCCGATCGTCGAGGAGAGCTGCGACGCCATCCGGTTCATCGCGTTCGCCATGTCCTCGACNNCCGTCCGGATCTGCAGGGTCCGCGAGAGGTTGCCGGAACCCATCTCCCGTGCGGCCTCTCTCATTTCCGTCAGCGGGCCGGTGATCCTTCGGGCCAGGAAGGCGGCCGCCCCCAGGATGATCCCCAGCGCGGCGAGCCCGGTCACCCCGATGACGGCCATGATCTGCCGGAGGCGCGCGTCCAGGATCGACGCGGGGATCGCCGTCCGGACCGCGCCGATGACGGTGCCTTCGTGCTCGATCGGGAGCGCCGCGTACCGCATGTCCTCCCGGATGGTGATGCTCCGGCGGTNNNCCGTCCGGCAGGACGACGGTGAGGCGGGTGCCGGAGATCTTCCCGATGACGTCCCCTTCCCGCGCGATCCCGATCAGGTCCATCGGCCGGGCCTCGAGCAGGGGTCGGAACGTCTCCGCGACCAGGGTCGCATTGATGAAGAGGGTCTCGTCCGCGTCCTTCAGGACGAGGCCGCGCACGCTGACGAACCCGACGCCCCCCGCGACGAGGAGCGCGATCCCGCCGACCGCCAGATGGGTCAGGAAGAACTTGGAGGCGATGGAGAGGCGTCCGGCCATGGCGATTCACCCTTCCCGGAGCTTGTAGCCGACGTCCTTCACGGTTTCGATAGTGCGGGCCAGGACCGGGAGCTTCTGGCGCAGCTTCGCGATGTGGNNTCGCCTCGCGGGACAGGACCCGGCCGGGGGAGGATAGCAGCGTCTGCAGGATCCGGAACTCCTTCGTGGTCAGGGAGACGGGTTCCCCGCGGAACCGGACCTCGTGGCGGTCCAGGTCCATGCGGAGGTCGCCATGGACGAGCGGCGCGTTTTCCGCCTCCCGGTCCGCCGGGCGGCTGCGCCGGATGACCGCCTTGATCCGGGCGACCACCTCCCTCGGGCTGAACGGCTTGGTGATGTAGTCGTCCGCTCCCAGCTCCAGCCCGACGATCCGGTCGGTCTCCTCCCCCTTGGCGGTCAGCATGACGACCGGCGTCCCCTCGATGCCGGGGCTCGACCGGATGGCGCGAAGCACCTCGAGCCCGTCCGCTTTGGGAAGGAGGATGTCGAGGAGGACCAGGTCCGGTTTCTCCTTCCGTGCCTTCGCGATGGCGGTTTCCCCGTCGGGGGCCAGGATGGGGGAGAACCCTTCCTTGTGGAGGCAGTGGGCGAGGAGATCCCGGATTTCCTTCTCGTCCTCTACCACCAGGATGGTCTTCGGCAATGGGGCCTCCGCGGGGCGCGCCCGAACCTCCATTATAGTTGTTGGCGAAGAGGATACCGGCCGGAAATCAAGGCCGCGTTGCGGTGGAATGAAGATCCCGTGTCTCGACGAAGATCGGGTTGGTGTAGAACCACAGGTCGGCGTATGCCTTCTCCTTGGTGTTGCATTCGGGGGGAGTCTGCCCCTTGCCGCACGCCTCGTCGTCGGACAGCGGGTTCCCTTCCCCGTCCGTCTCCCCGGGGGTCGAGGGCGGCAGGTTCGTGCCGCGGAGCCGGAAATACATCGGCCCGTCGACGGGGCCGGGGTCGACCCTTGCCCGGCATGAGCGCCCCTCGCATTGCCAGTCCGCGGCGGCGATGCGGGCGACGACCCGGGCGCCCGGTTTGCCGACCCGTTCATACGCGCGGGTGCCGGGCTTCGCCTTCCCGGAGATCCTCCCGGCGATCAGGTCGACGTGGTCTACCCGCGGGGCGTCGCCGTTGTTGTTGAACTCCGGCGAGCGGAACGCCACGGAGATCTCCAACCGGGCGCCGCGCTCGACCCGCAGCGTCTCCCCCATGGTCGCGACGTTGTCCCCCGCGGACGCGGTGAAGGAGAGGGCGTCGATCAGGTCGCCGGTGACGGAGAAGGAATTGCCGGAGCGCATCCCGGCAATGACGGCCCTCGAGCCGGATCCCCTGACGAAGGTGTGCGATTTGGCGTATTCCCCCGGCCAGAACCCCTTTCCGTGGAAATCCGAGTTCGCGAAGAGGAAGAAGCGGCGCCCCTCGCCGAGGAGGGCGTCCCAGACGCCGCCCACCTTCGCGGCCATGAGATCGACGCCGCCGTGCGTCCGGTACGGGTCGTTGTCGAACCGGTACGGGGAGACGTAGCGATAGCCCCCGCGCGCGGAGCTCTTCTGGGCCCCGGGGATCCCCTCGAAACCGAACATCACGTTGGGTGCCGCGTCGTTCAGCGCCCGCAGGTCGGCGATCCCGTACCGGTTCAGGCGGGAAGGGTGGGCCGGCAGGAGGAAGGCGGCGCCGCCGTAGCTTCCTTCGAGGAACGCGGCGCACGAAAGGGCGTCCTCCCGGGTCCGGTTCCATTTCGGCAGGTCCCGCTCCCGGCTCGTGTCGGCGTCCCGGGCGTCGCACATGTACTCGAACGCGCTCAAGGAGGCCGGCTCTTCCGCCGCGATCACGACGTTCGCGTGCTCGAGGCCGGGGACGTTCCATTCGAAGCCGAGGAGGATTTCCTTGCGGGGGTAGACCTCCCGGAGGCGGCGGACGGACGGGAAGGACTCGTCCTCCAGCGTGATCCAGCGGGGAACCGGCCCCGGGTAGGGCTTCCCGAACCGGTCGTGCGCGAAAGCGCCCCCGTGGTCGGTGGCGGCGAACCAGTCGAGGCCATAGACGAAGGCGCGGAGGGCTACCTCCTCCGTCGTCCACCCGCCGTCGCTCAGCAGGGAGTGGGTGTGGTAATCCCCCGCCAGCCAGCGTCCTTCCGGCTCTTCCGCCGAAACCGGGTCCGCCGCGCCGGCGGCCCATGATATGAGCGCCAGCGCCAGGATCGCCGCCGCGGTTCCCATCCGGACCCGAGTCGGCACTCCCGACTGCGTCATCGTTCTTTTATGGCAGGGAAGGACCATTACGCAGGTGGCGTTTTCCCGATCTCTTCGA
This sequence comes from bacterium UBA2219, assembly GCA_002327765.1. Classification (GTDB taxonomy): domain Bacteria; phylum Desulfobacterota; class Deferrimicrobia; order Deferrimicrobiales; family Deferrimicrobiaceae; genus UBA2219. The sequence goes on along the minus strand of DCUH01000103.1, from coordinate 19,800 downwards.
CGCTCCGCTTCAGGGCGAGGCGATCGAGCTCGTCGATGCGCAGGTTCACGAATAGGCCGATCCGCCGTTCCAGCGCGCGATAGGCGGAGAAGAAGGCGGCCTTCCGCCGCATCGCGTCCCCCTCCGCGGCCGCCGGGTCGGGGACGCCCCAATGGGCGGTCACGGGCGTCCCTGGCCAGACGGGGCACGTCTCGCCCGCCGCCTTGTCGCAGACCGTGAAGACGAAATCGAGCTCCGGGGCGCCCGGCCGGGCGAACTCCTCCCAGTCCTTGCTGCGCAGTCCCGCCGTCTCGTACCCGAGCGATTCGAGCAGCTCGAGTGTGAGGGGATGCACCGCTTCCTTTGGGTGGCTCCCGGCGCTGNNGCCTCAGCCATCTGGCTGCGGGCGGAATTGCCGGTGCAGAGGAACAGCACGTTGTAGATTTTATCAGGCATGTCTGAAGTTTGTTTCCTCCGCATCAAGCTGCGATGAAGCCGGGATCAATCCCGTGTCAAGGTGTCGCCCGCAGGGGGTTCCTCCCGCTCCTCCGAAAACTCCTTCGGCACGATGATCCGCAGCGATTTGTCGCTCATCGTGAAACGGACGGGGAGGGGGCCGAGGTATTCCCCGTCCACCTGGGCGGCGGACGGGATGCCGGAACGCACCATGACGGACGCGGTTTCCCGGATCATGACGTGGCGCGACCGGGTATGCCGTCCCAGCAGGAGGTCCAGGGCGAACTTCGCGATGGCCCATTTCCCCTTGCGGAGGAGGATGACCGCATGGAGGGTGTCCCCCTCGATGTTCCCGTCGGGCGCGACGGTGATGTTGCCGCCGTACTTCCTGCCCCGGACGACGATCACGGACTGCGCCTCGATCCGCTCCCGGCCGGGGAGATCGAGCCACAGCGGCGGCTGCGGCCGGAAGAAGTGGCGGACGCCGACCAGCACGTAGGCGGCGATTCCCAGGTAGTTCTTCTGCCGGTGGTTCATCCGCTCCACGACTTCCGCGTCGAAGCCGGCCGAGCCCAGCAGGACGAAATACCGGTCGTTCGCGATCCCCAGGGGGACGGTGATCGTCTTCCCCTCGTGCAGCAGCCCGAGGCATTCCTCCGCCGTTCCGGGGAGGTCGAGCTCCCCGGCGAACACGTTCCCCGTCCCTCCGGGGACGATCAGGAGCGGGGTCCCGGTGCCGGCCAGCCCGTTGGCGGCTTCGTGGATCGTCCCGTCGCCGCCGACGACGACCACGCATTCCGCCCCGTTCGCCGCAGCCTCGCGCGCCATCTGGACGGCGTCGCCGATCCCCCTCGTCCGCAGGACGCGGAAGTCGACGGCCTTCGCCGCCAGGCAGGCGCGAACCCGCTCGATCCGGCCCGCCGACTTCGGGCCCGCGACGGGGTTGTAGATGATATCGATCATTAGGTTGGATTATAGGATACTTTAGAGCTTATGGAGAAAGAGCCCCTCCTCAAGCGGGCGCGGAGGATCCTCCTCGGTGCGCCGCGGGACGTCCTCGACCCGGGGATTTTCCAGAACGTCTCCCTGATCGCGTTCTTCGCCTGGGTGGGACTGGGCGCGGACGGCGTTTCCTCTTCGTCGTACGGCCCGGAGGAGGCGTACCTCGCCCTGGGGGCGCATCCGGTCCTGGCGCTGTTCGTGGCGGCCGCCACCGTGCTGACGATCTTCGTCATTTCCGCGAGCTATTCCCACATCATCGAGGCGTTCCCGTCGGGCGGCGGCGGATACATCGTCGCCTCGAAGCTGCTCGGGGAGAAGGCGGGCGTGGTGACCGGCTCGGCGCTGGTCATCGATTACGCGCTCACGATCACGGTATCGATCGCGGCCGGTGCGGACGCCATCTCCAGCTTCCTGCCGGAGCCCTGGCGCCCATACAAGGTCGAGTTCATCGCGCTGGCCCTCGGGTTCCTCATCTGGATCAACCTGCGCGGCGCCAAGGAGTCGGTGCAGGTCCTCACGCCGATCTTCCTCGCGTTCGTCCTGACGCACGTGCCGCTTGTCCTCTACGCCATCTTCCGGCACGTGCCGGACCTGCCCGAGGTGGGGGCACGCGTCTCGGCGGACCTGGGCACGGCGTCGACGGAGCTGGGTTGGCTGGGGGTCGGGGCGCTGATCGTGCGGGCCTACTCGATGGGCGCGGGAACGTATACCGGGATGGAGGCGGTCTCCAACTCGATGCAGACGCTGCGGGAGCCCCGGGTGCAGACCGGCAAGCGGGCGATGCTGTACCTGTCGACAACGCTGGCCTTCATGGCGGGCGGGATCATCCTCGGGTACGTCCTGAACGACGTCACCCCCGTTCCCGGGAAGACGCTGAACGCCGTCCTGTTCGGCGATCTGGTGGGCGACCTGTGGCAGGGGAGCACGGCGAAATACATCACGGCCTTCGTGCTGTTCACCGAGGCGGTGCTGCTGTTCGTGGCAGCGCAGACCGGCTTCCTGGGCGGGCCGCAGGTGCTCTCGAACATGGCGAACGACCTGTACATGCCGCGCCGGTTCGCCCACCTCTCCGAGCGGCTGGTGACCAAGTACGGCGTCTACTTCATGGGCGGCATGGCGTTCCTGATGCTGTTCATCACGGGGGGCGACGTCCGGTTCCTCGTGATCATCTACTCGATCAATGTGTTCCTCACCTTCAGCATGTCGCAGTTCGGGATGGTGGTGCACTGGTGGAAGGACCGCAAGACCGAGAAGGGATGGCTTCGAAAGCTGGCGGTGAACGGCGTCGGGTTCGTCCTCACCGCGTCGATCCTGTGCATCATCGTGGTCATGAAGTTCCTCGAGGGCGGCTGGATCACCCTGCTGGTCACCGGCACGTTCGTGGCGGTGAGCTTCTACATCCGGCGGCATTACCGGTACGCGGCCCGGCAGATGCGGCGGCTCGACGAGCTGCTGCTGAACCTCCCGCCGCCGACGACGGCCGCCGCGCAGGAGCCGCTGGTCCGGCGTCAGGCGCCGACCGCGGTCATCATGGTGTCCGGGTACAACGGGCTGGGGATGCACGTCTTCTTCTCGATCGTCCGCTCCTTCCCCGGAATGTTCCGGAACTTCATCTTCATCTCCGCGGGCGTGGTGGACACCAGCCGGTTCAAGGGGGTGGCGGAGATCGAGAACCTGCGGAAGGACCTGGGGAAGCAGCTTCAGAACTACGTGGAGTTCGTGAAGGGGCACGGCTACTACGCGGAGGCGCGGCACCAGGAGGGCACGGACGTCATCGAGATCATCAACCACCTCGCCGGGGGGGTGGCGGCCGATTTCCCGAATTGCGTGTTCTTCTCCGGGAAGCTGGTGTTCGAGGAGGACAACTTCATCTCCCGGCTGCTGCACAACCAGACGGCGTTCCTGGCGCAGAGGCGGCTGGTCTTCTCCGGGTACCCGATGATCGTCCTTCCCGTCCGCGCGATGTAGCCCTCTCCGATGCGTCCCCCCCTGCCCATCGTGGCGCCCGGGCGCCCCGCCTTCGTCGCCCACCGCGGGGCGTCGGACCGCGCGCTGGAGAACTCCCTCTCCGCCTTCGCCCTGGCGGCCGCCGACGCGGCCGACATGATCGAGTTCGACGTCCGCCTGTCGTCGGACGGCGTCCCGGTGGTCTTCCACGACGAGGCCACGGGGAGGACGGCGAAGGAGAACGTCTCCGTGGCGCGCACCCGCTGGGCGCGCCTGGCGCGGGTCCGCCTGAAGAACGGCGAGCCGGTCCCTTCCCTCGCGGAGGTCCTGGACCTTCTACGCGGCGCGGTCCCCGTCGACATCGAGTCGAAGGCGCCGGGCGGCGTGGCCGCGGCGGCGAGGGCGATCGCGGAAACGGGCTACGCCGGGGCCTTCATGCTGTCGTCCGGGCTGCGCGCGGAGTGCCTGGCCGCCCGCTCCCTGCTCCCCGGCGTGCCGTGCGGGCTGGTGACGCGGCGCCCCTCGACATCGGACCTGGCGTTCTGCGTGCGCCACGGCCTTTCGTCGATCCACCCCGATCACCGGGAGCTCACGGTCCTGCGGCTGCGGAAGGTCCTTGCGTCCGGCATCCCCCTGCTTCCGTACACCGTCGACGACGCGGAGGCCGCCTTCCGGCTGATCGATGCGGGCGCCGTCGGCGTGTTCTCCAACCGGGCTCGGTCGCTGCGGGAGGAATGGCGCCGCCGGCATCCCTCCTGACCGCGGCGGGCGCCTGCCGCGCACGGGCAGACACTCCTCTCGTCGCAAACATTTCGCGCTATCGCTCTGCGAGGGGTGGTGGTTCCGGAAAGTTGTTGAACGGCGTTCCACAACTTTCCGGGAAGGACCCCCCGCGAATCAGGAAACATGGCTTCTTGTCAACCGGGCGGGGGAGGTGACGGCGTTGCCGGAAGATGCGCCCGGCGTAAGTGAACCGCTCCGTCTTCCGGTTCAAAAGGTTTCCCGTGGAGCGGCGGGGGTCGTGAGGAGCGGCGTCTGTTTCAAAGTGGAGCCAGGAGGGCGGGAACGAGAAACAGCGCAGGCGAAGCCGGCCAGGGACGGCCGAGCGGACTGTGCGGGGGACAGACTTCCCCTTCGCCTGAACTGGGGGAGGACACTCTTTCCCTTCGCCCGCGTAAAACCAAGAGTGTCCCCCCGTAACCCGAAAGCGCCTGCCCTGACATCGGTAGCTTCTCCGTGCGTACCTTCCGGACGAGCGCGAGACCTCCGGTGGTTTCCGTCAGCGATCAAGGCTACCGGATCGCGGAGCGCCAAGATGCCGCGTGCGCCGAAAAGGGTGTCCCCTGAACGGGCCGCTCCCGGCCGTCCATGGCCTCCGCGGCATTTGGCCATCCGGGATGCCCTGGTGCCGAGGCAGGCAGGGAGGCCTACGGAATTTGTTGCCGAAGCACGGGGACAGCCCTTTTCGGCGTACGCGATATCCGTAGGTTCCGTGATCCGGTTGCCTTACCGCCCGAGGTCGCCCGACTCGATGTATTCCTTCGCCGCGTTGACCGCGGTGGCGGCCTCCCCGGAGCCGGCGGTGATGAGGAGGATCTTTCCGGGGTACGTCACGATGTCGCCGGCCGCGTACACGCCGGGAAGATTCGTGGACATGTCGGGGGCCACGGCGATCCCGTTGCCGACGATGTTGAGCCCCCATTGGCGGAACGGCTCCATGTTCGTCAGCATCCCGATGGAGAGGACGATCGCGTCCACATCGATCCGCTCCTCCAGGCCGCTGCGTTCGTTCCAGATGACCGCCCCGGTCACGTGGTCCTCGCCCAGGACCTCCTTCAGGGAAAAATACGGGAACTTCACCCGAACGCTCGAGGAGAGCAGCCGGTGCACCATCGCCTCGTGGGCCTGCCAGCGGTAGGTCCGGTGGCACAGGGTGACCTCGGAGGCGATCCCGTCGAGCGACAGCGCCCAGTCCACCGCGCTGTTGCCTCCCCCGACGATCAGGACCTTCTTCCCCCGCAGCGGCTCGAAGGAGCCGAGGTAGTAATGGATACCGTTCCCCTCGAAGTCGATCAGGCCGGGAACGTCCAGCTTTCTCGGGACGAAGGCCCCGCAGCCGGCGGCGATGACGGCGGTCTGGGTGTAGTGGTTCCCGGCGGGCGTCGCGAGCTCGATGACGCGCTCGCCGAGGATTCGCAGCCCCGTCACCCGCTCGTTGAGGACGACCGTCGGACGGTACTGCATCGCCTGCTCTTCGAGCATCCGCACGAGCTCCGCGGCGAGGATGCTGCGGTGCCCCGCGACGTCGAAGATCGTCTTTTCCGGGTACATCGAAATCAGCCGGCCGCCGACCTGGGGGTAGGTCTCGATCAGCTTCGTACGGCACTCGCGCAACCCCGCGTAATACGTCGCATAAAGCCCGACGGGGCCCGCGCCGACCACCGTGATGTCGTACATTTCGCTTTGTCGGACCATGGCGGATAAATAGATGATACCAGACCGCTGTATGGTATAAAAAACTGTTCAGCGGACAGCCGAAGCGGGGCGATAGCGATGCAAATGAAGCACCTCCCGGCGGCATGGAAGCGCGGTACCGATTTCCTCGGGACCCGCTATGCCATCCTGTGCGGGGCCATGACCTGGGTTTCCGAGCCCGTTCTCGTGTCCGCCATCTCCAACGAGGGCGCCTTCGGCGTCCTCGCGGGGGGGAACACGCCCCCGGACCTCCTGGCGAAGGGGATCGCGGACACCCGCGCCAGGACGGACAAGCCGTTCGGCGTCAACCTCATCACGGTCGCGCCGGCGTTCCGGGAGCAGGTCGACGTGGTCGTCGGCGAGAAATGCCCATTCGTCTTCTTCGCGGGTACCATCCCGTCGGGGAAGGACATCTCCCGGGTCAAGGCGGCGGGCCTCAAGGTGATCTGCTTCGCCCCGACCCTGCCGCTGGCCCGGCGGCTGATCCAGCAGGGAATCGACGCCCTGGTGATCGAGGGGAACGAGGCGGGCGGGCACGTCGGGCCGGTGGCCACCTCGGTCCTGGCGCAGGAATTCCTGTTGAACATCAAAGAGATACCTGTTTTCGTCGCCGGGGGGATCGGCACCGGCGAGATGATCGCCCAGTACCTGTCCCTCGGGGCGGCGGGGGTCCAGCTCGGTACGCGGTTCGTCGCCGCCGAGGAGTGCGTCGCCCACCCGAGGTTCAAGGAGGCGCTCATCCGGGCGGCCGCGCGGGACGCCATGCCCACCGCCCAGTTCGACCCGTCCCTTCCCGCGGTTCCCGTCCGGGCGATCGTCAACGAGGGGACCCGGGACTTCAACCGCCTGCAGCTGTCGCTGCTCGCCGAAATGAAAGCCGGGGCGATCTCGCGGGAAGATGCGATGAGGAAGCTCGAGGAATTCTGGATCGGGGCGCTGCGGCGTGCGGTGGTGGATGGGGACGTGGAGCGCGGGTCGCTGATGGCTGGCCAGAGCGTCGCGTTCGTCAAGAAGGTTCAGCCCGTCAGGGAGATCATCGAAGAGCTGGTTGCGGGCGCGGAAAACGCGCTGGCGCGCATAGCGGGGGAGGCGTGATGTTCCGGATCATTCCAAGGGACGAGGAGTTTTTCTCGATGTTCTCCAAGGCCTCGGACAACATCGTCGAGGGGGCGGAGCGGCTGAAGGAGCTGCTCGACAAGTTCGACGACCTGCCGGAGCGGGCCCGGCAGATCGAGGAAGTGGAGCACAAGGGGGACGTCATCACGCACGACATCGTCCGGAAGCTCAACACCACGTTCATCACGCCGATCGACCGCGAGGACATCCTGAAGCTGGCCTCCTCGCTCGACGACGTGATCGACCTGATCCACGGGGTCGCCACGCGGCTCATGGTCTACAAGATCGCCGCGACGACCCCGTACGCCAAGGAGCTGGGGTTCCTGATCCTCAAGGCCGTGCAGGAGCTCCAGAAAGGGATCAGCCACCTCCCCCTGTCCAAGGGCAGGGACCGCGTATACGAGCACTGCGTCGAGGTGAACTCGCTCGAGAACGAGGCCGACCGGGTCAGCCGGGACGCCATCGCCAACCTCTTCGAGAACCAGTCCGATCCCATCGTCATCATCAAGTGGAAGGAGATCTACGAGACGCTCGAGCTGGCGACCGACCGGTGCGAAGACGCGGCCAACGTCCTCGAAAGCGTGGCGCTGAAGAATGCCTGAAACCCCGGAAATCCTGCTGGGGCTGGTGATCGTCTCCGCCCTGGCTTTCGACTTCATCAACGGCTTCCACGACACGGCGAACGCCATCGCCACCTGCATCTCGACCCGGGCCCTCTCGATCCGTGCCGCCATCGGGATGGCGGCGATACTGAACTTCGTCGGGGCGCTCATCTCGACGCACGTCGCCACGACGATCGGCAAGGGGATCGTCGACCCGGCCTACGTGTCGCAGGTCGTCGTCCTTGCGGCGCTGTTCGGCGCGATCTTCTGGGATCTCCTCACGTGGCACTACGGCATTCCCGCCTCCTCCTCCCACGCGATCATCGGGGGGCTCATCGGCGCGGTGGTGGCGGCGCGGGGGGCCGACCCGCTCCAGTGGGGGGGCATCTCCAAGATCGTGGCCGCCATCGTGGTGTCGCCGGTGGCGGGGACGCTCGCCGCCTACCTGCTCATGGTTGCCATCTTCTGGGTCTTCCGGAGCTACCATCCGTCGCCGTTGAACCGGGGCTTCCGGCAGCTCCAGATCTTCTCCGCCGCGTTCATGGCGTTTTCGCACGGCTCCAACGACGCCCAGAAGTCGATGGGCATCATCGCCCTTGCGCTGTTCTCCTATGCCGCCGCCGGCTCCCATGCCGCCTTCCACGTTCCGGTGTGGGTCATCCTGGCCTGCGCCACGGCGATGGCGGCGGGCACGGCGATGGGGGGGTGGCGGATCATCAAGACGGTGGGGAAGGACTTCGTGGAGCTGCAGCCGGTCCACGGCTTCTGCGCGGAGACCTCCTCCGCGGCCGTCATCCTGTCCGCGACCGCCATGGGGATCCCCATCAGCACCACCCACGTCATCACTTCGGCGATCCTCGGGACCGGGCTGTCCCAGGGGCGCAGGAAGGTGAACTGGGGAGTGGGAATCCGGATCGTGTGGGCGTGGGTCCTGACGATCCCCGCCTCCGCCGCCGCGGGGTATTTCGCGTACCGGATCCTCTTCCCCTTCCTCGTCAAGATGTGACCGCAGGAGGAACCATGGAAGGCAATGCTTCGCCCGAGAACCGCCGCGTCCTTCTCCTTTGCTTCCACAACCACCAGCCGGTCGGGAACTTCGAGAAAGTCCTCGCGGCTGCGACGGACGACGCATACATGCCGTTCCTCCGGCTGCTGTCGGAGTTTCCCGCGATCAAGGCGACGATCCATTTCTCCGGGTGGCTGTTCCAGTGGGTGGAGGAGCGCGCGCCGGAGACGTTCTCCCTCCTCAAGGAGTTCGTGTCGCGCGGCCAGGTCGAGCTGCTGGGCGGGGGGATGTACGAGCCGGTGCTGGCGCTGCTCCCCGAGCGGGACCGGCTCGGGCAGGTCCGGGAGCTGTCCTCCCTTCTGGAGCGCCGGTTCGGGAGGGCCCCGGAGGGGGCCTGGCTCGCGGAGCGGGTGTGGGAGCCCGATCTTCCGGCGACGCTGTCCGCGGCGGGCGTGAAGTACCTTTCCCTCGACGACTACCACTTCGTCCGGGCGGGGCTTTCGACGGAGGAGCTCGACGGGGTCTACATCACCGAGCACAACGGAGCGGCCGTGCGGGTCTTCCCCGGCAGCGAGCGGCTTCGGTACCTCATCCCGTTCGGGGGCGTCGAGGAGACGCTGTGGGAGATTGAGCGGATGACGTCCCGGAACGTGCCGTTCCCCGCGGCGATCTTCGCGGACGACGGGGAGAAGTTCGGGGTCTGGCCGGGCACAAAGAAGCACGTGTACGAGTCCGGCTGGCTGCGGCGCTTCTTCGAGGGGATCGTCTCGCGCGCGGACCGTTTCACGACGATGACCTTCGGGGAATACGCCGCCGCCGCCCCGCCGCGCGGGACCGTCTACCTCCCCGCCTGCTCCTACATCGAGATGGGGGAATGGGCGCTCCCCCCGGAGCGTGCCGCGCGGTTCGGCGACCTGCTGCACGAGTTCCGCGCCGGCCGATACGGCGAGATCAAGCCGTTCGTCCAGGGGGGGTTCTACCGGAATTTCCTGCGGAAGTACGCCGAGGCGAACCAGCTCCACAAGCGGATGCTCCACGTCAGCGAGCGCGTAGAGGCATGCGAGCGGTTGAGCCCTTCGCGGGCGCGCGCCGCGCGGGATTTCCTGTACCGTGCGCAGGCCAACGACGTCTATTGGCACGGCGTCTTCGGGGGGCTGTACCTGAACCACCTGCGCGAGGCGGCCTGGTCGAACCTGCTGCGGGCGGAAGGGGTGGCGGACGCGGTCCTGCACGAAGGGAAGGCGGGCTGGGCCGAGGTCACGGAATCGGACCTCGACTGCGACGGCGGGGCGGAGCTGCTGCTGAAGACCGCGGGGATGACGCTGCTTTCACACGCCCACGACGGCGGGGCGGTGACGGAGATCTCCCTTCCGGCGAGGGGGGTGGCGCTGGGCCACGTGCTGACGCGCCGCGCGGAAGGGTACCACGAGAAGTTCCGCCGCGCGGGCGGCCCTCAGGACGGCTCGGCGAGCATCCACGACGTGCTGGTGCTGAAGGACCCGGCGGTCCTCGACGCGCTGGGCGCCGACCCGTGGCAGCGCGCGTCTTTCCGCGAGGCTTTCCACCGGGAGGGGGACTCCCCGGAGGCGATCCTTTCCGGGGCGCCTCCGCTGTGCGCGACGGCGGGGAAGGAGGCCCTCGTCGAGTGCGCGCGCCGGGGGACGCGCCTTGTCGCGCGGTTCGGGATTCCGCTGGCCGCGGAGGGGGTCGACCTCCTGCTGGAGAAGGTGCTCGTCCTCAGGGGGTGGGAGGAAGGCTTCATGGCGGCCTTCCGGCTGCACAACCGGGGTGGGGACCACGTGGCTGGAACGCTCTGCTCCGAGTGGAACCTGAACCTGCTGTCGGGCGAGGGCGTGGAACGGTATTACGATGGGCTCGGCGACCCGAGGGGGCTGTCTTCCTCGGGTGCGTCCCGCGGCGTGCGCGAGTTCCGCGTCGTCGACGGGTGGCGCAACGTGGCCGCCCGGGCCGTCCTCGACCGGGACTGCGCCGTGCTGCGCCACCCCGTGGAAACCGCCTCTCTTTCCGAAGCGGGTGCGGAAAAGATCCACCAGGGCGTATGCATCAAGATCCTGTTCCCCGTGTCCCTCCCCCCCGGAAAGACTGACTCTTGTTCAGTCCGGTGGCTGTTTTATTCCCTTACATAAGCGCTCCGGAACCGATATGGTATGTCCGCGAAATCATTTTCGGGGGCAACCATTTGCCTTGCCAAGGAGGGGACGAATTGAAGTGGGGGAGAGCCTTGCCTGTTTTTCTTGTCGTGATGCTGGCCGCGGGGACGTCGTTCGCCGCGGGGTTCCGCCTTCCGGAGGCGGGCGCCAAGGCGATGGGGATGGGATTCGCCTTCACCGCGCAGGCGGACGATCCGTCCGCGATCTACTTCAACCCGGCGGGGCTCACGCAGCTTAAGGGGCGCAACGTGATGCTGGGCGGCGCCTTCGTCCAGCTGTACGGGTCGACGTTCGAGGGGATCACGCCGCTCACGGGAGGGGCATCCGCGACCGAGCGGCAGAAAACGCTGCAGTACCTTGTGCCCAATTTCTATTACACCAAGGCGTACAAGGACCACGGCATCGCCTGGGGCATCGGCGTTTTCTCCCCCTTCGGGCTGAGCCAGCAATATGAAAGCCGGACGACCAGCATCTTCCGCAACCAGTCCACCAAGATCGAACTGAAGATGGGCGTGGTCAACCCGACGATCGCGTTCGACATCAACGAATTCCTCTCCGTCGGCTTCGGCATCGATTACATGTACGGATTGGCGAAGTTCGGGAAGACTCCCGTTTCCGGCATAGGGAACGTATACCAGTTCGAGCAGGACGGGAAGGCGGACGCGTGGGGCTACAACTTCGGGATCCTGCTGAAGCCCTCGGAGAGCTTGCGGATCGGCGCGAGCTTCCGCAGCGGGTTCGAGCTCGACAGCAAGAACGAAGACACGACCCTGACCGGCATCAATCCCGCCGTGGCGCCCCTGTTCGGCGGCGGCACCACCTTCCATACGAAAGGCGACTGCACGGTGAACGTTCCGGCGACGTTCGCCCTCGGCGTGGCGTACACCTTCGACCGGCTCACGGTTTCGGCGGACGCGGACTGGACGTTCTGGAGCAGCTACAGGAATCTCCAGATCACCCTCCGGGACGAGGTGCGCAATCCCGTCACCGGCGGACCGGTCCTCGTCACCACCAATTCGGAGAAGAACTGGAAAGACGTGGTTGCGTTACGGTTCGGCGCCGAATACCGGGCCACCGACCGGCTGGCGCTGCGCGCCGGTTTCGCGTACGACCCCTCCCCGGCGCCGTCGGAGACGCTGGGGCCGGAGCTTCCCGACGCGGACCGGCTCAACTACATGCTGGGCGCCGGGTACAGGATCGGCGCGTGGACGTTCGACCTCGCCGGGATGTACATCGACAAGAAGGACCGGAGGGTGTCGAACCTCGCCCTCGACGCGAACGGGAGCCCGATCGGCATGGACGGCGAATGGTCCGGCGACGCTTGGCTGGCGGGGCTGAACCTGACCTACAGCTTCTGACGGGTCTTCGATGAAGGCCGCCCCGTGGAAACCGCGTCTCTTTCCAAGGCGGGGATCGAAAAGATCCGCCAGGGCGCATGAATCAAGATATTGTTCCCCGTGTCCGTGCCCCCGGAAATACTGATTTGCGTTCAATTTGATGACTGTTTTATTTTGTTGCGCAAGCGTTTCAGAACCGGTATGGTATGCCCACAAAACCATTTGCGGGGGCACACATCTGCCTTGCCAAGGAGGGGACGCATGAAGTGGGCTAAAGCCGTACCGGTGTTTCTGGTCCTTGTGTTGGCTGCCAGCACGTCGTTTGCCGCGGGTTTCCGCCTGCCGGAGGCGGGCGTGAAAGCGATGGGCATGGGGTTCGCCTTCACCGCCCAGGCGGACGACCCGTCCGCGATCTACTTCAACCCGGCGGGCCTCACGCAGCTCGAGGGAAAGAACCTCATGTTCGGCGGGACGTACGTCCATGAGAACGGCGGGGAGTTCACCGGGACGACGCCGGTGGACGATTTCTCATCGAGGTCGGAAACGCAGAAGACGCTGCACTTCCTGATCCCCAACGGGTATTTCACGAGCACGAACAAGGAGACCGGGATCGCGTGGGGCATCGGCGTCTTCGCGCCGTTCGGGCTGGGGCAGGAGTACAAGAGCAAATCCGCCAGCATCTTCCGGAACCAGACCACCAAGATCGACCTGCAGACGGTCGTGATCAACCCGACGATCGCGTTCGAGATCGACGAGATGCTGTCCGTCGGCTTCGGCATCGATTACATGTACGGGAAGGCGACGCTCGGGAAGACCCCCTGGAGCCCGACCCCGGGGCTTCCGAACAACGGCAACCTCTACGAGCTCGAGCTGGAAGGCGACGGGGACGCGTGGGGATTCAACGCCGGCATCCTCTTCAAGCCCACCCCCAACCTGCGGATCGGCGCAAACTACCGCAGCCCGTTCAAGCTCAACATCAAGGGCGGGGACGTCGACCTCTCCAACATCAATCCCGCATTGACTGGAGCGTTCGGCGGCTCGACCTACCATACGGAGGGCTCCGCCACGGTGAACATGCCTGCCACCTTCGCCATCGGCGTAGCCTACACGTGGGACCGTCTGACGGTCGCGGCGGACGCCGACTGGACGTTCTGGTCCAGGTACAAGGAACTCCCCATCACCGTCGAGGGAACGGTCCCGCCGTACCTCGTGAACCGCCCCAACCCGAAGAACTGGGAAGACGTCTGCGCGATCCGCATCGGCGCCGAGTACCGCGCCACCAACGCGCTCGCGCTGCGCGCGGGCTTCGTCTACGACCCGTCCCCCGTTCCGGCGGAAACGATGGGGCCGGAGCTTCCCGATGCGGACCGGCTGAACTACATGCTGGGGCTGGGATACAAGGTCGGCCCGTGGACGATCGACGTCGCCGGCATGTACATCGACAAGAAGGACCGCACCGTGAACAACCAGGTCGGCCTGCCCACGTTGACCGGCTTCAACGGCACATGGGAGGGGACCGCCTGGCTGGCGGGGCTGAACGTCGGCTACAAGTTCTAAGAGGTTTTCCGGCGGGAGATACGCATCGCGGCGGGGCGTCCCGGGGTTTCCGGGGCGCCCCGCGGTTTTTCCTACAGCGCCGAAAGCTCCTTTTCGAACATCCTGACGTGACCGGTTTCGATGCCGATCAGGAAATCGAATACCTTCTTCACTTCCGGGTGGCTCGCCTTCGCGGAGGCGTCGCCGTAGAGCGCTACCGCCTCTTTCTCGAGCGTAAGTCCCATCTCCAGCACGTCCCTCTTCGAGGAGAGCTTCGCGATCCGCGCGAGCAGCTCCTTGTGCGTGTCCTGGACCAGCTCGTCGATGTCGGGCAGCCCCGGCTTGTTCAGGATGTCCTTGTACGGGGCCCACATCTCGGAACGGACGTTTTGGTCGTAGACGTCCTCGAGCGCGAGGAAGTGCTTCTTTTCCTCCCCGGCGATCGATAGGACCGAATCCTGCAGCGCCTTGTCCTTCAGGATGGCGGCCGCTTTCTTGTAGAAAACGTACGCGGCGATCTCGCCCGAGATCCCAAGGTTCAGGTACTTCAACGCCTCATCGGTGAATTTCATGACTGACGCCCTCCCCGTTTGATGGCTACTTTTCTATCACAACTCCGCGAATCCGGCCATGGCGCGCAGGCGGCGGATGCGAAGCTCCGTGGGGGGGTGGGTCGACATCAGCGCCGACGCGTCCGCCCGAAACTCCTTCAACGGGTTCACGATGAACAGGTGCTGGGTCCCCCGGTTCTCCCCCGGCACCCGGCTCCCGCCGGCGGCGATCTTCTCCAGGGCGGAGGCCAGCCCCAGCGGGTTGCGCGTGAATCCCGCGGCGGCAGCGTCGGCGTGGTATTCCCGCTGCCGCGAAATGCTCATCTGCAGGATCTTCGCCGCCAGCGGCGCGAGGAGGGCGAGGGCGATCCCCAGGACGACGTACGCCGCGTTGCCGCGGCCGCCGCCTTCGCGCGACACGCCGGACGGGCGCGCCCGGCGCCCGTACCCGAACCAGGTCCCGCGCAGGAACATGTCGGCCAGCAGCGCGATGGCGCCGACGAGCACGGCGGCGCAGATGTAGTAGAGCGTGTCGCGCCCCTTGATGTGCGCCAGTTCGTGCGCGACCACCCCCTGGAGCTCTTCCCGGTCGAGCCGGTCGAGCAGCCCCTGCGTGACCGCGATCCCCGCCTCCCGCGGATTCCTCCCCGCGGCGAAGGCGTTCATCCCGTCGGAAGGCATCACGTAGACCCTGGGGGCGGGGAGCCCGGCGGCGATTCGCATCTCCTCGACCACGTTCAGGAGCTGCCGGTGCCGCCCGGGGTCGGCTTCCTTCGCGTCGTGCAGCGACAGGACGATGCTCGAGCCGCTGAAATAGGCGGTTCCCGCGAGGATGGCGTACAAGACCGCGGCGAGCCCCAGGCCCCTGCCGAGGTCGCCGTACGCCTCCCCGATGACGGCCCCCAGGAGCAAAAAGAGCGCGAGCAGCAGCCCGAAGAGCAGCGCCGACAATCGGATGTTGTGCCGGATCGCGTCGGTGAACAGGAGCATCGGCGCGGTGCGCAATGCCGCCGCGGGAGCGGCACCGGGTGTCGTCCCGACGCTCCCGGCAAGCGCCTGCACGCCATCCGGAGCCTGCGCACCGCCGAGCGGTTCCTGACAGAGATAACAATGCTCCGCAGCCGCCGGATTCCCGGCGCCGCACTTCGGGCAGGCGCGCCCCGGCACCGTCACGGCGATGTCTCCCGGATTACCGGAGGTCGGCCTTCGGGACCGCCCGGTCCGCCTCCTCCGCCTGGAAGTAGCTCTCCTGGGTGAAGTTGAAGAGGGAGGCGATGATGTTGCTGGGGATCGCCTGGATCGTGTTGTTGTAGGTCATCACGGAGTCGTTGAAGAACTGGCGCGCGAAGGAGATCTTGTTCTCGGTGCCGGTCAGCTCCTCCTGCAGCGTGGCCACGTTCTGGTTCGCCTTGAGGTCGGGGTAGTTCTCCACGACGGCGAAGAGGCTCTTGAGCGACTCGGTGAGGACGTTTTCCGCCTTTGCCTGGGCCGCCGGCCCCTTGGCGGCCACCGCCGCCGCGCGCGCCTCGACGACCTTCGTAAGCGTCTCCTGCTCGTAGGACATGTAGTCCTTCACGACCTCCACGAGGTTGGGGATGAGGTCGTAGCGCCTCTTGAGCTGGACGTCGATCTGGTGCCAGGCGTTCTTGACCTGGTTGCGCAGCCGGACGAGCTTGTTGTACGCGGCGACGAACCAGACGACGATGGCGGCGAGGATGGCGAGCGGGACGTAGGTCATCGAAGCCCTCCGGCGCGTTAAATGACGCGATTTGCCATTCAAATCGCTATTTTCCGGACAGTCTAACGGATGTATCATGTAACTTCAAACGAAAAGGAGACCAAGCCGATCGAGACGCCGCGAGAAAAGAAGTCGAAACGCCCGTCCGGCAAGCCCGTGGTGAAACCGGCAGTCGTCCGAAGAGGGCCCGGCGAGGTGAAGCCGCCTCCCCGGCAGGAGGAGGCGCGCGCGAAATTCCGGGCGCGCCGCCCGGGGCCCCCGAAGGCGCCGCCGCCGGAGGCGCCGCCCCGCGAGGAGCCGCGCAAAAGCCCGAGGCGTGCGGCCCCGCCCCGGACCGGGCCGCCGCCGCGCGCCGCGCGTCCCGATTTCCCGGAGCTTCTCGCGCCCTCCGGCTTCCCCGAGGCGTACTTCGCGGCGGTGGAGGCCGGTGCGGACGCGGTCTACCTCGGGCTCGACCGTTTCAACGCACGCGCGCGGGCGGAGAACTTCCGGTTGTCCGACCTGTGCCGGGTGCTTCCCCACGCGAAGGAGCGGGGGGTGAAGGTCTACGTCGCGATCAACACGCTGCTCACGGAGGCCGACCTCCCGGAGGCGATCGAGCTGGTCCACCGGGTGGCCCCCCTGTCGCCGGACGCGCTGATCGTGGCGGACCTCGGGCTGCTGCGGATACTCCACGAGTTCTTCCCGGGGATTCCCGTCCACGTCAGCACGCAGGCCGGGTGCGCCTCGGCGGACGCCGCGGAAGGGTTCGCCCGGATGGGCGCCTCCAGGGTCATCCTCGAGCGGCACTTGAGGGTGGACGAGGTCGCCCGAATCGCGGCGCGCTCCCCCATCGGGGTGGAGATCTTCGCGCACGGCTCGCTTTGCTATTCCTACTCGGGGAAATGCTTCTTCTCGTCCTACCTGGGCGGGAAGAGCGGCAACCGCGGGGAATGCGTCCAGCCGTGCCGCCGCCTGTACGGGCATGGCGGGGAGCCGGACGCGGTCTTCTCCACGCGGGACCTGTCGCTTCTTCCGCGCCTCCCGGAGATCGTGCCGCTGGGGGTCGCCGCGCTGAAGATCGAGGGGCGGATGCGCGGGCCGGAGTACGTCCACGGCGTGGTGTCGGCCTACCGCGCCGCGCTCGACGGCATCCGCGCGGGCAATCCCGCGGAGGGCGTCGAGGAGGGGATGCGGATCCTGTCGGGGGTCATCGGCCGGGCGGCGACGCCCGGGGTGACCGGCGGGGCCGCGCCGTGCGAGGTGGCGGCGGGCGGCGGCTCGGGGAACGTCGGCGACCTCATGGGGACCGTGGCGCGTGTCGAGGACGGTTGGGCCTTCGTCCCCGGGGCGGCGCCGGTTTCCCCCGGCGATCGCCTCCGGATCCAGTTCGCCGCGGACGGCTCGGGGCGGGGGTTCTCCGCCGCCGCGCCCGACATGCGGTCGGACGGCGGCGGGCTTTCCCTGAAGGTCCCGTTCGCCGTCTCCCCGGGCGACCTGCTGTTCCGGACGGCCGGCGGCGGGCGCCCGGAGCTCACGCGCCGCGCGCGCCGCGAGATGGAGGCGATCCGGCCGGACGGCGCCCGGTTCGCCGTCGCCGTCTCCCCCGGAGAGGTGGTCGTCCGGGCAACGTATGGGAGCGTGGAGCGGGAATATCTGTACCGCGTTTCCGGCCCGACGGGAGCCCCGGCGGGTTCGGCGCCGAAGGACGGGGAGCGCCAGCTCGCTACGGCGTACAAGGGGGAGCTTCCGCTTTCCGAGGTGCGGCTGGAATACCTCGGGGGCCCCTGCGCTTGGGGCGACGTCCGGTCGCTGTTCCTCAAGGCGGCCCGGAGCTTCGACCGGGAGTTCCACCTCGAGGGGAAGCGGCTGCGGCTGGAGGTTCTCCCGACGCTCAAGGTCTTCGGGAGCCGCCCCGAGGGGCCCGGCACGGTGATCTTCGCCGGCTGCCGCGCCGACCAGCTCCCGCAGCTGCCGAAGGCCGCGGAGATCGTGCCCGTGGTGGAGGTCACGCGGTCGCTGCTGCGGGACCCTTCCCCCGTGATCAAGGCCGCGAGGGCGGGGGCCTACTTCCGGCTGCCCGCGCCGCTGCTCGAGTCGGACGCCTCGTTCCTGCGCCGGACCGTCACGGACGCGATGGGGAAGGGGCTCACGCGGTGGGTCCTGCCGGACGTCGGGCACTTCCGCTTCTTCGCCCCGCCCCCGCTGCGCCGTCAGGCGGTCCTGGTGAGCGATCATTACCTCTACGCCTTCAACACGGCGGCGCTCGCGGCCCTGTCCCGGCTGGGCGCGGCCCGGATGATCCTGCCGGTCGAGATCACGATGGCGGCGCTGCGGGACGTCGGGAAGTTCCTCTACGGGCTGGGGATCGCCGTGGCCTACGGGCGCGTGCCGCTGATGATCTCGCGCCTTCTCCCCGCCTCCGGCGTGCGCGCGGGGGAGGTGGAAAGCCCCCGGGGGGAGCGGTTCCCCGTGACGGCCGACGAGCACGGGTCGGCGGTCCTCTCCCCGGAGCCGTTCTCCGCCTCCGGGTCGCTCCATGAGATGCGCTCGGCGGGGATCCGGGACTTCTTTGCCGACGTAGCCGGGCTCGCCGCGGAGGAGGCCGCGGCGGTCCTGTCGGCCCTGCTGGACGACCGGGCGATCCCGGGCACCTCCACATTCAATCTCTATCGGGGGAACTTCTGACGTGGCTGCCGTGGACCGGCTCCGGAACATCGGGATCATCGCGCACATCGACGCGGGGAAGACCACCTTCAGCGAGCGCCTGCTCTTTTACGCCGGCGTCACTCATCGCATGGGCGAGGTCCACGACGGCGACACGCAGCTCGACTACCTTCCCCAGGAGCGGGAGCGGGGGATCACCATCACTTCGGCCGTCACGCAGTTCTCCTGGCTCGGCGCGGAGGTCCACCTGATCGACACACCGGGGCACGTGGACTTCACCATCGNNACGGCGCGGTGATGATCCTGTGCGGCGTCGGCGGGGTGGAGCCGCAGTCGGAGGTCGTCTGGCGGCAGGCGACCCGGCACGGGATCCCGAGGCTTGCGTTCGTCAACAAGCTCGACCGGCCGGGGGCGGACTACGACCGGGTGATCGCCGACATGCGGAAGAAGCTCGGCGCCCGGGGGATACCGGTCACGGTGCCGCTGTACGAGGACGGGACGTTCTGCGCGGTGGCCGACCTTCCGACGATGGAGCGGGTGTCCTTTTCCCGGGAGGACCAGGGGGGGACGATCGAGCGGAGGCCGCTCACGCCCCCGGAAGCGGCGGGGGTGGCGAAGCACCGCGAGACGCTGCTGGAGGCGGCGGCGGACGGCGACGACGCGGCGGCGGAAAAGTACCTTGCGGGCGAGGACGTCCCGCTGCCGCTGCTGCGCGCCGGGATCCGGAAGGGGACGCTGGCGGGGAAATTCTTCCCCGTCTACGCCGGCTCCGCGCTGCGGAACATGGGGGTGCAGCCCGCGATGGACGGCATCGTGCATTTCCTGCCGTCCCCCGCGGAGACCCCGCCCGCGCGGGGCGACGATCCCCGCTCCGGCGTGCCCACGGTGCGCGAGCCGGTCCCGACGGCGCCCTTCTCGGCGCTCGTGTACAAGGTGATGCAGGAGGACGGCCGGCGGACGGTCTACCTGCGGGTCTATTCCGGGAAGGCGGCGGAGGGGGCTGCGCTCCTCAACGCGGCCACCGGCGAAAAGGAGAAGATCGCGCGCCTGTTCCGGGTGCACGGGGGGAAGAAGGAGCCGGTCGAGGAGGCCCGGGCGGGGGACATCGTGGGCGCGCGGGGGGTCAAGCGGGCGAGGACGGGAGATACCCTGTGCGACCCGGCGGCGCCGATCGTCTACGAGAAGATCGAGATCCGGAAGCCCGTCGTTTCGGTGGTCGTCGAGCCGAGGACGGTGCG
>DCUH01000038.1 GCA_002327765.1 bacterium UBA2219 | reverse complement strand
CGGGTGCTCCAGGAGAAGGAGATCCGAAGGGTCGGCGAGAACGTGTCCCGGCCGGTCAATGTGCGCTTCCTCGCGGCCACCAACCGCAACCTGGCCAGGGAGGTCGCCGAGGGGCGCTTCCGGGAGGACCTCTTCTACCGCCTGTGCATCTTCGAGCTGGAGGTGCCCCCGCTGCGGGAGCGCACCGAGGACATCCTGCCGCTGGCCCGCACCTTCCTGGAGACCCTATCCAGGGATACCGGCAAGAGGATCATCGGATTCACCCCCGAGGTCGTCGACATTCTGATGCAGTACGACTGGCCCGGCAACGTCCGGCAGCTGCGCAATACCGTCGAACATGCCGTGGTGCTGTGCGAAGGGAAGCGGATCGGGATCCGCGACCTGCCGGCGGGCGTCCGTTCCCGTCTCTCCGCGAAGACGCCGGAAGATGCGATCCGTTCCGTGCACGAAGTCGAGCGGGAGCAGATCCTTTCCGCAATCCGGCTGCTCGAGGGAAACAAGGTGGAGGCGGCAAAGAAGCTCGAGATCAGTCTTTCGTCTCTATACAAGAAGCTGAAAAAATACGGCGTACGGGACGACGCGGAGACCTCCTCCTGACGGAAGGGGTGCCGCTCACGCTTCGCGGCGGGCGTCTCCGCACTCCGGGACGGACAGTTTTTCCGCGATCCCGCGTACCGCGGCGGCCGCTTCGGACCCGGGCGGCAGCTCCGCAAGCGACTTTCCCGCCATGTCGTACTTTCCCACCTCCGGGTCTTCCGGCACGAACCCGAAGACCTCGATACCGATCTTCCCGGCGGCTTGCGCAAGGAACGCCTCGTCGCCCCGCACACGATTGAAGACGACCCCCACCTTCCGGCAGGGAGCGGCGTCGCGCTTGCCGACCATCTCCTTCAGGATGCCGACGGTCTGCAGCCCGCGGGCCGAGGAGTCGGTGAGGATCACGAGGCAGTCGATCTCCCGCAGCACCTGCCGGTTGATCTGCTCCAGCCCCGCCTCCCCGTCGATGAGGATGGTGTCGAATTTCCGGGAAAGCATCGTGATCGCGTCGCGCAGGATGTCGTTCACCGGACAGTAGCAGCCCAGCGTCTCGCTGCGCCCCATCGCCATCAGCGCGAAATCGTCCGTCTCGACGAGCGACTCCATCACGAGGTAGTCCAGCATGCGGGCGATCTCGCCCTTCTCGGAGTCCCCTCCCTCCCGCGCCGTCTCGATGATGGACTCGCGCAGCTGACCGATGGTCTTTTCGGGCCGGACGGCGAGGGCGTTGGCCAGCCCCAGCGCCGGGTCGGCGTCGATCACGAGCAGCTTCCCGGCCTTCCCGCTTTCGAGGAGGGCTTTCGTGAACATGGCGGTAAAGGCCGTCTTGCCCACCCCGCCCTTGCCGCAGACCGCGTAGATGCTCATATCAGGAGACCCTCTTCCGCCCGTGCATCATCTTCTTCACCTCGTCGCACACCTCTTTGTCCTTGCAGGCGCCGCAGTGGCCGCTCAACGGGCAGCTGTCGATGTCGATCCCCTTTTCCTTCCAGACCCGCGTCTTGATCTCCCGCGCGACGCCGCTGGCCCGGGATTCGATTTCGCCCATCCGCCGCAGCTCCTCCCGGCCGGAGGTCACGAAGATCACCTCGACGGATTCGGCTGCGGGAACCTGCTCCTTGACAAGCCGGATCAGTGCGCTTCCCAGGAACCGGAAATCGAAACCCCTCGCGGCGACGTCGTTGCTCACGCGGCACCACAGGCGGCCGGGAGTGCTTTTCACCATGAAACCCTCGATCCGGTCCCCCACGTACTGGCTCTCCGCCAGCGGGCGGTAATCCCTTTCGTCGAGATCATTGCCCGCCGCAAGGATCACCTGCCCGAACGGGACCGTTTTCGACCCGATTTCGGGGATGTCCGGGCCGACCAGGCGGACCCGGCCGTCCCGAACGAGCGAAGGATCGTTCGTGTAGAGCGCGAAGGCGCAGGAACCCTCGGCGGGGCTTCCCAGCTCGGCAAAGGTATCGGATTTGAGAACGAGCCCGCTGCCGGCCCCCGGGCCCACCAGGAACGGCGGCGCCGCGGCGGGGTCCGTCCCGCCGGGCTCCGGGGACAATTCCTTCACCGGCCGGCCGGATTCGTCTAGCCCCTTGATGAAGCGGGCTACGTCCGTGACCTGTTCGTCGAAGCAGCCCATGCGTTTCCTCTCAGGCAAACACGTTCTTCAGGAAATGCTCTTCCGCGAACAATGCGGCGCCCAAAGCTCCGCACAACTGAGGGCTGTGCGGAAGCCGGGCGATCTTGATGTTCAGCTTGCTCTCCAGCGCCTTCACCAGCCCCTCGTTCTTGGCGCAGCCGCCTGTGAGAACCACGTCTTCCAACAGACCCACCTTGTAGACATAGGCCTGCAGGCGCCGGGCGATCGAGTCGGTGAGCCCCGCCGCGATATCCGCCGCCTCGGCGCCGCTGTTGATCAGCGTCACCACTTCCGATTCCGCGAACACGCTGCACTGCTTCGTGATGTTCGCGGGAGCGGTGGACTTCAGGGACAGCTCCGAAAACTCCTCCAGGCTGCAATGCAGCGTCCGGGCCATCGCCTCGAAGAATTTCCCGGTGCCGGCCGCGCATTTGTCGTTCATGGTGAATTCCACCACCCTGCCGCCCTCGTCCAGAGAGATGACCTTGCAGTCCTGCCCTCCCACGTCGACGATCGTCCGGGCGCCGGGGTGCATCCAACTTGCGCCTTTGGCGTGGCAGGTGATCTCGGAGATGTTCTCGTTCACGAAGGAGACGTTGTACCGGCCGTAACCCGTGCCGACGACGTACTTCACTTCCTCGGCCAGCTCGATCCCCGCCTTCTCGAGCGCCGTCTTCAGGACCGCGCGGGCGGTCTTCTCCGGGTGCGTTGTCGCCGGCATCACCGCCGCCGAGACGATCCTGTTGTTTTTCATCACCACGGCCTTCCCGGTGGCGGATCCCAGGTCAACACCCGCGACAAGCATCGTATTCCCCTCTATCGTATGGTCCGGGGACCGGTCGGCCGCGTTCCGCTGCGGCCGACCGACTTCCCGTCGATCAATGTCAATTGTACCCTGCTACTTCCCCAGTCCGTGCGCGTCGAAGAACTCGCCTACCTGGCGCTTCAGGACATCCATGGGCGTATAGCGGGGATCGAAGTTGTCGACCGTAAGCGCCAGCAGCGGCAGCTTCAACTCCCGGCAGGCTTCCTTGAGGAACCCGATGGAAGCCGACTGGTCCTTGTGCCCCACGTGCCCCGGGAAGATCACGCAGTCGCACTTGTAGTCCTTGGCGATCCGCGTGATGTCCTCGATCATCACGTCCACCTTTCCCCGCGCCTGGCGGATCATCGGGACTTCCGCCATGTTGCGCTTGGCGAGGCCCAGCAGCATGCTTTCCTCGGTCGAGGTATCGATGGGATCGTATTGCGCCGCGTACGACTGGAAGTCCATCACGATATTGGCTCCCCATTCCTGCTCCAGCATGCCGCCGAACGCGTCGGACCAGGTAGGGATCAGGTCGGCCCACAGCACCCGGATCTTTTCTTTCGGCATCGGACCCTGCTTCGCCTTCACCTTCTGCTCCGCATCGAAGGCGAGCATTTTGAAGATTTCCACTGCGCCCGGGAGGCCGGCCTTCATGTGCTGGGTAATGACCCACCCGAGCTTCCCGCCGACGAACGAGTTGTGCGGGCACGGCACCGCGCGCCGCAGCTCGTTGTACTCTCCCCAGGCAGCGTACTGCTGGTTGGTGACCTCGATGACCTCGCGGAGCCGGTTCCAGTCCAGCTTCCTTCCGACGTGGTCCTCGAGAAACGCGATCATCCGGCGCAGCTCTCCGGCGAAGTAGGCGTAATCCTTGGTACCCACCCCATAGGCCGGGTCGAGCGCGAAGATCGGCACGTCGCGCCAGCCTTCGGCGTTCTTCCAGGCCTCGTGGATCGCGGACTGCGCGTCGCACGGCTCGAGCATCGCGATGATCGCCGTAGGCACGGGAACGATCCCCGCCTCCACGCCGTAAGCGCCCAGCTTGATGAGCCCGCACATGTCCTGGGGGATGTTGGCCGCGTCCATTCCCTCCAGGTCGTTCGTGAACGGCTGGTGCGCCAGGATGTTGTCGACCGGGCAGAAGTACTCGATGTCCATGGCCGAATAGATCTCGGGCGCACTGCCGTACCAGCTCGACAGCAGCGGCTTGCCGTTCTCAACGCAGTCGATGACCCTCTTGTCCTGCTCGTTCACCAGCGTGAAGAACTTGATCAGCACCGGGTTGGGCTCCGGCGATTCCTGGATCGACTGGATGAGACCGGCGATCCGGTCCCGGTACTCGTAATAACGCTGCAGACCTTTCTTAGTTGCGGTTGTCATGTTTGGCCTCCGCGATGCTCTCCAGGAACGCCTGCACCCGCGTCTTCATCTGTCCGACGGCGTCGATCACGTACTCGATCTCGAGCCCGAGGTGCGGGATTCCGTTCTTCTTCAGATGCTTCGAGAGGTTGACCTGCTCGAAGCCGTACAGGTCGCAGGCGATCAGCCGCACGGAAACGACGCCGTCCGCCTTGTAATCCCTGACCTGCTGCACCACATAATCGTTCCGGTCGAAGGTGGTCCCGAAGATCCTGGGATCCGCGGGACGGTCGACCAGCTGATACCGGGCAAGCGCCGCCAGCGGGTCGCCGGTTTCGTCCACGTCGTTCACGATGGCCCGGGAGCCATATCCCAGGGCGTCTCCGACGACGAGTCCCCCCTGGTTCTCGATGATCTCGACGAACTTCGGCTCGTCGATCTCGCCGCCCATCACAACGATCCGCGCCTTCCAGCCGTTCCCGCCCTTCTCCGCCCTGCAGTCCTGGAGCAGCTGCTTCAGCAACGCGTTATAACGGTCCCTGGGAATGCACGTTCCGGCCACCAGGGCCGCCAGGGTCTGCGTCCCCGTCAGCGGGGGCGCGTCTGCCTTCCGCAGCTCGTAGAGCTCCCGCTGCAGGCGACGGGTCTCGTTGTGCAGACGGATCGCTTCGCGTAGCTTCTCCTCGGTGATCTTCACCCCGAAGGATTTCTCCAGGCTCGACCGGAACCCCTCGAGCTGCTCCCGGTACGCCTCCACCTGCTCCTTACCGGTCTTCTTCGGGAAGACCATGAAATGCATGTACGGCGTCTTCACCTTCCACTGCCAGTTGTCGTACAGACGCCGGATGTGGTCGCAGTTGTTCACCGACACCACGCCGTCGAGAAACGACAGCCTGCCCCGCATCCCCGAATCGAAGAAGTGCCGCACCAGGCTGCAGTTGACCTGCGTGAAATAGCCCTCGGAGAGCTCCGTCCCTTCGCTGCCGGTCGCCCGCATGCGATAGGGCATCATCCCCGCCGCGGTGACGATTTCCTCGGGGATGAAGTGGTACATCATTCCTATGACCTTCCCGCCCTTCTTTTTGTAATCGCTCAGGGCGGGGTTGACCAGGGTCTTCGCCGCTTCGACGAATTCCCGCAACGCCTCGGATTTTGATTCGCTCATTACGATATTCCTCCAGTGTTGGAGCGGTCTATTACGCTTAGAACTTCGCGAACACGTTGAACCAGAATCTGTCTCCCTCGGTCTTGTTTTCCGCCTCGAATTCCTTGTTCCACCGCGCCTCGATGCTCACGCCGTTCTTCGCATCGTAGCGAATGCCGGGACCCGCAGCGAAGACCTGGCCCTTGTTGTCGCCCACGTTGGGGCTGTAGATGGTGTCGCGCGCGCCGCTGTCGCCGGTGACCTGCTTGTAAACATAACCAACGAGGCCGGCCGTCCACTTGCCGAAGTGCTGCCCGACCGCATAGTCGAAGTGGAACTCCTGCCCGGACTTGTAGTTGGTGTCGCTGTTCTCGGTGTTGAAGTCGTACATGAACTTGCCGGAGAACTCCATCCCGTTGTCGGTGAGGTAGGTCAGCGCAACGACCGGCTCGAAGGTCCAGTAGTTGCGGCCGAGATTCACCAGGGTCGACTTGTCGTACTGGCCCGTCGGCATGACGATGTCGAAGGAGGAAGCCATGTGGAAGTTCTTGTTGAAGTGCCAGGAGATGAACGGGGCGATGACGATATCGCCCAGTCCATTGCGGCTCTGCGCCCCCCCGACGCTGGCGTGGACCAGCGGAATGAGGGTGTACGCGCCCAATCGGCCGCCCAGGACCGGGATGTCGGACTGCCACAGGAAACGCTGCACGGCCGCGGAAACGTTCAGGTTCAGGTTAACCGGAATCCGGTTGCTATTGGCGTCCATCAGCTTGTCCGCGGTATAGTGCTGCAGGTACTCGATGAAGTAGAAGCCGGGGGGAGGCAGAACGCCCGCGAGGAAGCCCTGACCGCCGCCCGCATAGGCCCCCCCGCCGCCTTCCGTCGCCTGCGCAACCGGGCACGCGACCGCGCCCGCCATAAGGAACACCGCGAGAACCGCCAGGGTCTTCGCATTTTTGAGAGCCGAGATTTTCACGTTCTTTTCTCCTTTTCGTTTTGATGAGCCTCTTGACGATCCCTTGTCACGCGGTACGCAACCGTTCCTCCTCTCCCCCCCTTTCCCTTTCGAACTATCTTTTCCCGATCTTCTTCAACGCGCTTTCCCCGGCCATCCGGCCGGAATAGACCGCGAACCCGTACGCGTGGCCCGAAGCCCACAGCGTATATGTATCGCTGTACAGGCCGCCGATATCGCAGCCGCCCGCGTACAGCCCCTCAATGGGACGGTCGTCCTTGTCGATCACCGCCATGTCCCGGTTGACGCGGATGCCGCCGATGGACGTGAAGTGGTACGGATACAGCTTGACGGCGTACAGTTTTCCCTTCGTGAGCGGCCGCATCCAGCGGGCCGCCTTGAAGAACTGCAGGTCGCGGCCGCAGGCGGCGTAACGGTTGTAGTCGTCATAGGTCTTCCTCAAGGCCTCGGACGGAACGCCGATCTTCTTCGCGAGCTCCTCGATCGAATCCGCCGCCTTGAAGGCGTCGCTGTCGGCCGCGGCCGCGTTCCCGATCTCTTCCTTCAGCTTCGTGAGTTTCGTCATGACCGGGATGATGACGCCGATCCCCTGCTTGACGCCCTTGGTCATCACGTGCTCGACCTCGCCATCGTCGAAGATGGACCAGGCGTACGCGCCCCTCTGGCGTCCGACCGCGTTGGCCGCCATCGGGAAGCTGAACACGATGCCCTCGTCCACGAACCTCTCGCCGGAACGGTTCACCCAGAGGTTCGGCTCCCAGGTCATCCCGTAGATGTTGCCGAGCGGGACGATCGCCTTTCCTTCCGTCCCGAGATGGAGCATCAGGTTCTCGCCTTCCGTGTCCGCCCCGGCATCCTTCGCCATCACGATCCCGTCGCCCGTCTTGTTGAGCGGCAGCGTCGGCTTGAACTTCTCCGGGTCGAATTTCGTCCACTGCGAGATCTTCTCCTTGCTGTTTCCGAAGCCGCCGGTGGCGATGATCACGGCTTGGGCGTTTACGACCACCCGGTTGCCCCTGCGGTCCACCGCCTCGACGCCGCTCACCCGGCTCCCGGAACGGACCAGCCTCTTCGCGGGCGTCCGGAGAAGGATCACGCCGCCCTTTTCCGTCAGCTTGTCCTGCAGCGCCGTCACGAGCGCGCCGCCGTGGATGTACTGGCCCCGGTTCTTGATGACGTGCCAGACCATCGGCTCGGTCGGGGAGATGTGGATCGCCTCCATCTCCACGCCCCGCTCCCGCAGCCACTCGATATTGGCGGCGGACCCTTCCACGAACAGGCGCAGCAGAGGGGCGTCGGTCTTGTAGTGGCCGAACTCCATGATGTGCTTGAAGGCCTCTTCCTTCGTCAGACCGTACGCCTTGGCCCGCTGCAGCTCCGATTCCACCGCGAACAGCCCCTCGGCGAAATTGGAAGCGCCGCCGAGGTACGGGTTCTTCTCGAGGAGGACGACATTGGCCCCGCCCTCCGCTGCGGTAACGGCCGCAGCGAGGCCGGTCGACCCGCCGCCCACGACGACGACGTCGGCGGTGTACCGCCGGTCGGCCGCCTGGACGCCCCCTGCCAGGACGGCGAGCGCTGCGAACGCCACGATCCATGCTTCCAACCGGTATCTCTTCATGGCTCCCCCCTACTTCTTCCTGGATATCGGACCGTGGCAGTCCTGGCAGAAGTTGACGTCGGCCTTGTGGCCCACGTGGCACGAGGTGCATTCGAGGTCCTTGAAGTGTGGGCTCCTGTGCGGGTTGACGCGCATATCCTTGGTGCGCGCGGCCAGCTTCTCGAACGACTCGTGGCATCCGAGGCAGGCCGGGTTCGGGATGAGGGCCTCCCGGTCCTCTCCGTGGCAATCGGCGCAGCGGAATCCCGCCGCCTTGTGCCTGTCCGCGAGAAAAGCGCCTGACGCGGAGGGGGCATCAGGCGCCTTCGAGACCTTCGCCGGCTGAGCCTGCGAACGCCCGGCGAAGGAAACGACCATCACCGCGGCGGCGATGCCGGCGATGAACAATGACCGTTTCATGACCTATTTCCTTCCCATTTCGGAGAGGATGGTCTTCGCCGCCATCCGCCCGCTGTTGATGGCGAACCCGTAGCTCGATCCGGACGCCGCGGTGAGGGTGTAGCTCTTCGTGTACATCCCGCCCACGTCGTTGCCGGTCACGTATAATCCACTGGCGACGATGTTCCCTTCCTTGTCGAGAGGGCGCAGGAATTCGTCGACCCTGGGGCCGCCGGCGGTCGCCAGGAGCACTTCCTTCAGCTTGACGGCATAGAGCGGGCCCTTGGTGTCGATGACCTTCAGCCATTCCCTGTCCTTTGCGAATGCCGGATCCAGGTTTAACGCCGCCGACCTGTTGTAATCGTCAAGGGTCTGCTTCAGGAAATCCGCCGGGAGCTTCGTCTTCGCCGCAAGGTCGGACAGTGAAGAAGCCCGTACCACGTACGGGTTGCCGGAGGCGATCGCCTTGTCCCACATCTCGTCGAAGTTCGGGAATTTCTTTCCGGGGGGAACCAGGATGCCCAGCCCGGCGGTGAGGCCGTTTTCCATGTAATGTTTCTTCAGACCCTCGTCGAAAATCGCCCACGCCGCCTTCTGGCGACGAACCGCGTTCGCCGCGTACGGGAAATCGAAGGCGATGTACTCATTCGCAAAGCGACTGCCGGTATGGTTGACCCAAACATTTCGCGGCTCGACGCCGATGGCGCCGATTTCGAGATTGGGTCTTTTCCCCGGCAGGGCGTCCATGCTGCAAACCCACTGCAGGGTGTCCATGGTTTCCACGGCGGCGCCGACCGCCATCGCCATGTTGATGCCGTCGCCGGTCTTCTTGAGGGGAGCAGCGGGGATGGCGTCCCCCGCGTCCGCCCATTTCTTCAACATCTCGGGACTATTGGCGAAACCGCCCGTGGCGATAATGACGCCGTGGCGCGCCTCCGCGATGACGGCTTCACCTGCCTTGTTCTGCGCCTTCACGCCAACGACCCTCTTGTCCTTGACGATCAGTTCCCTGCCCGGCGTATCCATCAACACCTTGACGTTCGGGCTCTCCTTGATTTTTCCGTAAAGCGCCTGGATCAGGTGGGCGCCATGGCGTTCGCCCTTGACCAGATGCCAGGTGGGATTGTTGTTCCAGTGATTTTTGGAGGGGCCCTCGAACTCCACGCCCTGCGCCACAAGCCAGTCGATGGTCGCTGCGGATTCGTTGTGGAACCGGCGGATCAGGGGAGCGTTGGTCTCCCAACGGGTATCGTTCATCTCCTCCGTAAAAACCTGATCCCGGGTAAGCCCGATCCAGCGCTCCTTCTGCATTTTGGACTCGACCGCGAACAGCCCCTCCGCGAAATTCCCGGTGCCGCCGACCACCCGGTCCTTCTCCAGGAGGATGACCGTGGCGCCTCCCTGGGCGGCGGTCAGCGCCGCGCTCAATCCCGCCGATCCGGCGCCGATGATGACAACGTCCGCCTGCAGCCTCTGCTCGGCGCGGGCGCTCCCGCCCGTTAAAGCGACGAAAAACGCCGCCGCAAGGCAGATGAGCATGAATGTCCCGGTTACTGCCTTCTTCATTTCTTGTCTCCTTTCCGGCTTCCGACCGGCAATACGGCTCAATCCTGATGGCACTGGGCGCACAGGGACTCATCCGCCTTATGGCCATGGTGACAGGCGTTGCACTCCACTTCCCCGTAATGGCTCTTGTGCGGGTTGCGCGCGAGTTTTTTCGTCCGCTCGGCGACCTTGGCGTAGGACTCGTGGCAGGCGAGGCACTTCTTGTGGTCGAACTGCTTCTTGTCGCTTGTCCCGTGGCATCCGGCGCAATCGACCCGATACGCTTTATGCCGCTCCGCCGTAGGGGGTTTTTCCGCCTGCACGCCGAATGCTGCGGCACCCGTCGCCAGGAACACGAATGCGCAAAGCAGCGATGCAATCTTGGGGGCTTTGTTTCTCATGGGGCATCCTCCGAAAGAGGAGAATTGCCGGTTTCGTGCCAAAATCGGCAATCACCATAAGACACTGAAATAACAGCATAAATTTGGTAGACGCACCTGCGCCGCTTTCTTTATTCCCCGCAGGTTTCCATTTTATGCAAATAGAAATTGCAATATATGGAATGGGTCGATAGGATTTATCAACAAGAATGAATCCGAGGAGAACGGGTGAAGGCAGCCGAACTGGAACTGAAGCGATTGCTCCACTTCCTCCCCAAGGGGGGCTCGATGCAGTTCATGGGCCACAGGACGCTGCTCGTGGATGCCCTGGCCATGGGGCTGCTGCGCAAGGAGCTCATCGACAACCTCGGTACCTTCTCGGCCAGGAACATACTCACCCGCATGGGATACGCCCACGGGTGGGCCACCGCCGACAACCTCGACCAGGAATACCCGGATCTGCTGAAGGATACCGACTGCGGCCCCGCTCTCCACATGCTGCAGGGGTACGTGAACGTGGCCAACTGCGAGATCACATGGGAGCCTTCGTTCCGGATGTTCAACACCTGGCAGGACTCCTACGAGGCCGAGCAGCACCTGCTGCACATGGGGATCTCCCTCGAGCCGGCCTGTTGGTCGCTGACCGGATACGTCAGCGGGTACTGCTCCCGGATGATGGGCAAGGAGGTCTACTGCATCGAGCGCCAGTGCGTCGCCAATAGGGACACCCTGTGCGTGAACGAGACGCGGACCCGGGAGGCGTGGGGCGATGAGATCGAGCCGTACCTCCCCTTCTTCAAGGCGGACACCATCGAGGCCGTGCTCCACGATGTGAGGAACCGGCTCGTCCGATCGGAAAAAGTCTTTAGGGCCCACCAGAACAGGATCGACGACGGGAACGGCTTCTTCGGCAAAACGGGGCTAAAGAGCAAGTCGATGCGGAAAACCCTGGAACTGGCCCGGCAGATCGCCAAGGTGGAGTCGTCCGCCGTCATCACCGGGGAGAGCGGCGTGGGCAAGGAGGTTATCGCCCGGATCATCCATGGGGAATCGACCCGCGCGATGAACCCGTTCGTCGCCATCAACTGCAGCGCCATCACGGAAACGCTGCTGGAGAGCGAGTTCTTCGGCCACGTCCGCGGAGCCTTCACCGGCGCAAACAAGGACCGGATGGGGCTGATCGAGGCGGCCAAGGGGGGAACGCTGTTTTTGGACGAGGTGGCCGAGATCTCCCCGGGCATCCAGGCCAAGCTGCTACGGGTGCTCCAGGAGAAGGAGATCC
>DCUH01000052.1 GCA_002327765.1 bacterium UBA2219 | reverse complement strand
TCGAGAAGGCGCATCCGGACGTCTTCCACATCCTGTTGCAAGTGCTGGAGGACGGGCGGCTCACCGACGGGCACGGCCGGACGGTCGATTTCCGGAACTCCGTGGCGATCCTCACCTCCAACGTCGGCTCCCAGTGGATCCAGGAGATGGCGGGGAAGGGGGACGACGCGATCCGCGCCGGAGTCATGGAGGAACTCAAGCATGTGTTCCGCCCCGAGTTCCTGAACCGGCTCGACGAGATCATCCTTTTCCACTCGCTGGGGAGGGAATCGCTCGCCCGCATCGTCGACATCATGGTGCGGGAGGTCAACGACCGCCTGGCCGACCGGAAGATCTCGGTGGAGCTCACGCAGGCGGCCAAGGAGCGGATCGCGGAGATCGGCTACGAGCCGACCTTCGGCGCGCGGCCGCTGCGGCGGGCGATCCAGAAGCACCTGCAGGACCCGCTGGCGATCCGGATCCTCAAGGGCGAATTTCGCGAGGGCGACAAGGTGACGGTGGACGCGGACTCCTCGGGCGGTTTTACGTTCCGGAAGTAGGGGAAGCGATCCATCCGATACAAAGCCCGGCGCGAGGGTAGACCCCGCGCCGGGTTTCCCCTTCGAGGCAGATCCCGAGGAGGGACTTCTGCCGCGGAACAGGAGACCTCTTTTACGTCACCGGCCCGGGATTGAACAGGACCAGGTCGTTGTAGAGCCCGAGCCGGTCGGCGGCGGCCCGCTTCCTTCCGCTTGCGACGTCGAGGACCAGGCGGAAGATCTCCCACCCGACCTCCTCGATGGTCGCCCCGCCGCCGGCGATGCGGCTGGCATCGACGTCGACCAGGTCGCTCCAGCGCTCGCTGAGCGCCTGGGACGAGGAGACCTTGAGCACCGGCGCCATCTGGAGCCCGTACGGGGTGCCGCGCCCCGTGGTGAAGAGCTGCAGGTTCATCCCCGCTGCGAGCTGCAGCGTGCCGCACACGAAATCGCTGGCCGGCGTCGCCGCGAAGACCAGCCCGCTTTTTTGCACGCGCTCGCCGGGGCCGATCACGTCGACGATCGGTCCGCTGCCGGATTTCGCGATCGAGCCGAGCGCCTTCTCCACGACGTTGGCCAGCCCGCCCCGCTTGTTGCCCGGCGCCGGGTTGGCGCTGCGGTCCGCACCCCCCGCCGCCAGGTAGCGGTCGTACCACGCCATCTCCTTGAGCAGCGCGCGCCCGACCCATATGTCGGCCGTCCGCGGGAGGAGCAGGTGGATCGCGTCGCGCACCTCCGTCACTTCCGAGAACATCACGGTGCCGCCCGCGCGGACGATCAGGTCCGCCGCGTAGCCGACGGCCGGGTTCGCGGTGACGCCAGAGAAAGCGTCGCTGCCTCCGCACTGGACGCCTGCGACCAGGTCGGAGGCGGGGCAGGGCTCCCTCCTGCGCCGGTTGAGCCGCTCCAGCCGCTCCCCGGCCATCCGCATCAAGGCGGCCATCATGTCGCCGAAGCCGCGGAAGGCTTCATCCTGGAGGAGCAGCACGGGCGGTCCTTCGCCTCCGCACCCTCCGCATCCCGCGCAGGCGTGCCGCTCATCCTGCGGCACGAGCCGGTCGGCCTCGAGCTTCTCACAGCCGAGGCCCACGATCATCGCCTCGCCGCCGAAATTGGGATGGCGCGCGAGGTTCTGCAGCGTCCGGATCGGCACGGCGGCGCCGGGGGCGTTGATCGCCACGCCGCAGCCGTAGGAGTGGTTTACCGCGACGATGTCGTCGACGTTGGGGTAGCGGGGGAGCAGCTCCTCCCGGATGCGGCGGGCCAGCACGTTCACGACGCCCGCGACGCACTGCACGCTGGTCAGGATGCCCAGGAGGTTCTTCGTGCCGACGGTGCCGTCCGCGTTGCGGTACCCGTCGAAGGAATATCCCGGCAGCGGCGGCAGGGCGGGCGCGTGCCCCGTATCGAGAGGGAGGTCGTCCAGCGCGGGCGGCTCGGGGAGCAGCACCAGCGACTCGTCGACCCAGCTTCCGCGCGGGATCGGCCGGGCCGCCTTCCCTATCACCTGGCCGTAGCGGATCACCTCCGCGCCCGCGGGAAGGTCCGCGAGGGCGACCTTGTGGGACGGGGGGACGGCTTCGAGCAGCACGGTGCCGTCCGGGAGGCGCGCGCCCGAGGGAAGGCCCCCGGCGTTCGCGACGATGGCCACGTTGTCCCGGTCGTGGATCTTGATGACGCGAGCGCGCTCCTGCGTCATGTGGTCCCCCGCTCGACGACCTGGAAACCCACGTCGACGATCTTCTCCGGCTCCTTTCCCTCGAACCGGGCCAGCAGCATATCGGCCGCCATCCGCCCCACGGCGGGGCGGTCGATCCACACCGTCGAAAGCGAGGGGAAGGTGTACGCCGCGAAATTCAAGTCCCCGAACCCGACGATGGCCAGGTCGCCGGGGACGGACAGGCCGCGCGCCTGCGCCTCCATCAGCACGCCGTGGGCGAGGGTGTCCGAGCTGCAGAAGACCGCCCGGGGAAGGGGGCCCAGCTCGAGGATCCGGGAGAGCCCTTCCCGGCCCAGACGGAAGTTGGACGGGGCCTGCACGACGGCGGTCGCGATCTCCGCGAAGCCGTGCCTGTCGAGCGTCGACCGGAACGCCACGTTGCGCTCCTCCGCGCGCGCGTCGTCGGCCGTCACCAGCCCGAACCGCTTGTAGCCTTTCGCGATGAGGCATTCCGCCACCTCTTCGCCGACCTTCACGTGGGAAAATCCGACGAGCATGTCGATCGGGGTGGGGGTGAGGTCCCACACCTCGACGATCGGGATCCGTGCGGCGATCAGGCGGCGGCGGCTTTCGTCGGAATGCGAGATGCCGGTGAGGAACAGGCCGTCGGGGCGGCGGCTGAGGATGGCCGCGAGCAGCGCGTCCTCACGCGAGGTGGGATACCCCGAGGTCCCCAGCAGCACCTGGTAGCCGCTCTCCCACAGCCGGTCGGTCAGCGCCTGGATGGACTCGGAGAAGACCTGGTTCGAGATCGCCGGCACGATGGCGGCCACGAACCGGGTCCGGCTGGAGGCGAGGCCGCCGGCCAGCAGGTTGGGCACGTATCCCGTGCGCTCGATCACCTGCCGCACCTTCGCGATCGTCGCGGGAGCCACCAGCTCCGGGCGGTTCAGCACCCGGGACACCGTGATCGGCGAAACGCCGGCCAGCTTGGCCACGTCCGCAAGTGTTACAATGCCTGTAGATTTCCTGATGGCTTCCGCCTCCGCGGGGATTGCGCTTCCGCTCTTTGAACTCTCCATCGAATGATAGCGATATCATCGCGTCGTGTCAACCGGCAGCGGCCCAACTGACCCGCGATTCATGCGGAGGCAGGAAAGGGATTGACACCCTAAAATGACAACGCTACCATGACGCCAAAGGAGAGACGCATGGACCCCCAGGAACGCCCGGCCCGTTCCCACGGAGCTCCGGCCGTCACCGGGATGCAGGTGATCCCCGTGGCCGGCCGGGACAGCATGCTGTTGAACTTAAGCGGCGCGCACGGGCCGTTCTTCACCCGGAACATCGTTCTCCTGAAAGACGACGCGGGGCGCACGGGAATCGGCGAGGTCCCCGGGGGCGAGCGGATCCGGCAGACGCTGGAAGACGCGAAGCCGCTGGTCGTCGGGCGTTCCGTCGGCAGATACCTCGACATACTCCATTCCATGCAGAAGTCGTTTTCCGACCGGGACGCCGGGGGGCGCGGCCTCCAGACCTTCGACCAGCGCGTCATGATCCACGCCGTGACCGCGGTGGAAGCCGCGCTGCTGGACCTCCTGGGGCAGTTCCTCGGCGTGCCCGTCGCCGCGCTCCTGGGGGACGGCCAGCAGCGCGCGTCGGTGGAGATGCTCGGATACCTCTTCTACGTGGGCGACCGGCGGAAGACCGACCTTCCCTACCGGGACGGCTCGGGGGAGAAGGACGACTGGCTCCGGCTGCGGGACGAGGAGGCCCTCACCCCGCGGGCGGTCGTGCGGCTCGCCGAGGCGGCCCGGGCCCGGTACGGATTCAACGACTTCAAGCTGAAGGGCGGCGTGCTGCGCGGCGAGGAGGAGATCGAGGCGGTCTCCGCGCTGGCGGAACGGTTCCCGGGCGCGCGGGTCACGATCGACCCGAACGGCGCCTGGCCGCTCGAGGAGGCGGTCCGGCTCTGCCGAGGCATGCGCGGCTTCCTGGCCTACGCGGAGGACCCCTGCGGGGCGGAGGGCGGCTATTCCGGGCGCGAGGTGATGGCGGAGTTCCGCCGGGCCACCGGATTGCCGACCGCCACCAACATGATCGCGACCGACTGGCGGCAGATGGGGCACGCGATCCGGCTGGGCTCGGTGGACATCCCGCTGGCGGACCCGCACTTCTGGACGATGCGCGGGGCGGTGCGCGTCGCGCAGATGTGCCACGAATGGGGGCTGACCTGGGGCTCCCACTCCAACAACCATTTCGACGTCTCGCTGGCCATGTTCACCCACGCGGCCGCCGCCGCGCCGGGGCGGATCACCGCCATCGACACCCACTGGATCTGGCAGGACGGCCAGCGGCTGACGCGGGAGCCGCTCCGGATCATGGAGGGGAAGGTCGCCGTCCCCGAGGCTCCCGGCCTCGGGATCGAACCCGACATGGAGCGGATCGAGGCGGCCCACCGGCTTTATAAAGAGAAGGCGCTGGGCGCCCGCGACGACGCCCAGGCCATGCAGTTCCTGATCCCCGGCTGGAAATTCGACAACAAGCGACCCTGCCTGGTGCGCTGAAAGGGGCGAGGCCATGGACACGAGCTTCATCCGCGGGGTCATTCCCCCCATCGTCACCCCGGTCGACCGCGAGGAGCGGGTGCACGAAAACGCCCTCCGGCGGATGGTCGACCATGTGATCGCCGGCGGTGTGCACGGTATCCTGTCGCTCGGTAGCACCGGGGAGTTCTTCGGTCTCGACCCCGACGAGCAGCGGCGCGCGGTGCGGATCACCGTGGAGCAGGCGAAGGGGCGCGTGCCGGTCTACGCGGGGATCGGCGGCATCTCGACCCGGGAGTGCGTCCGCTCCGCGAAGATGGCCGTGGAGGAGGGGGCGCAGGCCGTCACCATGCTCCCGCCGATGTTCCTGGGGCCCAACGACGAGGAGCTCTACCGGCATTTCCGGGCGGTCGCCGACTCGGTCCCGCTGCCGGTGCTCCTCTACAACAACCCCGACCGGATGAAGGTCAACATCTCCGCGTCCCTCATGGAGCGGCTGGCCGACGTACCCAACATCGTCGGGGCGAAGGACAGCAGCGGTGACCTGGTCCTGACCGCGGAATACATCCGCAGGACGCGGTCGAAGGGTTTCCGGATCATGGCGGGCAGGGACATCATGATCCTGGCCACCCTCGTCTACGGCGGCGTCGGCTGCGTCGCGGCGACGGCCAACGTCGTCCCGTCCCTCGTGGTGGAGATCTACGTGAAGTTCCTGGCCGGCGACCTGGCGGGCGCGCTGGAGGCCCAGTTCAAGCTCGCACCCCTGCGGACGGCCTTCACCCTGGGAAGCTTCCCGGTGGTGATCAAGGACGCGCTGAACCTGATCGGCCTCGACGTGGGCGAGCCGATCCGGCCGAACACGCCCTGCACGGAGGCCAACCGGGCGAAGCTGCGGGAGATCCTGGCCGGCATGGGAGCGCTGAATGGATAGCGCCCGCCTGAACCGCGCCGAGAAGGCCTCCTCGGTCGTCCTGGTCGCCTTCGGAGCGTTCATCGCCTGGTACTCCTGGCACTACCTCAAGCTCGGCATGATGATCATGCCCGGCGCGGGGTTCCTCCCGTTCTGCATCGGAATGATCCTCGCCGTGCTGGGAGCGGCCTGGTACGCGAGGACCCTCCTCGCGCCGGCGGCGCCGCGGAAGGCCTTGGAAACGGGCGAAGCCGGGGGTGCGGCGGCAGGCGCGGAGTCGGCGCGGAGCGTCATCCTTTCGAGGCTGCTCCCCGGCGTCCTGCTGGTCGTCCTCTACGCCTGGCTGTTCGAGAAGGCCGGGTACATCGTTTCCACCGTCCTGTTCATGGTCGGCTGGCAGAAGCTGGTGGAGCGGGAGGAGTGGGTGAAGACCGCGATCGTCGCCGTGACGAGCGCGGCGTTCATGTACGTGCTGTTCGCCCGGCTTCTCAGGGTTTCCCTGCCTTCCGGATCCTGGTGGTCTTAGGGGGCGCGGAATGGAAACCTTCTCCGGACTCATCAGCGGTTTTTCCATCGCGCTCACCCCCATCAACCTGCTGTTCGCCTTCATCGGCGCGCTGGTCGGCACCGCCATCGGGGTCCTTCCCGGGCTCGGTCCCGCCGCGACGATCGCGCTGCTCCTGCCCGCCATCTACGTCGTCTCGGAGCCGGTGACCGCCATAATCCTCATGGCCGGGATCTTCTATGGGTCGATGTACGGCGGCTCCACCACGTCGATCCTCCTGAACCTCCCGGGCGAAGCGGCTTCCGTGGTCACCTGCATCGACGGGTACAAGATGGCGAAGAAGGGGAGGGCCGGAGCGGCCCTCGGCATCGCCGCCATCGGGTCGTTCGTGGCCGGCACCATCGGCATCGTGGGCCTGACCCTGTTCGCCCCCCTGATCGCCGAGTTCGCCTTGAGCTTCGGCCCCCCCGAGAAGTTCTCCCTGGCCGTCGTGGGGCTGCTGATGGCGGTGACCCTGTCGGGTTCTTCCATCATCAAGGGGCTCGTCATGCTGGCGTTGGGGCTCCTGCTGGCCTCGGTGGGGCTCGACCCCATCTCGGGAAAGACCCGCTTTTCCTTCGGCGTCATCGAGCTGCAGAGCGGGTTCGATTTCGTGACGCTCGCCATGGGGGTTTTCGGGCTGGGAGAGATCTTCATCGGGCTCGAGGCGGCCGTCAAGGTCGAGGTCGCCACCACCAAGGTCGGAAGCGTCTGGCCCACCCTGAAGGACTGGGCCGCGTCGCGGATGGCGATCCTCCGGGGCACTCTTATCGGGTTCTTCATCGGCGTGATCCCGGGCGGCGGCGCGGTCATCTCCTCGCTGGTCTCCTACGCCGTGGAAAAGAAGGTCGCGAAGCATCCCGAGGAGTTCGGGGAGGGCGCAATCGAGGGGGTCGCCGGCCCCGAATCGGCGAACAACGCGGCGTCGAGCTCATCGTTCATCCCGCTCCTTACCCTCGGCATACCCGGGAACGCCTCGATCGCGATGATCTTCGCCGCGTTGCTGATCAAGGGGATCACCCCCGGACCGTTCCTGATCCAGGAGCACCCGGAGGTCTTCTGGGGGGTGATCGCCTCTATGTACCTCGGGAACGTCATGCTCCTGGTGCTGAACCTTCCCCTGGTCGGGCTGTGGGCCCAGCTCACCCGCGTTCCCTTCGGGCTCATGGCTCCCGTCATCATCCTGTTCACCGTCATCGGCTCGTACAGCATCCAGGGGCAGGCGTTCGACATCTATTCCCTGATCGGCTTCGGCCTGTTCGGGTACGTCCTCCGAAAGCTCAAGTTCGAGCCGGGCCCCCTGGTGCTCGCCTTCGTGCTGGGGCCCATGGTCGAGCAATCGATGCGGCAGTCGCTCCTCATGTCGGGAGGAAGCTTCCTGATTTTCGTGACGCGCCCCATCTCGCTGTCGCTGATCGGCCTGTTTGCGGTCCTCGTTGCCGGACAGGCCGCGTTGACGATCTACAAAAGGTTCTCGCCCAACAACTGAAAGGAGAAGAGAGATGAAGAGATTGACCGCACTGCTCGCCGTAATGCTGCTCGCGTTGTTCCTGGTCCCGGTCGCCATGGCCGCGGATGTCTTCCCGTCGAAGCCGGTCACCGGCTTGGTTCCCATGGCGCCCGGAGGGTCCTCGGACCTCATGGCCCGGGCCCTCGAAAAGTACTGGGGGAAATATTCCCCGCAGCCGATGGTCATCGTGAACAAGCCGGGCGGCGGAGGCGTGGTCGGCACCGAGCAGATCGTCCGCTCCAAGCCGGACGGCTACAACATGTACATCGCCTACGGTTCGGGGCACGACATCGTCATGCCGTCCCTCCAGAAGATGCCGTATGACCCGCAGAAGGACCTGATCGCCGTTGCCAGAGTCTCCATCCATTCCGTGGTCATCGTCACCGGCGCGAACTCCCCGTTCAACTCGATCAAGGACGTGATCGCGTATTCCAAGAAGGAAGGGAAGCCGGTCACCACGGCGGTTTCCGTGAAGGCCGGCGCGGTCGACCTGGCGCTCACCGCCTTCGGCAAGGCCGCTGGCGTCAATATCGTCACGGTTCCCTTCTCGGGAGGCGCGGAAGCCACCACGGCGCTGGCGGGCGGACACCTGATGATCGGCGGCGGGCATCCCTCGGAAGTCATCCCCCACATCAAGGCCGGTCGCTTCAAGCCGCTGGCGGTGGTCCTTCCCCAGCGCGACCCGTCGATGCCCGACGTCCCGACGCTTAAAGAGCAGGGCGTCGACGTGGCGACCTGGGGTTCCGTAAAGGGCGTGGCGGTCCCCGCCGGCACCCCGAAGGAAGTCGTCAAGTACCTCGAGACCACCATCCTGAAGATCTGCAAGGATCCCGAGTTCCTTGAGACGATGAAGAACCTGAACCAACCGGTGATGTGCCAGGGGAGCGAGGAGTTCACGAAATTCATCAAGCAGGCCACCGAAGACTACGCGAAGCTCATCAAGGAGCTGAACATCAAGATCGACTGATCCTCTGATCCGCAAGGAAGGTCACGGAAGGAGACGATGCGATGAAGACGGGGTTTATCGGCTTGGGGATCATGGGCAAGCCGATGTCGAAGAACCTGATCAAGGCGGGGTACAGCCTGGTCGTTTACGACACCAACGCCGTCCCGATGGAGGAGCTTTCGGCGCTGGGGGCCGAGACGGCCTCTTCGTCCAAAGAGGTGGCGCAGCGGTGCGACGTCGTCATCACCATGCTCCCGAACTCTCCGCACGTGAAGGCGGCCGTGCTGGGGCCGAACGGCATCATCGAAGGGGGCGGCCCCGGCAAGACCGTCATCGACATGAGCTCGATCGCCCCGCTCGCCAGCCGCGAGATCGCTGCGCGGCTGGCGGAGAAGGGGATGGAGATGCTCGACGCGCCGGTGAGCGGCGGCGAGCCGAAGGCCGTCGACGGGACGCTGTCGGTCATGGTCGGCGGGAAGAAGGAAGTGTTCGACAAGTGGTATCCCCTGATGAAGGCCATGGCGGGATCCGTCGTGCGGACGGGGGACATCGGGGCGGGGAACATCACGAAGCTGGCCAACCAGATCATCGTGGCCCTCAACATCGCCGCCATGTCAGAGGCGCTCGTGCTCGCGTCGAAGGCGGGCGTGGAGCCGGAGCTGGTCTACCAGGCGATCCGCGGCGGGCTGGCGGGCAGCACGGTGCTCGACGCGAAGGCTCCATTGGTGATGGACCGCAAGTTCAACCCGGGCTTCAGGATCAACCTGCACATCAAGGACCTGGGAAACGTACTGGAAACCTCCCACGAGATCGGCGTTCCGCTCCCGCTGACCGCGGCCGTCATGGAAATGATGCAGGCGCTCAAGGTCGACGGGCTCGGGGACGGGGACCACTGCAGCCTGGTGAAGCACTACGAGAAGCTGGCGCACGTCGAAGTGAAACGGTAGAGATCCATCGCCCGGGAGGGGCGTCTTCGGACGCCCCTCCCGGCGCGCGAACGACGCTTTCCCGGCCTACACGACCTCCGCCTCTTCACGCGTCCATCCCGCGACCCGATCGCTCAACGTCACGCCTAGCCCCGGACGGCTCGGAACCCGCATTCGGCCATCCTTGATTTCCAGGCGCTCGTTGAACAGTGGTTCGAGCCATTCGAAATGCTCGACCCAGGGTTCGCGCGGGTACGCCGCGGCCAGGTGCACGTGCAATTCCATCGCGAAGTGCGGCGCAATCATCAGGCCGGCATGGTCGGCGAGGTTCGACACCTTCAGGAACGGGGTGATGCCGCCGATCCGCGGAGCATCGGGCATCAGGTAGTCGGCGGCGCGATGTCGGATCAGGTCCCAGTGCTCCGCCACGCTGGTCAGCATTTCGCCGGTGGCGATCGGCGTATCGAACCGGGCGGCCAGGGCGGCATGTCCTTCGGAGTCGAGGCAATCGAGGGGCTCTTCGATCCAGATCAGGTGGAATGGCTCCAGAATGCGGCACATGCGCGCCGCGGTCGGACGATCCCATTGCTGATTGGCGTCGACCATCAGCGGGAAATCGTCCCCCAGATGCCTGCGCACGGTTTCGACGCGCTTGATGTCGATCGCGCAATCCGGCTGGCCGACCTTGATCTTGATGCCGCCGATCCCTTTTTCCCGGGACGCGGCGGTATTCACCAGCAGCTGTTCGATCGGGGTGTGCAGGAAACCGCCCGACGTGTTGTAGCAACGCACCGAGTCCCGATGGGATCCGAGCAGCTTCGCCAGCGACAGCCCGGCGCGTTTGGCCTTCATGTCCCACAGGGCCACGTCGAAAGCTCCGATGGCCTGGATCGACAGGCCGCTGCGGCCCACGGACGCTCCTGCCCAGCAAAGCTTGTCCCACAGCCTGGCGATATCGTTCGGATCCTCGCCGATCAGCGTCGGAGCGATTTCCCTTGCATGGGCGAATTGGCCAGGGCCCCCGGCGCGCTTGGAGTAACTGAATCCCAGGCCTTTGAGGCCGTCGGCGGTTTCGATTTCCGCGAACAGGATCGCGATTTCCGTCATCGGCTTCTGCCGGCCGGTCAGCACCTTGGCATCGCTGATCGGCGTCGCCAACGGCAGATAGCATGAAGTAACGCGGACCCGCGCGATGCTATCCCCAGCGACAATTAAGGTATTTCCCATTACATTCTCCCGTCGGTCGTGATTTCCGGAGCGCGCGGGCCATGATGGCTCCGTTACCGAC
Organism: bacterium UBA2219; assembly: GCA_002327765.1. GTDB lineage: Bacteria > Desulfobacterota > Deferrimicrobia > Deferrimicrobiales > Deferrimicrobiaceae > UBA2219. The sequence goes on along the minus strand of DCUH01000052.1, from coordinate 20,389 downwards.
ATTATCGCCCAAACCCGGCAGTCCGACCTCCCGCCCTTTTTGTCTTCCTCCTTTCCGCGTAACCGTGTTCCAATCGGACGATGGGTCATCCCGCCGCGATATCCTTCCTCGCCCCCGCGAAGCTGAACATCTCCCTCGAGGTGTTCGGAAGGCGCCCCGACGGGTACCATGACATCCGCTCCGTGATGGTTCCGGTTTCCCTGTACGACGAGGTGGCGGTCGAGGAGATCCCCGGGGGGATCGTCGTGGAATGCGATGACCCCGACGTTCCCGTCGACGCGGCCAACACCTGCCACCGCGCGGCGTCGCTTTTCCGGGAACGGGCGGGCCTCCCCGCGGGGGTCCGGATCCGGATCCGCAAGGGGATCCCTTCCCAGGCGGGGCTGGGGGGAGGCAGCTCGGACGCGGCCGCGACGCTGAAAGGGCTGTACGCCCTCACGGATTCCCGCCTCCCCCCGGAGGAACTGCTCGCCCTGGCCGCTCGGGTCGGGGCCGATGTCCCGTTCTTCACCCTGGGATCCGCCGCGCTCGTGGAGGGGTTCGGGGAAGCCCTCACCCCGATTCCGTGGAAGGACCCGTTTCACGCCATCGTCGTGAAGCCCCCCTTCGGGATGTCCACGCGGGAGGGGTACGAGCGGCTGCGGCGCGGCCCCATGGAGGCGCCTCCCAGAGGGCAAGTTCCGTCGTTCCCGGACCTCTCCGCCCTTGCGGCCGCCGTCCGGAACGATTTCGAGGAGGCATGGGCCCCGGCCCGCCCGGAGATCGCCCGGCTCAAAGCCGCCCTGCTGGCCGCCGGGGCTCTCGCCGCGGGGCTGTCCGGGAGCGGGTCTACCGTGTTCGGGCTGTTCGCGACGGCGGGGGACGCCGCGGAGGCGCTCCGGAGAATGCCGGCGGATGCGGGCGGGGGAGCGGGCGAGAGGCGGTTCGTCGTCCGGAGCATCCCGTAATCTCGGCAAAACTGCCCGCCCGGCATGCCCGGCCCGGCCGTCCCGCCTTGACGGTCCGGCGGCCGGCCGATAGACTTTTATCCTGCGCTGGGAGGTCGTTCAATGGCAGGACAGCGGCCTTTGGAGCCGCTTATGAAGGTTCGAATCCTTCCCTCCCAGCCAATTCGCCCGGCGGAAACGCGCGGGATGCCAAGGTTTCGATTACCGCTTGCCAACGGACCCTTATCCGGTATAATATTCAATTCTTTCGGCAGGAAGCCTCCTTTAAACAGGGGAACTGCGTGACACGATTAAAGATTTTTACCGGGAACGCCAACCCGGAGCTCGCGAAGGAGATCTGCGCCTACCTCTGCATCCCGCTGGGCTCCGCGATGGTGAAGCGGTTCAGCGACGGCGAGATCAACGTGGAGATCCGCGACAACGTGCGCGGGGTGGACGTCTTCATCATCCAGCCCACGTGCCCCCCGGTGAACGACCACCTCATGGAACTGCTTGTCATGATGGACGCCCTGAAGCGCGCCTCGGCGAAGCGGGTCACCGCGGTGCTCCCGTATTACGGCTACGCCCGGCAGGACCGGAAAGTCCTCCCCCGGGCCCCCATCACGGCGAAGCTGGTGGCGGACATGCTGACGGCGGCGGGCGTTTCGCGGGTCCTGACGATGGACCTCCACGCCGGCCAGATCCAGGGGTTCTTCAACATCCCGGTCGACCACCTGTACGCCTCTCCGGTGATGCTTGAGTACATCAAGGCCAACTACCGGGACGACATGGTGGTGGTCTCCCCCGACGCGGGAGGGGTGGAGCGGGCCCGGGCGAGCGCCAAGCGGCTGAACGCCTCGCTCGCCATCATCGACAAGCGCCGCGAGGGGCCGAACGTCTCCGCGGTGATGAACATCATCGGCGAGGTCGAGGGGAAGACGGCCGTCATGCTCGACGACATGGTGGACACGGCGGGGACGCTGGTGCAGTCCGCCGAGGCGCTGCGCGCGAAAGGGGCGAAGAACATCTTCGCCTGCGCCACGCACGCCATCCTTTCGGGGCCGGCCATCGAGCGGCTCGAGAGGTCGCAGATCGAGGAGCTCGTCGTCACGAACACGGTACCGCTCGGCGAAAAGGCATTGTGCAAGAAGATACGCGTCCTCTCCGTGGCGCCCCTCCTCGGGGAGGCCATCAAGAGGATCCATTTCCAGGATTCGGTCAGCTCGCTCTTCGTTTAGGAGGAAAAGGAAGATGGCCACGATGGACCTGGCGGCCGAGCGCCGCCACGATACAGGGAAAGAGATCAACCGGAAACGGCGCGCCGCGGGGCGGGTTCCCGGAGTCATCTACGGCAGGGGGCTCGAGACCCGGTCGCTCGAGTTCGAGCGGAAGCCGCTCGAGAAGTTCCTCGAGGTCGCCCGGCGCGGCACGGTGGTCGTCCGCGTGACCGTCAAGGATGGCGAAGGAGGCAAGGAGTCCTTCGCGGTCCTCAAGGAGGTCCAGACCAACCCGATCTCCAGCCAGGTGACCCACGTGGACTTCTACGAGGTGGCCCATGGCCAGAAGTTCCGCGTCGAGGTCCCGATCCGCATCAAGGGGAAGGCGGCCGGCATCGAACTGGGCGGCCTCCTCGAGGTGCTCACGCGCAGCCTCGAGGTCGAGTGCACGCCGGACCAGGTGCCCGAGTTCATCGAGGTCGACGTGACGCCCCTCGGGATCGGCCAGTCGCTGTCGCTGGGCAACCTCCAGTTCCCGCCGGGCGTCGTCCCCACGGAGAAGGACCTGCGGATGCCCATCGCCGCGGTCCACACGCCGAAGGCCGAGGCGGCCCCGGCCGCGGTCGAGGCGGTCGAGGGCGAGGCGGCCGAGGGCGCGAGCGTGGCGGAAGGGGCCGAGAAGGAAGAGGCGGCCGGGAAAGAGAAAGAGGGCGGGAAAGAGCCCGCGAAGAAAGAAAAGAAGGAAAAGTAACCGGCAGGGAAGGAGCGGCGGCCCACGCGACTCATCGTCGGACTCGGGAACCCGGGGCGTCGGTACGCGGCCACGCTCCACAACGCGGGGTTTCTCGCCGTCGACCGTCTCGCGTCCGGGATGGGCGTGCGCTGGCGGGTCGCCGGCGAGGCTTCACTTGCGGATTGCGAGCTGGAAGGGCGCCGGGTCGTGCTCGTCAAGCCGATGACGTTCATGAACCTGTCCGGTTTGGCGGTGTCGCCCCTGTTCCGCAAGCGCGCCGAAGGGCCCGAAGACCTGGTGGTCGTCCACGACGACCTCGATCTCCCGGTCGGGGCCGTGCGTCTGAAGCGGGGCGGGGGCACGGGCGGCCACAACGGTTTAAAGTCGCTCGGCGCGGAGCTCGGGACGCTCGGGTTCCTCCGGATACGGGTCGGGATCGGCAGGCCCCCCGCGGGGGAAGACCCCGCCGATTACGTTTTGACCCCCCCGGACCCCGCTTCGAGGGTCGCGTTCGAGGAGGCGGTCGCCCGGGCGGCGGAAGCCGCGGGAGACATCGCCCGGATCGGTTTCGACAAGGCCATGACGCGCTGGAATTTAAAGGCGCGGACCCCCCGGCCGGATTCCCCGGCGGGGAACATACTCCTTGCTCCCGGCGATGCGTCCGGGGGCTCGAACAGCCGAAAGGAGGCAACACCGCACGATGACACCGAAGAGGTATGAAACCTGCATCCTGTTCGACCCGGAACTCCCGGAAGACCAGAGGAAGGATTTCCTCGGCAAGCTTTCGGGGGTGGTCGCCTCGTTCCAGGGCGAGGTGCTGAAGACGGATGACTGGGGGAACCGCAAGCTCGCCTACCAGATCCGGAAGAGAAGCAACGCCTTCTACACGTTCCTCCTGTACACCGGCACCCGCGGCGTCGTGGAGGAGGTGGAGCGCAACATCAAGATCTTCGACGGCATCCTGCGCCACCTGACCACCGTCCACACCCAGGAGCTGAAGCCCGCCAAGCCCGCCGCCGCCCCGGCCGAGACGCCGGCGGCGCCCGAAGCGCCCGCGTCCGAAGCGCCTCCGGCACCCGCGGGAAAGTGACGGGACCTTTCGCGATGGAGGGATCGCCGCATGGTATCGTTTAACCGCGTCATCCTCGCCGGCAACCTGACCCGGGACCCGGAAACGCGCTTTCTCCCTTCCGGCACGGCCGTCACGGAGTTCTCCATCGCGGTGAACTCCCGGTACAAGTCGAAGACGACCAACGAGTTCAAGGAGGAAGTGTCCTACTTCGACGTCGTCGTTTTCGGCAAGACCGGCGAGAATTGCGCCGAATACCTCTCCAAGGGACGCCCCGTCCTCGTGGAGGGGCGGCTGCGGCAGCGAAGCTGGGAGAAGGACGGCCAGAAGCGGAGCAAGATCGAGGTGCTGGCGGACAACGTCCAGTTCCTCGGCTCTTCCCGCGGCCCGGCGGCGGAAGGGGGGGGGGCTTCGGCCCCGTCCCAGGAGACGCCCGACGACGACATACCGTTCTGACAACATAATGATGATCGGATAACAGGAGGAAGGAAACGATGAGCACCCCGTACAAGCCCCGCCCGTCCTCCGGGCCCCGCGACGACCGCGGCCCCGGTGGGAAGAGACGCTACGTCCGGAAGAAATTCTGCCGCTTCTGCGCGGAGAAGGAACTCCAGATCGACTACAAGAACGCCTACATGATCAAGCAGTTCGTCTCCGAGCGCGGGAAGATCGTCCCCCGCCGCATCACCGGCAACTGCGCCAAGCACCAGCGGAAGCTGACGATGGAGATCAAGAAGGCGCGCGTCGTGGCCCTGATCCCCTTCACCGCCACCCAGGTCCGGTAGGGGGTATCCGATGAAAGTCATCCTGCGTGAGGACATCGAGAAGCTCGGGAAGGCCGGCGAGGTGGTGAAGGTCGCCGACGGGTACGGCCGCAACTTTCTCATCCCGCGGAACCTGGCGTTCCTGGCGAACGTCCGCAACATGAAGACGCTCGAGCACGACCGCCGCGTGATCGAGACCCGCGCGAAGAAGGCCCGGAAGGCCGCCGAGGACGTGGCCCAGACCCTCTCCGGCATGGCCATCGCCATCTCCGCGAAGGCGGGGGAGGAAGGGAAGCTGTTCGGCGCGGTGACCTCCAGAGACATCGCGGAGGCGCTCGAGAAGGCGGGAGTGAAGACCGACCGCAAGTCGATCCAGCTCGCAGAGCCGATCAAGCAGGTCGGCGAGTACAAGGTGAAGGTCCGGGTCGCGGCCGAGGTCGTCCCCGAGATCACCGTGAACGTGACGGCCGAGGAATAGCCGTCGCCGCACCGTTTCAACGGCAACAGCATTCCGGACGGGGGGCGTCGATGAACGGTACGCGCAGCGCGCCGCCGGGCGCAAACGACGCCTCCCTCCGCGTTCCCCCGCACAACCTGCACGCCGAGCAGGCGGTCCTCGCCTCCGTGCTCCTCAACAACGAGCTCATGGGCGACGTCGTCGAGATCCTGCGTCCCGACGACTTCTACATGGGCGCCCACAGGACGCTCTACGAGTCCATGCTCACCCTGTTCGAGTCGGGGCGCCCCATCGACCAGCTCACCCTGTCGGCGATCATCCGGGACCGGGGAGCGGAGCAGCAGATCGGCGGGCTGCCCTACCTGGCCGAGATCGTGTCGTCCGTCCCCATGTCCGGAAACGCCGCCGACTACGCGATGATCGTCAAGGAGAAGTCGATCCTCCGGAAGTCGATCGTCGCCGCGCAGGAGATCTCCGCCTCCGCGTTCCAGGGCGTCGGCGACCTCAGGGAGTTCCTCGACGGGATGGAGTCGCGTATCTTCGCCATCTCGGGGGAGGAGATCAAGCCGAAGTACTTCTCCATGAACGAGATGGCCCGCGCGGCCTTGAAGGACATCGAGAAGGCCTACGAGCAGAAGAAGCGGATCACGGGCGTCCCGTCGGGCTTCCGCGACCTCGACGAGGTGACGGCGGGCTTCCAGAAATCCAACATGATCGTCGTCGCCGCCCGCCCGGCGATGGGGAAGACCTCGCTCTGCCTCAACATCGCGGTGAACGCCGCCATGCGCCACAGGATCCCGGTCGCCATCTTCTCCCTCGAGATGAGCAGCCAGGAGCTGGCGATGCGAATGATCTGCTCCGAGGCGCGGGTCAACTTCCAGAAGGTGCGCAACGGGCAGATCGGCCAGGAGGAGATCAACCGGCTCGTGGGGGCCGTGGCGAAGCTGTCCGATACGCCCATCTACACGGACGACTCCGGGATGCTGACCGCCCTCGACCTGAGGGCGAGGGCCCGGCGGCTCAAGAAGGACAAGGACATCGGGATGGTCATCGTGGACTACCTGCAGCTCATGCGGGGCTCTTCGGGGAAGTCCAACCCCGACAACCGGGTCCAGGAGGTGTCGGAGATCTCGCGGTCCATGAAGGCGCTTGCCAAGGAGCTCGACATCCCGGTGATCGCCATCTCCCAGCTCAGCCGCGGGGTGGAGAGCCGCAACGACAAGAGGCCGCAGATGGCGGATTTGAGGGAATCCGGAGCTATTGAGCAGGATTCAGACCTGATATTGTTCGTCTACCGGGAGGAGATGTACAGCCGGGAGAAGACGCCGCAGGAGGAGAAGGGGATCGCCGAGATCATCGTCGGGAAGAACCGGAGCGGCCCCATGCGCGACGTGAAGCTCGCTTTCCTTTCCATGTACACCCGGTTCGAGGACCTCGCGCAGGACTTCGAGTGACCCCGGCGGCGCCGCGCCGCCGGATTTCCCGCTCAAATCCCGAGCTTCTCCAGGATCTTGCGGATCTCCGGCAGCGCCTCCAGGGCGGCCTTCTCGCCTTCGAGAATCGCCTCGTGGCGCATCGTGAAATCGCCCGCGAAGATGTGCCCCACCTGCGGCCGGATGACGATGTCGGCCCGGGCGTCCTGCACCTCCGCGATCTTCGCGTACATGATCCCGGCCGACTGGATGAGGGTGTCGAGGATGCCTCCCGGGACCGTGCCGTCGACCCCGCCGGAGATGTCCACGGCGATCACCGCGTCCGCCCCCAGCCCGCGGGCCGCGTCCACCGGCACGGGGGAGACGAGGCCGCCGTCGACGTAGGTGCCGCCGTCGATCTTCACGGGCTGGAAGATGCCGGGGATGGAGCAGCTCGCCCGCACCGCCGCGCCGGCGTTCCCCTTCGATAACACCTTTTCCCGGCCGGCCGCGATGTCGGTGGCAACGGCGTGGAAGGGGACCGGGAACTCCTCCATCGGGGTGTCCTCGACCAGCCGGTTCACGTAAGCCTCGAGCTTCTCCCCCCGGACGAAGCCGTTGTCGGGCACGATGAGATCGACGACGTCCGAGCGCTCCAGCGCCATGGCCATCTTCTGGATTTCGTAGACCGGGTGCCCGAACGCGTACATGCACCCGACGAGGCTCCCGACGCTCGTGCCGACGACCAGGCCGACGGGGATGCCGTGGGATTCGAAGACCTTGAGCACCCCCACGTGGGCGAAGCCCCGCGCCGTCCCGGCGCCCAGGGCGAGGGCCAGCCGGCGCTCCTTCCGGTCGCCGGCCCGCGGCGCGGGATCCGTGCCGGTCACGGGAACAGGGTGGGGCGCCCCTCCGCGGAGGGGAAGCCGCCCGCGACGAGTCTGGCCAGCACCGACTTCGCGGCCGCCACGGCGGGCACGACGGCGTCGCCGGCGGCGATGCGCGCGGCGATGGCCGAGGCCAGCGCGCAGCCGGTGCCGTGGGGGTCGCCGCGGCGGCTGCCCGAGGGGGGAATCAGGGTGACGTACCCGCCCTCCGCCACGATGTCGATGCCGAGCCGCCCCTTCCAGGGGAAGTGGCCGCCCTTGAGGACGACCGCGGCGTCCGCCGCGCCGGACAGCTCCTTCGCGGCGTCGACCGCGTCGGGGAAGGAGGAGATGCTCCGGCCGAGCAGCTTCTCCGCCTCCATGAGGTTCGGGGTCAGCACGGAGGCGGCGCGGATCAGCCTCCGGTAGGCCGGCAGGGCGGATTCGGCGAGGAGCGGGAACCCCGAGGAGGAGCGCAGCACGGGGTCGACGACCAGGGGGAGCCCCCGCCGGGCGGCGACGAAGGAGAGGATCGCCTCCGCGGCGGCGCGCGTCCCCACCATGCCGACCTTCGCCGCGCCGAGCCGGAAGGAGCTGCCGGCGGCCGCCAGGGAGTCGTCGAGCACCGCCCGGGGGATCGGCGCGGTCCGGGCGTATTTCCTGGTCGTCTGGATCGCGAAGCAGGAGGGGACGGCGCAGGCATGCGCCCCCGCGGCGCACGCGGCGCGGGAGTCCATCAGGATCCCCGCGCCTCCGCTGGGGTCGAGCCCGCCGAAGACGAGGATCGCCGGCTTCCCTTTCTCCATGCCTACCTTCCTTTCTTCCCGCACGCCTTCGCGGCGAGCGACAATTCCGTGATCTTCTTCCGCAGCGTGTTCCGGTTGATCCCCAGGATGGCGGCCGCCCGGAGCTGGTTCCCTCCCGTCGCCTCGAGCACGACCTTCAGGAGCGGGCGCTCCACCTGCCGCAGGAACAATTCGTGGAGGCCCGTCTCGGAATCGAGGGCCGCGCCCAGCCGCCCCACGAACTCGCGGATCCGGTCCTCGATGAGCTGCTCCATCGGGGCGGAGGAGGGGTCCGGCGAGCCGTCCGCCTTGGCGAGCTCGCGCATCACCTCGTCGCGCCGGAGGAGCTTGCCGGAGGAGAGGACCGCGAGCCGCTGCACGAAGTTCTCGAGCTCCCGGACGTTCCCCTTCCACGGGTGCGCCGCCAGCGCCTCCAGCGCCTCCTTCGAGAAGGAGCGGGGCGGGCGCGAGAGGACGGAGCAGTACTTCCGGAGGAAGTGGTCCGCCAGCAGCGGGACGTCCTCCTTCCGCTCGGCCAGCGACGGGACCCGGATCGGGAAGACGTTTAGCCGGTCGTAGAGGTCGGAGCGGAACTTCCCGTCGGCCGCCAGCTTCCCCAGGTCGCGGTTGGTGGCGGCGAGGACCCGGCCGCGGAACTCCCGGGGGCGGCCCGACCCGACGGGGGTGTATTCCCGCTCCTGCAGCACGCGGAGCAGCTTCGCCTGGAGGTCGAGCGGCATGTCGCCGATCTCGTCCAGGAANNCCTTCTCGTAGCCGAACAGCTCCGCCTCCTGGAGCTCGCGCGGTATCGCCGCCGTGTTCACGGCCACGAAGGGGCCGCGGCTTTCCCCGAGGTCGTGGATGCACCGGGCGATCAGCTCCTTGCCCACGCCGCGCTCCCCCAGGATCAGGATCGTGGCGTTCGAGTCGGCCACCTTCCCGATGTTCTTGAAGACGTCGATGATGGCGCGGCTCTTTCCCACGATCCGGTAGGCCGCCTGCTCCTCCCGTTCCTCCGGCCGGTAGGGGCGCTCCGCGGAGGCGGTCTCGCGGGCCAGGTCGCGCAGCAGCTCCTCGATGCGGGAGAGTTCGAACGGCTTGGTGATGAACTCGGCGGCGCCGGCGCGGGTGGAGCGGGCCGCGATGTCGGGGCGCTGCACCGCCGTCATGATGAAGAAGCGGGTGGGGGACTTTCGAGCCTGGACGCGCTCCAGCACCTCTATCCCCTCCACGCCGGGCATGCGGACGTCCACGAACGCGGCCGCGTATCTGTTCCTGGCGAGGAGGGCGAGCGCCTTGTCGCCGTCCTCCGCGGTGTCCGCCGCGAAGCCCATCCCGGCGACGGTCTTCTTGAGGACCCAGCGGATGCTCTCGTCGTCGTCGGCGATCAGGACTCTCTTCACCGTGCGCTCTTCCTGCCCGGGTCGACCGGAAGGGATATTTTAACCGTGGTCCCCTCGCCGGGGGTCGACATAATTTCGAGCTTTCCCCCGTGGCGGGAGGCCGCCTGCCTCGCCATCGCCAGCCCGAGCCCCGTCCCGCGGGGCTTCGTCGTGTAGAAGGGGAGGCGCGCCTTGTGCAGCTCTTCCCCGGTCATCCCGACGCCGGAGTCGGCGACCTCGATCTCGACGAAGGAGCGCTTCCGCCCGCGCCCCACGGCGAACCGGTAGTTGACGTTCATCCGCGCCTCGATCCGCACCGTACCGGATTCCGGGATCGCCTCGAGGGCGTTCTTCAGGATGTTGAGGAGCGCCCGGTAGACGGTGTCCGGATGCCCGGAGACCGCCGGCAGGCTCGGGTCCAGGCGCAGGTCGACCCGGACCTTCTTCCCCTGCGACCGCGCTTCCGAGAGGATGAGCTCCTGCGCTTCCCGCAGGAGAGGGGCGAGCGCGAACGGGCGGGGCGGCGGCGGCTTCTTCCCCATCTCCAGCATCTTCTCCACGAGGTCGTTGATCCTGCGGGCCTCCCGCAGGATCAGCCGCACCCCTTCGACGCGCTCCTCCTCCGGCCCCTCCCCCCGGAGGACCCACTGCGCGGCCCCGAGGATGCCTCCCAGGGGATTCTTGATCTCGTGCGCGATGCCGTACGCCAGCATCTGCATCCCCTCGGCCCCCAGCGCCGCCTCCTCCTCCCTGCCGACCAGGGAAAGGATCTCGGACGATTTCACGGACAGCACGACGCCCTGCGGCTCGCCCGCCGCCCCGGTGAGCGGGGACGCGCCGAGCATCACCGGCAGGGTTGCCCCGCCGCCCGCCGCGCTTCCGCCTTTCCGCAGCTCCACGTCGAAGCCGGTGACGGGGGTGTGGTTGGAGTAGGTCTTCCTGAGGATGCGGACCGCTCCGGGGCTTCCCCGGAAGACGGTGCGGTAGTGCTTCCCGGAGAGCGACTGGAGGGACCCCTGCAGGATCTCCTCCGCGGCCGGGTTGAGGTAGGCGAGCTTCCCCGCCTCGTCGAACACGACGATCCCGACGTTGACCGATTCGAGGGTCCTTGAGGGGAGGTCGTTCAAAAGTGGCGCTCCACGGCCGCCCGGAAGGAGCCGGGGTCGACGATCCGGGAAAGTTCCGCGCGGAAGGCGGCGGCGCCGGGGATGCCCCGGCTGTACCAGGCGAGGTGCTTCCGCATCTCCCTGATCCCCCGCGCCCCGTGGAGCCGGAACATCTCCTCCCCGTGGCGGAGGATGAGCGCTCGCCGCTCGCCGGGCGCAGGAACGGCGGCCTCGCCTTTGAGCGTCGCGAAGATCCAGGGGTTCCCCATGGCGGCGCGCCCGACCATCACGCCGTCGCAGCCCGTTTCGGCGATCATCCGGGCCGCGTCCCCCGGGAGCCGGACGTCCCCGTTCCCGATGACGACCCGGTCCGGGAACGCCTTCTTCAGCGCCGCGATGTGCCCCCAGTCGGCCGACCCGGAGAACATCTGCCCCCGGTTGCGCGGGTGGAGGGTTACGGCGGCCACCCCGGCATCGAACAGCTCGCGCGCCACATCGAGATACGTCTCCTCGCCGTCGCGGAGGCCGGACCGGATCTTGGCCGTGACCGGCAGCCCCGAGCCCCGAATCGCCGCGCGGGCGATTTCCCCGGCCAGGCGGGGATCCGCCAGGATCGCGGAGCCGGAGCCGCCGCCGGTCACCTTCCGGGCGGGGCATCCCATGTTGATGTCCACGAAGTCGAACCCCCGGCGGGCCACCTCTGCCGCCGCCCTTTCGATCTCCCCGGGATCGGGGCCGAACAGCTGCGCCCCCACCGGCCGCTCTGACTCGTCATAGTCGAGGTATCTCCCCGAACGGCGCGGGTCGCACAGGAGCCCCCTCGCGGAAACCATTTCCGTAACGACGATGTCCGCGCCGTTTTCCCGGCAGATGCGCCGGTAGGTCGCGTCCGATACCCCCGCCAGGGGGGCCAGGATCAGTTTCCCGCGGAATTCCATGCCGTTACTATACCATCGACGCGGCGACGTTTCCCGCCGGGAGGGTTCGCCTTGACCCCGGGGGCGAGGCATGGTATTAAAGGTTGGTTTTCAAAGATTATTCCGGCGGTTATCCCGCCAAGAGACACCCTGTAATCCAGAAACGGAGGGGTTATGAGCGACACGTTCGTAACACGGTGTTCCGCACTTGCGCGGAGGCTGTTTCCCGCAGTAACGGCGTTTCTCCTGATGCTGCTGGCGAGCACTGCCGGCGCGAGCGAGGCGGAGCTGGTCGTGCCCGATCTCGCCCAAGGGTCGTTCCTCGGGATGACGGGATCCACGATCCTGACGTGGGGGCTCGTGATCTGCCTCCTGGGGATCGCCTTCAGCCTCGTCCAGTTCACGCAGATCAAGAATCTCCCGGTCCACAAGGCGATGCTCGAGATCTCCGAGCTCATCTACGAAACCTGCAAGACCTACCTGGTCCAGCAGGGGAAATTCCTCGCGATCCTTTGGGCCTTCATCGCCGTGATCATCGTGTGGTACTTCAGCCGCACGATGGAATCGTACAAGGTCGCCATCATCGTCGCCTTCAGCATCGTCGGCATCCTGGGAAGCTACTCGGTGGCGTGGTTCGGCATCCGGATGAACACCTACGCCAACTCCCGGACCGCCTTCGCGGGGCTCGCGGGCAAGCCGTACCCGACGATGGCCATCCCCCTGAAAGCCGGAATGAGCATCGGGATGCTCCTGATCGCCGTCGAGCTGGTCCTCATGCTCATCATCCTCGTCTTCATCCCCGGCGAGCTGGCCGGACCCTGCTTCATCGGCTTCGCGATCGGCGAGTCGCTGGGCGCCGCGGCGCTCCGGATCGCGGGCGGCATCTTCACGAAGATCGCCGACATCGGGTCCGACCTCATGAAGATCGTCTTCAAGATCAAGGAAGACGACGCGCGCAACCCCGGCGTCATCGCCGACTGCACGGGCGACAACGCGGGCGACTCGGTCGGCCCGACGGCGGACGGCTTCGAAACGTACGGCGTGACGGGCGTCGCCCTCATCACCTTCATCCTCCTCGCGGTCGGGAACATGCTCGACCCCGCCGCCCGGACGTCCACCCAAGTCCAGCTCCTCGTCTGGATCTTCGTGATGCGCATCGGGATGATCGTCACCAGCGGCGTCTCCTACTGGATCAACGGCGTGTACAACAAGGGGAAATACGGCGAGTCGGCCAAGTTCAACTTCGAGCACCCGCTCACCTCCCTCGTGTGGCTCACCTCCGTCGTCTCCATCCTGATGACGTACCTCCTGTCGTACCTGCTCATCCCCGCGCTGGGCGACGGGACGCTCTGGTGGAAGCTTTCCACGATCATCACCTGCGGAACGCTGGCCGGCGCGATCATCCCCGAGCTGGTCAAGATCTTCACCTCGACGAACTCGCTGCACGTGAAGGAAGTGGTCACCGCCTCCCGCGAGGGCGGCCCGTCCCTCAACATTCTCTCCGGCCTTGTGGCCGGCAACTTCAGCGCCTACTGGATGGGGATGGCGATCATCTTCCTGATGGCGGGCGGCTACGTCGTTTCCACGATGGGGCTGGGCGACATCATGCTGGCCCCGGCGATCTTCGCCTTCGGCCTGATCGCCTTCGGCTTCCTCGGGATGGGGCCGGTCACGATCGCCGTCGACTCCTACGGCCCGGTGACCGACAACGCCCAGTCGGTGTACGAGCTCTCCACCATCGAGACGCTCCCCGACATCAAGCAGGAGATCAAGAAGGAGTTCGGCTTCGATCCGGACTTCGAAAACGCCAAGGTGTATCTCGAAGAGAACGACGGGGCGGGGAACACCTTCAAGGCGACCGCCAAGCCGGTGCTCATCGGCACGGCCGTCGTCGGCGCGACGACCCTCATCTTCTCGATCATCCAGCTTCTCGCCGCCCAGTACGGCACCACGGGGCCGGGCGGGATCGACCAGGGGCTCTCCATCATGAACCCGCTCTTCCTTCTCGGGCTGATNNCCAGGCGGTGTCCACCGGCGCCTACCGGGCGGTGGAGTTCATCAAGCAGAACATCAAGCTCGAAGGCGGGGGAGAGAGGGCGTCGGTCGCCGACAGCAAGAAGGTCGTCGAGATCTGCACCAAGTACGCGCAGAAGGGGATGTTCAACATCTTCCTCGGCGTCTTCTTCAGCACCCTGGCGTTCGCGTGCCTGAACCACTACTATTTCATCGGGTACCTCATCTCGATCGCGATCTTCGGCCTCTACCAGGCGATCTTCATGGCCAACGCCGGCGGCGCCTGGGACAACGCGAAGAAGATCGTCGAGACCGAGCTGAACATGAAGGGGACCGCCCTGCACGACGCCTGCGTGGTGGGCGACACCGTGGGCGACCCGTTCAAGGACACCTCGTCGGTCGCCATGAACCCCATCATCAAGTTCACGACGCTGTTCGGTCTGCTGGCGGTCGAGCTTGCGATCACGCTCGATCCGGGCTTGAGCCATTTCCTGGCGGCGGTCTTCTTCCTCGCCTCGACGGTCTTCGTGTACCGGTCGTTCTACGCGATGCGGATCAAGAGCGAGTAGCGGTCCGCCGAACCGCAACGCTTCGCCCGGGGCCCCCGAAAGGGGGCCCCGTTTTTTTTCCGGCATACGGGAAATCTTCCTTGGGAAAAATCCTTGAAACGGCGTTTGAAAGCTGTACGATACTCTTTATTATTATGGATTGAATCCGGCTGGGCGACGTGAACCCGTGAAGGAGAGGAGAACCCGCATGGTCAGAAAGATCCCCGTATTTGTGATGGTGTTCGTCTGGATGGCCGTTGCCTTGGCCGGCGTTCTGTCCGCGGCGGAAAAGCAAACGGGTGATCCTCTCGGTTACGCGGGCTCCGACGCGTGCCGGAAGTGCCACGCTGCCGAGTTCGACAGCTGGAAGGGGACTTGGCACGCGAAGATGGTGATGAAGCGGGACGAAGGAATCCTGAAAGACGCGGTCGAGAAGTGGGCGACGGACGGGGCGAACCCCGGGCCGGAGAAGGCCAACGTCACCGGGCGCAGGATCAGCGTCCTGGACGTCGAGTATGTCGTCGGGTCCTACTGGAAACAGCGGTACCTGGTCCGGAACGAGACGACCGGGAACCTCCAGTTCGCGAACAAGCAGTTCAACCGGATGAGCGGCAAGTGGGAAAACTACGGCCAGAAGAACGACTGGGAAACCATGTGCGCCACCTGCCATACCACGGGCTACCGCCTCGTGAAATACGATCCGGCCGATCCGAAAAGCCAGAAGGCGGAGTGGACTGAGCTGGGCATCGGGTGCGAGTCATGTCACGGCCCCGGGGCGAAGCACGTGAAGAGCCTGTCGAAGAAGGACATCTGGAACTTCGCCGGGAAGAAGGCGGCCGAGCAATCGAGGGTCTGCGGGTATTGCCACATCAGGCTCGACAACGAAATGTACCGGTCCGCGCAGGGAAACACCCGGGAGGACTTCCCGGCGCCGAAGGTCGGCCAGAGCTTCAAGCCGTCGGACGACTGGACGAAATGGTATCCCGATCACGTGATCATCCCCGGCGTCCAGCCCGAAGACAGGATCGACGCCGAGTACAAGGGCGACCTGAAGGGGATGTTCCTCCTCGACAACGTCGCGAAGGAAGCCGGCGTGTACGAGGCGACCAAGCACCATCAGGAGTACCAGGAATGGCTGCAGTCTTCGCACCACAAGGGCGGGGAGATGAGCTGCCTCACCTGCCACTCGCCGCACGCCGGGAAGAAGACCGCAAGGAAGGATCCGCGGGCCAGTTGCTCGAAATGCCACGATGCGTCCTATACGGTCGAGAAGTACATGCCGGGAACGGGAAGGACCGCGGACAACCTGTATGTCAGGAGCCACACTTTCCGGAAGGGGCAGAGCCGCCCCGGCGGCCCGACCGTTTCGGGGACCCCGGAGTACTATTTCAAGATGAAGTGATCCGCGAAACCGTCTGCCGCTCCATCAGGGGCCCCCGGAAGGGGGCCCCGTTCTTTTGTGCGGGGCGGCGTACTTCCGCGTCATTTACGCGTGTGCCGTTAACGATTCGCGGTATCGCTCCGGCGAGGGGGGTGTTCCTGGAATGTTGTAGCCTCACAGGCTACAACATTTCAGACAGGACCCCCAGCGAATCAGTAAACATAGCTTCATATTAACTGGGCGGGGGACACTCTTTCCCTCCGCCCGGGTTTGAACCAAGAGTGTCCCCCGAACCCGCTCGCCCCTATATAGATAGCTTTTCCGTACGTACCATCCGTAGAGAAGTTCTCCTCTGTGGCCTGTGTCTCTTGTGGCCTGTGTCTTGGGTGGCTTGTCCCTCTGGAAGTGGCGGCCTCAAGGATCGCGGAGCGCCATGATTCCGCATGCGCCGAAAGGGTGTCTCCTGAACGAGCCGCTCCTGCGCCATCCATGGCGCCCGCGGCATTTGGCCCTCCATGGCCTTCAAGGTTACCGCGAAGTTCAGCGAAGCCCCCGTTTTCTTTAATAGGCGGAAGCATCCGATGACCAATAGGGGATGACGAAGGCCGGGAAAGCAAACGATAAGGCACGCTCGCTGGCCGCAGCCGGATAGCTGCGGCCAGCGAGTGAAGGGGACAGCCCTTTTCGGCGCAAGCGGCATCCGTCGGCTCCGCGATCCTCGCGGGCTTATTTCGGCAGGATCTCGAGGTTCCGGGGGTCCCGGACGACCATCTCGAGCCGGCCCTTGTAAAGGGTGACCTCGCCCCGCGCTCGGACCTTCTTCCCCATGAAGGCGGCCTCCGGGTCCCGGGGGAACAGGGGAAGGTCCTTCGCGGGGATGGCGAGCGTCAGGTAGCGCTTCCAGTTCGTGTGAAAATTGAGGTAGAGCATGGTCGACGTCCGGTGCGTCCTGACGATGGTCCCCTCGACCGCGATCCGCTCGTCGACGTGACGATTGGCTTCCTCCCAGGAGACGGCGTTAACGCCGCGGGTCCCGGGGGCGCCCGGAAAGGCTCGGGGACCGGGGGAGGAGGCGTCCACGGCCGGATCGACCGGCCGGTATCCGCGTTCGCGGGCCCGGCGGGCAAATTCCGCGTCCGAGCTTTCCGCCCGGGCCTTCAGCACCCATTCTATCTCCCTCGCCAGGTTCCCGCGTTCCGTCCCGTCGCGCACCCAGCCGCGGTGGGACACGACGTAGGCCCCTCCCCCGGAAGGGTAGACCTCGACGCTGCGGGCCTTGGAGGCCACCAGCCATCTCGCCTCCGCTGAGCCGCCGTCCTTCCAGAGCCCCCTGCCGTCGCGCCGGGCGAGGTTTTCCGCCTCGACGAACTCGTCGCGGCGGGAAAAGGGGAACCGGGTGTAGGCGCGGGCCATGCCGGCCCGGACCATCTCGAGGTTCAGCAGGCGGCCGTCGGGCGGGGCGAGGAAGACGAACCGGAGAAGGCGGTTGTACCGGTCGACGTCCTCCTCGCCCTTTTCCAGCCGGACGGTTTTGCCGAGGCACAGGGAGGACAGGAACGCAGCCGACTCGTCGCCGTAGTATTCCTTCCCGATGGTCGGGTGGTTACGCTCGGGGGCGTCGATGCCGATCAGCCGGACCGTCGCACGGGCGCCGTCGATGACGACCCAAAGGGTGTCGCCGTCGGAGATCTCCTCGACGACGCCGGTCTCCGCGGCGAGCGGCGCGACCGCGGCGACGGGGAGCGACAGCAGGAAGACGAGCGCTGCGAGGAGAAGGCGCCGCATGCGGCCCTACTTCAGCGCTTCCGGGCTGACATCGACCTTCCACTGCTTCATGCGGTCCGACAGGAACGCCTGGACCAGGTTATTTCTGCCCTGCTCCCGCATCCCGTCGAGGAAGGGCGCCTTCTTCCCGTCCCAATCCGCGTCGCCGGCGGGCCGTTCCTCGAGGAACGCGACGGCCAGGAACCGTCCCCCGGCACCTTCGTGGACCTTCGGGGACACCGGCGCCTTCGGGGAAATCAGCGCGAGGTCCTTCCTGGCTTCCTTCAGGCCCGCAAGCTCGCCGGGGAGCTCTTCGGCGAGCGGGGCGAACCAGCCGGTCGCCCCGGCGGACAGCCCGGCCTTCCGCGCGTTGGCCTCGAGCTCCGCCGCGGTCTTCGAGGCGGAGACCGCCTGCTGGACGGCGGCCCGCGCCGCCGCGACACGCCGGTCCCGGGCGGCCAGGGCGATGACCTGCCCGCGCACGTCCGCCAGCGGCGGCACGCGGGATTCCTCCTTCGCCAGCACCTGGAAGAGGTGATGGGTGTCGCCCAGCGTCTTCACCGGGCCAACCTCTCCGGCGGCGGTCATGAGCGCGTCCTGGGCCACGGCCGGCGGAACCTCCGGGGACCCTTCCGCGCCGACCCATCCGGTTTCCACGACCTTTACGCCGTATTCGGCGGCCGTCTTCGAGAGGCTCTTGCCGGAAACCGCCTTCGGGTGCGCTTCGTAGGCCTTGATCGTCGAGAGGTCCCTGCCCTTTTCCAGACGGAGCTGCTCCACGACCCGGTCGCGCACCTGCGCGAGGGGAAGCGTCTCCGGGAACCGGATCCGGCTCACGTGCGCCAGGACGAAAGTCCCCCTGACGTCCACGGGCCCGACGATCGTGTCCGCCGGGGCGGAGAAGATAACGCCCGACAGCTCGGGCCCCGCTTCCTTTCGGGTAAGCCACTCCTCGCCGGTTTTCCGGGCGGCCAGCTTCTTCGCGGCGGCTTCGAACCGCTCCCTTCCCTTGGTCGCCTCGACCAGGGCGTCCGAGGCTTTCTTGCGCACCGCGTCCCTGTTCTGCGGGGTATAGGGTAGGACGATCCGGGAGACCAGTCGCTGCTCCTCGGTGCGGAACCGCTCGGTATTGCCTTCGTAATACGCCTTCACCTCCTCCTCGGAGAGGTTGATGCCCCGGCCGAAGCGTTCCGGCGTGAAGGAGGCGACGGCGAGCTTCACCCGCGCGGGGATCCGGAAGGACTCCTTGACCTGCTCGTACTTCGACGCGATGTCCCCTTCCCCCGGCGGTGGAACGCCGGGCATCTTTTCCGGGTCCGCGGCCGCGACGAGGACGCGGATCTTCCGGCTGGAGACCAGGAACAGGTCTTTCGCCTTCGTCTCGGGGACGAGGGCGCCGGCGGCGAGGACGCCTTCGAGCTTCCGGATGACGATCGAGGTCCGCGTGCCCGCCTCGTACTCGGGAGGGGTCAGGCGGTTGCTTTCGAGAACGCGGCGGTACAGCTCCTCGCGGAACTGCCCGTTCGCCTGGAACGCCGGGGTGGCGGCGATCTCGCGCTGGACCTCGTCGTCCGTCGCGCGGATGCCCATCTTCCCGGCCTCCGCGACGAGGATCCTGCGCTGGATCAGGGTGTCCATCGCCTGTTTCTTGAGACCGAGCGCCTGCGCGATCTCCGGCGTGAACGCGGGGCCGTACATCTCCCTGTACGTCCGCTCGAGGTTGGCCGTCGTCTCGGCCAGCTCGGACATCGTGATCGTCTCCCCGCCGACGGTGGCGGCGACGTTGCGGTCCTCCTCGGTGTACGTCCCCACGCCCCACCAGACGAACGTCAAGGCGATGAACCCGAGGATGATCTTGATTGCCCAAGAGCCGGCGTTCCGGCGAAGCACGTCTAACATGGCTTAAATTTTCTCCTGTATTTGGCCGAAAGAGGGATCTCCGTATTGTCCCCCTGCAGATTGCATTGGGTCAAGGGGGCTGATACGATATCTGCGGGTTTGCGGCCGACGGAGCCCTTTCCAGGCCCAAATGGAGGGAAAAGGATGATCTTCAATCAGCTTTTGGGTCTTTTTTCCCACGACCTCGCCATCGATCTCGGCACCGCCACGACGCTGGTCTACGTGAAGGGGGAGGGGATCATCTGCTCGGAGCCTTCGGCCGTCGCGGTCCACCGGGACAGCCGCGGGACCAAGAAGGTCCTCGCCGTCGGGATCGAGGCCAAGCGGATGATCGGCCGGACCCCGGGGAACATCGTCGCCATCCGGCCCATAAAGGACGGCGTCATCGCGGACTTCGAGGTCACCGAGGCGATGCTGCGGTACTTTATCCGCAAGGCCCACAAGGCGCGCACCCTGGTTCGCCCGAGGATCATCATCTGCGTGCCCTACGGGTGCACCGAGGTGGAGCGGCGCGCCGTTCGCGAATCCGCGCAGAGCGCGGGCGCCCGCGAGGTGTACCTCATCGAGGAGCCGCTCGCGGCGGCCATCGGAGCAGGGCTCCCCATCACGGAGCCGTCGGGCAACATGATCGTCGACATCGNNACGAGGCGATCCTCCAGTACGTGAAGCGGAAATACAACCTCCTGATCGGGGACCCCACGGCCGAGTTCATCAAGGTCGCCATCGGCAACGCGTTCCCGGGGTTCCAGGAATCCACCGAAGTGAAGGGCCTCGACATGGTCTCCGGCGTTCCCAAGGCCCTCACGCTCCATTCGGACGAGATCCGGGAGGCGCTGTCCGAGCCGGTCCGCATCATCGTGGACGCCGTGAAGGCCGTGTTCGAGGAGACGCCGCCGGAGCTCGCCGGGGACATCTACGACCGGGGCATCGTCCTCGCGGGCGGGGGCGCGCTGCTGCGCAACCTGGACGACCTCCTGCGGGAGGAGACGGGGCTCCCGGTCTCGATCGCCGAGGACCCGCTTTCCTGCGTGGTGCTAGGTTCCGGGAAGGCGCTCGACGAGCTGGACCTGCTCCGCCAGGTTGCCCTGCACTGAGAACACGCGGGGGCGGGATTCCCGTTCCCCAGTGAAACGCGGCCCGGGCGGTCACC
>DCUH01000116.1:5819-6285 GCA_002327765.1 bacterium UBA2219 | reverse complement strand
ACCTCGAGCTCGAACTCCTTCCACCCGATCACGGACTGCTCTACGAGGACCGTCCGCTTGGGGGAGGCATCGAGCGCCCAGCGGATCCCCTCCTCATACTCTTCCCGGTTGTACGCGATCCCCGCCCCGGTCCCGCCCAGCGTGAACGACGGGCGGATGATCGCCGGGTAGCCGATTTCCGGAATGACCTCCAGCGCCTCTTCCAGCGTGCGGATGTAGCCCGACCGGGGCACGACGAGCCCGAGCTTCTCCATCGCCTTGCGGAAAAGGTTGCGGTCCTCCGCCTTCTGTATCGCGTCGAAGTTCGCGCCGATCAGCTCGACCCCGTATTTCTCAAGGATCCCCATCTCGTGGAGCGATACCGCGATGTTCAGCCCCGTCTGCCCGCCGATGGTCGGAAGGAGCGCGTCCGGCCGCTCCCGCTCGATGATCTTCCCGACGATCTCCGGGGTGATCGGCTCGATAT
>DCUH01000116.1:0-5788 GCA_002327765.1 bacterium UBA2219 | reverse complement strand
CACGCCTGCCCGATGATGATCGGGCCGGACCCGATGAGCATGATCTTCCTGATGTCCGTCCGCTTCGGCACGAGGGTCTCCCGTCTCTATAGTTCCTGGATGAATACGCCGTTCAAGCCCAGCCTCACCGCCGCGTCGACGGCCTCTTCGTATTCCTCTTCCGTCAGTTTCCGCTCGAATCCCGGCGTCTCCGGGGCCCGGTACGCGGGGAAGTACTGCCCCATCAGCGACAGCGGAAGGTCGGGGCCGAAGACTTTTTTCAAGTGCTCGAGGACCCGGACGGTCTCCTCCACCCGGCCCGGCAGCACCAGGTGCCGCACCAGCACTCCCCGGGTCGCGATCCCGTCCTCGCCCGTCGCGAGGAACCCGACCTGCCGCACCATCTCGGCCAGCGCCGCGTCGTTGGACCCAGGGTAGTCCGGGGCGCCGGAGACCGCCTCCGACAGCTCGCGCGACCGGTATTTCGCGTCGGGCAGGTAGACGTCGACCACGCCGTCGAGCAGAGCCAGCGCCTCGAGGGAGTCGTAGCCGTTCGTGTTGTAGACCACGGGGAGCGCGAAGCCCTTGTCCCGCGCCGCGCGCACTGCGTCGACGAGCTGCGGCACATGGGGGGTCGGCGTCACGAAGTTCACGTTGTGCGCCCCCTTACCCTGCAGTTTCAGCAGCTCCCCGGCGAGCGTCTCCGTGTCCATGTCCCGCCCGTGCCCGAGCTGGCTGATCGGGTAGTTCTGGCAGAAAAGGCACGTCATGTTGCAGTGGGCGAAGAACACCGTTCCCGACCCGCGGCTCCCCGAGACGGGCGGCTCCTCGCCGTGATGGATCGAGACGGCGGCGACCCGGGCGGCCAGCCCCGCGCGGCAGAAACCGGTCTCCCCCGCCAGCCGGTCCGCGCCGCACGCCCTCGGGCACAGGCGGCAGGAGGAGAGCGCCTTCGCCGATTCCGCGGAAAGGGGAACGGCGGCGTTGCCGCGCTTTGCGGGACCGGCGGTGCGAGGCATTCAGATGTCCTCTTTCCCGGTGAGGTACCGGTAGAAGCGCGTGAAGAGGTACCGCGAGTCGTGCGGCCCGGGGGACGCCTCGGGGTGGTACTGGACCGAGAAGCAGCGCATCGACGGGACGGAGAGCCCCTCGACCGTGCCGTCGTTCAGGTTGACGTGCGTGATCCGCGCCTTCTTCTCCAGCGTGCCCGGATCTACCGCGTAGTTGTGGTTCTGGCTGGAGATCTCGATCTTCCCGGTGTCGAGGTCCTTCACCGGCTGGTTGCAGCCGTGGTGGCCGAACTTCAGCTTGAAGGTCTTCCCGCCGAGCGCCAGCCCCATGATCTGGTGCCCGAGGCAGATGCCGAACATCGGCNNGCGGAGGTCGACGCCGGCACGACGGTCACGCTGAAGCCGTGGGTCACGAGCATCCGCAGGATGTTCCGCTTGACGCCGTAGTCGATCGCGACGATCCGCGGGATCCGGCCGAACCGGGAGCGGAACTCGGAGGCGGGCAGATACCCTTTCTCCAGGTCCCACTCGCCCATGGACCAGCGGACGACGCGGTCGGATGTGACTTCGCGCACCAGGTCGCGTCCGACGATGGAGGGCAGTTCCTTCGCCTTTCTCGCCAGCGCCTCGGGGTCCGGGTCGGCCGTGGACAGGACCGCCATCTGGGAGCCGTTGTCGCGCAGCCGGCGGGTGAGCGCCCGCGTGTCGATCCCCTCGATGCCGCAGACGCGGTACCGGCGCAGGTAGGAGTCGAGCGACTCGACGTGCCGCCAGTTCGACGGCATGGGCCACGCCTCCTTGACGACGAAACCCTCCACCCACGGGCGGTTCGATTCGACGTCTTCCGGGTTGATCCCGGTGTTGCCGATCTCCGGGTACGTCATCGTGACGATCTGCCCTTTGTAGGACGGATCGGTCAGCACCTCCTGGTACCCCGTCATCCCCGTGTTGAAGACGACCTCGCCGCACGATTCCCCTTCGTACCCGAAGGCGGACCCGACGTACACGGTGCCGTCTGCCAGCGCGAGGACCGCTCTCTTTTCAGGCATCCGCTTCGACTCCTTCGATCGTGGAGTGCCGGACGAAGCCCCGGCACACGGTCAGTACCGCCCGCCCGCGCAGCTTCCACCCGAGGAACGGGCTGTTTTTCGACTTAGAGCGCACGTCCTGCGCCCGGAATTCCCACTCGGCCGCCGGGTCGATCACCGCAACGTCGGCGTCCGCCCCGCGGGCCAGCGTCCCCTTCCCGCGCAGCGAGAGGATCCGCGCGGGGGCGGCGGACAGCAGTTCCACGATCCGCGACGGCGCGATCTTCCCCCCCTCCGCCAGTCCGAGCGTCAGAGTAAGCGAGGTCTGCAGTCCGATGATGCCGTTGGCGGCGGCGGCGAATTCGCATTCCTTCACGAAGGCGTCGTGCGGGGCGTGGTCCGAGGCAATCGCGTCGATCGTGCCGTCCCGCAATCCTTCCAGGATCGCCATCCGGTCTTCCTCGCCGCGCAGCGGCGGGTTCATCTTCGCGTTCGTGTCGTATCCCTCCAGCGCAGCGTCGGTCAGGGTGAAGTAGTGCGGGGCGGTCTCCCCCGTCACGGAGAGCCCCGCCTTCTTTGCCATCCGCAGCAACTCGACCCCCATCTTCGTGCTGATGTGCTGGAGGTGCAGCCGCCCGCCCGTCTGCCGCGCGATGAGGATGTCCCGCGCGATGGCAACCTCCTCCGCGGCGCCCGGCGCCCCGGGGATCCCCATCCGGATGGCGGTCCACCCCTCGTTCGCCGCGCCGCCCGCGGTCAGATCCCGGTCCTCGGAATGGACGAGGATCGGGAAGCCGAAGGGGCGGGCGTACTCCATCGCTCGGCGCATGAGCAGCGGGTTGGCGATGTATTTCCCGTCGTCGGAAAACGCCACGGCGCCCGCCTCGGCGACCTCGGCGAAGTCGGTCATCTCCTTCCCTTCCAGCCCGCGGCTCACCGCGGCCACCGGGAAGACGTCCGCCGACCCTTCCCTGCGCGCCTTCTCCAAGATGTATTTCGTGACCTCCGGGCTGTCGTTCACCGGCTGGGTGTTCGCCATGCAGGCCACGGAGGCGAACCCACCCGCCGCGGCCGCCGCGGTGCCGGTCCGGATGTCCTCCTTCCATTCGTACCCCGGATCGCGCAGGTGAACGTGCATGTCGACCAGCCCGGGGACGACCCACTTCCCTCCCGCGTCGACGATCCGCCCGTCGAATCCCGCGGGGGGATCGCCCTGCAACACGCCTTCGACCATCCCGTCCTTTAGCACCAGGTGCCCGACCTCGTCGCGTCCGGAAGCCGGGTCGATGATCCGCCCTCCCTGGATGAGCATCATTGCGCGCCTCCGGCCAGCAGGTATAAAAGAGCCATCCGGACGGCCACCCCGGAATTGACCTGGTCGAGGATCAGCGAGCGGCTGCAGTCGGCCAGATCGTTCGAGATCTCCACACCGCGGTTGATCGGACCCGGGTGCATGATGACGGCGTCCTCCTTCGCGAGGGCGAAGATGTCCTTATTCAACCCGTACTTCAAGGAATACTCCCTGATCGACGGAAAATATGCGGATTTTTGTCGTTCCAATTGGATCCGAAGCATGATCACGACGTCGGCGTCCCGCACCGCCTCCCGGATGTCGTTCGTCAGCGTGGCGCCCGTCCGGGCCATTTCGCGCGGCAGGAGCGTCGCCGGGCCGCAGAGCCACAGCGTCGCGCCGAGCTTGCCCAGGCAGTGCAGGTTCGACCGGGCGACCCTGCTGTGCAGGATGTCCCCGACGATGGCGATTTTGAGCCCCGCCACCTTCCCCTTCGACTTGAGGATGGTGTACAGATCGAGGAGCGCCTGCGTGGGATGCTCGTTCGAGCCGTCGCCCGCGTTGATGATCGAGCAGGAGAGGTGCCGCGACAGGAACTGCACGGCCCCCGAGGCGTTGTGCCGGATCACGAGGATGCTCGGCCTCATCGCCTCGATGTTGCGCGCCGTGTCGAGGAGCGTCTCCCCCTTGCTCTGGCTCGACACGGAGGAGCTGAAGTTGACGACGTCGGCGGAGAGCCGCTTCCCCGCGATCTCGAAGGAGGTGCGCGTCCGCGTGCTCGGCTCGAAGAACAGGTTGACGACCGTCTTGCCGCGCAGGGCCGGAACCTTCTTGATGTCCCGCGTGAGAACCTCTTCCATGGACCGCGCGGTGTCGACGACGAACTCGATCTCCTCCGGCCGGAAGTCGGAAAGCCCCAGGACGTGCTTCCGTCTCCAGTCCATGCGTTATTCCCCCTTCTCCGGGGCCCCCTCGTTCAGGACCACCTTCCAATCCTCCGGCGCCCCCTCGACCCGGACCTTCACTTCCTCGGTGCGGGAGGTGGGCACGTTCCTTCCCACGTAGTCCGCTCGGATCGGCAGCTCCCGGTGCCCCCGGTCGATGAGCACCGCGAGCTGGATGTTCTTCGGCCGCCCCAGGTCCATCAGCGCGTCCATGGCGGCGCGGATCGTCCGCCCGGTGTAGAGGACGTCGTCCACCAGGACCACCCGCTTGTCGTCGATGGAGAACGGCACCTCGGTGCGCTTCAGGCGGGTCTGATACCCCGATTTCCCCAGGTCGTCCCGGTACAGGGTAATGTCGACGAACCCCGCCGGGACGTCCACGCCCTCGATCATCTTGATGTTCCGCCGGATCGCCTCCGACAGCGGCACGCCGCCGAGGGCGACCCCCACCAGGACGATGTCGGACGCCCCCCGGTTCTTCTCGAGGATCTCATGGGTCAGCCGGGTCAGGACCCGCTCGACCCCCTTTCCGTCCAGGATGATCTTTTCGCCGGTCTTCCTCATGATCGGTTACCGCCTTTCCGCGGATGCAACGCCCGGACCCGGGCAAAAAAATGCCTCTCCATTCGCATGGAGAGGCCCATTGGTCGTATCGTATTGTCCATTGCATCCTTTGCTAACCTCGCCGGATTAGCTTAAAAGGTGCTTAACACATTACTCCGATCCCTCTTCAACGTCAACAGCGCCTACTTCAGCAGCCCCCCGATCCGGTTCCACCGGACCAGCTCCGGCCATCGCCAGATCTCCATCCATCCGACGTCCTTGCTCCAGTCGATGGAAAAGTAGATGAACATCGCCTTCCCGATCACCGCCTCCGAGTCGACGAACCCCCAGAATCGGGAGTCGTAGGACCGGTCCCGGTTGTCCCCCATCACGAAATATTTTCCCGGCGGCACCTGGGTGGCGGCCATGTCGTCGCGGGCCCGCACCAGCCCCTCGGGGTCCGCGCCCTCGACGAACCGGGCGTAGTCCTCGGGGATCGGCCGCCCGTTCAGGTACACGGTCTTCTGCCGCACCTCGATCACGTCCCCGGGGACGCCGATCACCCGCTTGATGAAGTCCTTCTCCGTGTCCTCCGGGAAGACGAACACGATGATGTCGCCCCGCTCCGGGCTCTTGAACTGCAGCACGCGCCCCTTCGTGAACGGGATGTGGTAGCCGTAGATGAACTTGTTGACGAAGATGTGGTCGCCCACCAGCAGGGTGTTCTCCATGGAGCTGGAGGGGATCTTGAAGGCCTGGATCAGCAGGGTCCGAACGACCAGGGCGATCACCAGGGCGATGCCGAACGCCTCCACGTATTCGCGGAATTTCCCCTTCCTCGGCGTGTCCCCGATGAACTCCGGGTGCACCTTGTCGTGCCGCATGGCCCCCCCTACTCCTTGACCTTGAGGATGGACAGGAACGCCTCCTGCGGGATCTCCACCGCGCCGACCTGCTTCATCCGCTTCTTGCCTTCCTTCTGCTTCTCCAGCA